>DASVQJ010000016.1:0-29185 GCA_036389235.1 Pyrinomonadaceae bacterium | reverse complement strand
CTTCTCTTCCCCCACGCTCAGGCCGCCGATGGCGTAGCCGTCGAAGCCGACCTCGACCGTGCGCCCCAAACTTTCTCTTCTCAAATCCAGATGCGTCGCGCCCTGCACGATGCCGAAGACGGCCTGCCGTCCCGCGAGATTCTCGGAGTCGGGGCTTTCGACTCCGGCGGCCATTCCCTGACGCCCCGCGTCGGCGCCTTCGCGCTGCAACTCGTCGAAGCGCGTGCGCGACCGCCGCGCCCAGCGCGCCGTCAGCTCAAGCGAGGCGCGCGCCGCTTCGTGCGTGGCCCGGCCGGGCGGGCACTCGTCGAAGGCCATGACGATGTCCGAGCCGAGCGCGGCCTGCACCTCCATCGAGACCTCGGGCGAGAGGAAGCAGAGGCGCCCGTCCGTGTGCGCGCGGAACTCGACGCCCTCCTCCGACAGACGCCGCATGTGGCTCAGGCTGAAGACCTGGAACCCGCCCGAGTCCGTCAGCAGCGCGCGCCCCCAGCCGGTGAAGCGGTGCAGCCCGCCCAGCGCCCGGATGACCTCCGGCCCCGGCCGCAGCCAGAGGTGGTACGTGTTACCCAGGATGATGCGCGCGTCTAAATCTTCCGCCTCAAGCTCCTCGAACCGCACGCCCTTCACCGACCCGAGCGTCCCCACGGGCATGAAGACCGGCGTCTCGACCACCCCGCGTCTCGTGCCGAGCAGCCCGGCCCGCGCCTCGCCCTCCCGCGCGACCACCTCCCACCCGAGCGCTTCATCCATGCTTCGATTCTATAGCGCCTTACGATGAGAGGCGACCCGCGAGGGTAAAGAATTAACCACAGGGACACGGAGACACGGCTTGGGGTCTTATCTCTTCAAGCTGTGTCTCCGTGTCTCTGTGGTAGCAACCTCAAACTCTACCCTCAAGTCAGGTGCGTTAAGGGCTGACGGGCGTCAGGCGCTCTTCGCCGAGGCCGAGGACGAACTGCTCCCAGCGCTTCTGGAAGGCGCCCATGTCGGGCTCGCCGAGGACTTTCTTCAGGGTGTCGAAGCCGGTGGGGTCGGAGGCGCGTGCGGCGTGGAAGTCGCGGTAGAAGCGCGTGAGCAGGTTGTGCTCCTGGAGGTAGTAGCAGAGGTAGCGCGCCTGCGCGTAGTTGGTGCCGCGTTCGTCGTCGTAGAAGGCGCGGCCGTCCATCGCGAGGAGCTTTCGGAAAGGGGTTAAGCCGCCGCGGCGGACGGCGCGCTGGAGGCCGGGCAGGCGCCAGTTGGTGTAGCCGACGATGTGCCCGTCCTGCTCGCCGCTCTGCTCGTAGAGCGAGCCTAAGCCTTCGTTGAGCCAGGGCGGGCAGTCGGGGAAGTTGGCCTCGACGAAGGGGTGGACGATCTCGTGGACGAGCGTGCCGCCGCCGGTCTCGATGTTCATGACGAGCGACCTGTGCGCGGGCGAGTAGTAGCCGTAGGGCGTCGTCGGCTTGCCGCCGAAGAGGCTCGTCGCGTGCCTGTTGTAGGAGGCCGAGTCCTTGAAGAGCCAGATGTCGAGAATCTCCTTCGGGTCTTTCGTGAAGTAGTCCCGCTTGAGCAGCGTGACGGCCCAGCGCACCGTGCCGCGCGCGTGCTCCTCGACCGCCGCGCGCCCGCCGTCGCCGACGACGACGAAAGGTTTTTCGATGACCACCTCGAACTCCCTTGAGGGCAACTTCTTCTTAAGCTGCTCGACGTGCCGAGCGTAGTCGGCGTCGTCGAAGCCCGCGGCGGCCGGGGCGGCGGTGCTGGTGTTGGCGGAGGTGCGGGCGTTCGCGCTCCTGTTACGGGCGGCCTGGCCGGCGCCGCTCGAAGTCTGCGTGCAGCCCGCGGCGAGGGCGAGCGGCATGACGAGAACGGCGGTCAACATCCCTCTCATGCTTCGACTCCGGGCAGCTCTTCGAGCCTTATGACGGGCAGGCGCACCGTGAAGCGCGAGCCGTGCCCTTGCTTACTCTCGGCCTCGATCCGGCCGCCGTGCGCCTCGACCAGCTCTTTGACGAGCGAGAGGCCGATGCCGAGGCCCCCGTGCCGGCGCGTGGCCGTCGCGTCGGCCTGCCGGAAGCGCTCCCAGATGTGCGGCATGAAGTCGGCCGGGATGCCCTCGCCCGTGTCCTCCACTTCGACCTCGACCCAGCGCGACCCCGCGCCGCCTTCGCCCGGAGGCGTGTCCTGGAAGAGACGCGTGCGGACGCAGACGCGGCCGCCCTTCGGCGTGAACTTGATGGAGTTCGAGAGGAGGTTCCAGAGAATCTGCTGGAAGCGCTGCGCGTCGGCGATGGTCGGCGGCAGCCCCGGGGCAAGCTCAAGCCGCAGTTCGAGCCGGCGCGCGTTCGCGGACTGGCGGACGGCGCGCTCGGCCCCGCGCACCAGCTCGTTGACGTCGAGCAGGTCGCGGTGCAGGCGCAGCACGCCGCGCTGTATGCGCGAGAGGTCGAGCAGGTCGTTGATGAGCTGCGTCAGAGAGGTGGCCGAGGAGCCGATGGCGCGGATGCCGTCGGCGAGGTCGCCGCTGCCGCGCAACAACTCTTCCCTCCCCGACAGCATCTCGACCCAGCCGTTAATCGCCGTCAAGGGCGTGCGCAGCTCGTGTGAGAGTGTGGCGAGGAACTGGTCTTTGAGCCGGTTGGCCTCGCGCAGCTCGCCGATGAGGCGCGCGTTCTCCAGCGTCGCGCCGACGTGCGTGGCGACGGCGACGAGGAGGTCGACGTCGTCCTCGCTCCACTCGCGGCGGCCCCGGGTCTGGTGCCCGCTGATCGAGCCGATGACGCGCCCCCGGTGCATGACGGGGACGACGACCAGGCTCTTGAGGCACGTCCTCTCAAGCAGCTCCCGGTTGCCTTCGGCGAGCGGGTGCGCGTACACGTCGGGGACGACCTGCGGCCGGCGCGTGGTGCGCAGGGCGTAGCGGACGGGGGAGCGCTCGCGCACCTCGCGCCAGGAGGTGACGGGCTCGACGCCCTCGGCGCACCACTCGCCGCAGAAGTCGTCGTGCTCGTCGTCGGCGAAGAGGACGGCGACGCAGCGGTCTAAGTCTAAGACCTCGCCGACGCGCTCGATGACCTCCCGAACCTTCTCGTGCGGCTCCGTCCCGTGTTGCAGCGAGAGCAGCAGGCGGTTGACGACGGCCTCGCGCTCGGCCTGCGCCTGGATGGTGGCGAAGAGGCGCGCGTTGACGACCGTCTCCGCGGCCTGCGAGGCGAGTATCTCAAGCAGCCGCAGCTCGCGCTCGGAGAACCCGCCCGCGCGGTTGGCGACGTAGATGAAGCCGATCAGCTCGCGCTTAATCTTCAGGGGCACGCTCAGGACGGAGCGCACGCCCCAGCGCTCGGCGAAGTCGCGGTTGAGCCTCTCGTCGGAGGTCGGGTCGTTGGAGACGAAAGCCTCGCCGGTCTGGTAGAGCGGCGCGTCGCGGTTCTCGCGTTCGAGCTTGAAGTGGAACTCTTCGACGAGCCCGGCGGGCGTGTTGCAGCCCGGGGCCTCGGCGCGGACGAGGTTGGAGCGGCGGTCGTAGGTGGCGATGAGCCCCATGTCGGCGCCCGCGAGTTTGCAGATGGCGCCCGCGAGCCGCCCCGAGATGACGTTGGTGTCCGCGAGCGTCGAGAAGGTGCGCGTGATCTCGTAGAGCCCGCGCAGCTCGCGCTCGCGCTCCCAGCTCTCTTCGAGGAGCTGCGTCTTCTCGATGGAGATGGCGAGCGGGGCGGCCAGACGTTCGAGCGCGATGAGGTGTTCGCGCCGGTAGGCGGAGCCCTCGCGGCTCGTCAGGTTGAGGCTCCCGACCGCGCGCCGCATCGAGAAGAGCGGCACGCAGACGGCCGAGCGGAACCCCTCGCGCCGCAGGTCTGCGTAGACGTTGAAGCGCGTCTCCTCCCGCAGCTCGGGGATGTTGACCGTGCGGCGCTCGGTCAAAGCGAGTTCCGTCACCGAGCCCTTCAAAGGCCCGCGGGCGCCCACCGCGAGCGAGCCCGCGCGCTCGCCCGTCAGCGCGTAGACGCGCAGGGTCTCGCCGTCCTCCTCGCACAGGGCAATCGACGCGCGGTCGAAGGGGACGAGCGAGCGTATCTGCTCGCTCGCCAGCTCGAAGACCTCCTCGATGCTGCGGCCGGTGTTGACGGCGGAGACGATGCGGTTGACGGCCTCCAACTGCTCGTTCGCCTCGCCGAGGTACTCGACGAGCGCGCGCAGCCGCTCCAGCTCGCGGTCGGGCGCTTCGCGCCCCCCCGCGCCGCCTTCGGCCGTCCGTTCGCTGTCGTCAGACATGGGCGTCTCAGCCCTTCTTCTTGTGGCGCTCGACGATGCGGAGTGGGGTGGCGAAGAAGTCGAACTCCTCGCGCAGGCGGTTCTGGAGGAACCGCTCGAACGAGAAGTGGAGGCCCGCCCGCCCGCCCGCGGTGAAGACGAGGAAGGTGGGCGGGCGCGTGCTGACCTGGGTCATGTACTGGACGTGGAGGCGTGACTGGCCGCCCTTCGCGGGCGCGGGCACCGTCGGCGCGCGCCCCGAAGAGATGACGCGCTCGTAGAAGGCGTTGAGCTGCGAGGTCGGGACGCGCCGGTTGCGCGCCTCGTGGGCGCGCAGGGCGAGCGGGAGGAGGCGCTCGACGCGCTGGCCCTTCAAGGCGGAGATGGTGACGACCGGCGCCCATTCGAGGAACTTCATCTTGAAGCGCAGGTCGCGCTCGAACGCGGCGGGCGTGCCCGTCTCCTTGTCGGGGACGGCGTCCCACTTGTTGACGGCGAGGATGATCGAGCAGCCCGCGTCGAGCGCGTAGCCGGCGATGTTCGCGTCGAGCGCCGTCACGCCCTCGACGGCGTCGATGACGACGACCGCCACGTCGGCGCGCTCAAGACTCCTGCGCGCCATCACGACCGAGAGCTTCTCGGCCATCTCCTCGGTCTTGCCCTTGCGGCGGATGCCGGCGGTGTCGATGAGGCGGAAGGTCTGCCCGTCGGCTTCGAGGACGGTGTCGACGGCGTCGCGCGTCGTCCCGGCCACGGGCGAGACGATGACGCGCTCCTCGCCGATGAGCTTGTTGAGCAGCGATGACTTCCCGACGTTCGGGCGTCCCACGATGGCGAGCCGCACCTCGCGCGCCCGCCCTTCCGACTCTTCGCCTTCGTCCGGCGCCTCCCGGGCCGGGAATTTTTCCACGAGCGCGTCGAGCATCTCGGCCACGCCGTCGCTGTTCTCGGCCGAGACGGGCAGCACGTCCTCGAAGCCGAAGCGGTGGAACTCGCCCGCGAGCGCTTCGAGCCTGGCGGCGTCGACCTTGTTGGCGACGACGAGCACGCGCTTCCCCGTCGAGCGCAGGAGCCGCGCCAGTTCTTCATCGAGCGGCGTCGCGCCCGCGCGCGCGTCCACGACCCAGAGGAGCACGGCCGCCTCGGTGATGGCGAACTCGGCCTGCCGGAAGATGTTCGCGGGGATGACCTCCTCGTCGTCGGGCACGATGCCGCCCGTGTCCACGAGCGAGAAGCGGCGCCCCGACCACTCCGACTCGCCGTAGATGCGGTCGCGCGTGATGCCCGGCTCGTCGCCGACGATGGAGCGGCGCTCGCCGACCAGCCGGTTGAAGAGCGTGGACTTCCCCACGTTCGGCCGCCCGACAATTGCCACCAGCGGCAGCGCCGCCGCCCTCGTCTCTCTGCCCTGCTCGCTCGACATCCTGAGATGAAGTTTAGCGTGCGGCCGTATGCGCCGCAAGGAAGTGCTCATCCGCCGCCTGCAAATAGGTTGAGGGATTTCTTCAATCTGAAAGGTAAAGTGAAGGGCGGTTAACCACAGAGGCACAGAGGACGCGGAGATGGCACAGAGGGTTCGAACTCTGTGCTTCCTCTGAGCCCTCTGTGCCTCTGTGGTTAACCCCCTTCCCGCCATACGCAAGAGGGAGGAACCTATCGTGTCCGCACATACGTCTTGCACCGGGAACACGTTGGCGATAAGCTGCGCCGGTGCTCTCGCTCCGGACACCACGAAGGCTTTTCGAGAAGGCCCGCGCACGCTTCATCCAGAATGCCCCCGCGGCCGCGCCGCACATCGACCTCGGGCGGCGCGGCGAGCGCGCGGCCGCCGACCACCTGCGCGCGCTCGGCTTCGAGCTGGTGGCGTCGAACTTCAAACTGAACGTCGGGCGCAACCGCCGCGGCGCGGTCGTGCAGAACGAGATCGACCTCGTCGCCTACGAAGGCCCCGTGCTCTGCTTCGTCGAGGTCAAGACCCGCGCCTCCGACTGGTTCGCCGCGCCCGAGGCCAACGTAGACCTCCGCAAGCAGCGCCAGGTCACGCGCGCCGCACGCGCCTACCGGCGCCTGCTCGGCCTACAGAACGCCCCCCGCCGCTACGACGTGGTCACAGTCATCCTCCCGCCGCCCGGCGCCGACGGCCGCGAGCCCCCGCCCCGCGTCGGGCTGCTCCGCAACTTCTGGACGGAAGATAAATTCCGCAAGAGGCGCTGGGGATGAAGTAGACAGTAGTCAGTAGTCAGTAGAAGAAATCCTTCAGTTACAGCGGCGTGCGTTCGGGTGCGACCTCACGCCGGGAGCGCGGGCATCCTGCCCGCCATGAGCGCCGCAGGCGCGAAAGCCGTCAGACTTTAAATCTCCAGGTCGAGGGATAGCGCTCCACGGTGAAGCGTGCTGAAGCACGCTTCGGCGGGCAGGATGCCCGCGCTCCCGGCGCGGCCCTCGCGTCCGTGTGAACGCCGCTCTAAGTCTTCCCGGTTTTAGGCGTGCTTCAGTGCGAGATGTATTCGTGGAGCAGTTGCAGCTCGGCGCCCTGCTCGCTGATCTCGACGCGCATGATGTCGCGCATCGAGAGCATGCCGATGAAGCGCTCGCCGTCCACGACCGGCAGGTGGCGGCTGCCGATGCGCTCCATCCGCTCCAGCGCCTCGTGCGGGGTGTCGGCGCAGTCGATGACGGCGCGGGGCTCGCTCATCACGTCGCGGATGGGCACCCCCGACGGGTCGAGCCGGGGCACGACGACGCGGTTGAGCAGGTCGCGCTCGGAGAAGATGCCGCAGAGCTTATCGTCCGAGTCGAGCACGCAGACGGCGCCGATCTTGCGGTCGGCCATGTACTCGGCGGCGTCCAGGGCGGTCGCCGTGTCCCTGACGAAGTAGGACTCGCGGTCGCAGACGACGTGTCTGATCGTAACCATGCCTCAACCCCTCCCTGCCGTTCGTGGTGCCAGAGCGCGCACATTATAGCGGGGCGGGCGGCGCGTTTAGAAGGTTTTTGTTGCGCGAGGATTGTCCAACTTTTCTCATCCTCGACTAGTCGAAGAGGGAGCCCTGCGCGGTGGGGCGGCGGAAGGTGCTCGGGCGGGACTCGTAGGCGTGCCCTTCGTCCCGGTTGAAGCCGAGGCGCGCGGCGTGGACGCGGAAGCTCTTCTCAATCACCTTCCAGTAGACCCCGTCCCCCTTCATCCTCTCGCCGAACTCGGCGACGTTCAGGCGCCCGCCGCGCACCTCGCGCTGGCGCGCGAGGACGCGGTCGGCCTTCGTCGGCAGGCGCTCGCGCAGCCGCTGCTCGAAGTAGGGCGCGACGTTGCCGGGCAGGCGCAGGAGGTTGATGAAGGCCGTGCGCGCGCCCGCCTCCCGGGCACGTTTGAGCAGTTCGGGGATGTGCGAATCGCTCAGGCCCGGGATGACCGGCGCGATGGCTAAGCCCACGGGCACGCCCGCCTCCGCCAACTCCTGCATGGCGCGGAAGCGCGCCGCGGGCAGCGGCGCCGTCGGCTCAAGCGCCTTCGCCGTCTCGTCGTCGGCGAAGGGGATCGAGAAGTAGACGCCGGCCGCGGCCTCGCGCGCGAGCGCCGAGAGCAGGTCCTTGTCGCGCCGCACGAGCGCCGACTTGGTCACGACGCCGACGGGGTTGCGGAACTCAAGGCAGACTTCGAGGCAACGGCGCGTCAGCCCGTAGTTGAACTCAAGCGGGATGTAAGGGTCGGACGTGAACGAGAAGACGACCGTCTGGCCTTTCCAGGACGGCCGCATGAACTCCGCCCTCAACAACTCGGGCGCGCGCACCTTGGCGACGATCTTCGTCTCGAAGTCTGTGCCGGCGCCGAAGCCGAGGTACTCGTGCGTCGGGCGGCTGAAGCAGTAGCTGCACGCGTGCGTGCAGCCGCGGTAGCAGTTGACGGAGTAGTCGAAGCCCACGTCGGGGCTCTTGTTGTGCGTGATGATGCTGCGCGTCTCGGTCTCCTCGAAGACCTCGACGCGCGACTCGGGCGGCTCGCCGATCCACTCGACGCTGGTCGAGAGCCACGGGTTCGGCGGGTTTTCGACGTAACGCATAAACGCTCCCCGGCGGGCGCGGGCGCGTCCGCCTTCACGAATCCGAATTCTTAGCTGAGACGCGCCGCCCGGGAGCGTTCGCGGCGCGCTTCCGTCATCGGGAGAAAGGCCGAGGGCATTGTATTGACTGCCGGCTCAGTTCCACAAGCCGGGCGCGGCGCCGCCGGGGCGGGCGCCCTCGTCGTGCCACGTGACGAAGAAGAGGCGGTAGTGGTCGGGGTCTTCGAGCGTGACGAAGCGGCCGCCCCAGCCCTCGTCCGAGGGCGGGTCTACACGCAGGCCGCCCGCGCGGGCGAAGTCGTAGAACTCGTCCACGTCCTCGACCGTGAGGAAGAAGTGTACGCCGCGGCCCCTGCGCGCCATCGCCAGCGGCACCTGCGCCAGCATCAGCCGCAGGCCCCCGGCGCGCAGCGTCGCCATCGGCGGCTCGGCCTCGGGCGCGTGCGCCTCCAGCTCGAACCCCAAACCGAGGCGGTAGAAGTCGAGCGACTCATCGAGGCTGTTGACTTCGAGGAACAGCAGCTCCAGTCCGCGGACGCGCATATGCTTCAGACGGCCCTCAGCAGAAGGTAGACGCCGTAGACGCCCGACAGCACGCACGCCCAGAAGAAGACCTCCTGCGCCCAGACGAGGCGTCGCGCCGGGTGGCCGGGCCGCACCTGCTCGCGCGCGAACGTCATCGCCCCGTGCGCCATCAGGACGCCGAACAGCACGACGCCCACGGCCAGCAGCGCGAGCGGCCACAGGAACATGACGTAGTGCGCCTTGACTAGGAAGAGCAGCACCAGCCCTGCGAACAGGCACAGGAACGCGCCGACGATGCGGCCGCTGACGGGGTCAGCCTTCGCCCCGGGCGAGCCGACGGGCCGGTGCGTGACGTAAGGCGTTCGTTCGTACGGCGTGTGGCGCGCGTCGTACTCGCGGCGGGCGTCGGCGTCGCCGAGGACGCGCCAGGCTTCGTTGACGGCCTTCATCTCCTCCTCGTCGCCGCCGCGGTCGGGGTGGTGCCGGCGCGCGAGCCGCTTGTAGCGCCGCTCGATCTCCGCGCGCGCCTCGTCGCGCCCCGCGCCCAGGGTCTCGTAGTGATTCCGCTCGCCGTCCCGACCGCTCATCGCCCCAGATATTAAACCGGCGGCCCGCACCCGTCTACACTTCTCGCGCGTGTGCTAAGCTTTAACGAAAGGGGAGAGTTTATGGCGCTGAGTTACGCACCGGGCGACGACCTCGTGTTTCAGATGGAGAGCGGGTTCGGGCTGCTGCGCGTGCTCGGGTCGGAGGGCGGGGGGCAGGAAGCGGTCTGGCACGTCCTCGTCTACCACGAGTTCTACGCCGACGTGGAGTCGGCCGAGGCGGCGCTCGCGTCCGGGCGCCCGCTCGCCGTGCGCGAGCCGCACCTCGCGCTCACCGAACACGCCTTCGAGAAGACCCCGGCCGCGCGCCTCACCAACCGCCCCGTCACGGAAGCAGAACTCGGGCCGCTCCGCCGCTGGCAGCGCGAGGGCGGCCCCGTCCACGACCGTTCCCTTCTTCTGATGCTCGGGATGAGATGAACTGAGTAGACAGTAGACAGTAGAAAAAACAGGCGGCGCGTCTCGGCCATATGCCCGACGCGCCGCTCTGTTTTCCTACTGATACCGACATGCGAAACAAAATAAGGAGGTGAGAGCCGGGAGCGCGGGCATCCTGCCCGCCATGAGCGCCGCAGGCGCGAAGGCCGTGTGACTATCCCCTCCGACGTCGAGAGATACAGGGCGACGGCCGAGCGTGCCCGGGCACGCTTCGGCGGGCAGGGATGCCCGCGCTCCCGGCTTCGGACCCCTTATCCCATTCAGCAAGCTGGTATGACCGCTATTTACTCGTAGCGGAGAGCCTCAATCGGGTCGAGGGCGGCGGCCTTGCGCGCGGGGTAGTAGCCGAAGAAGATGCCGACCGCCGCCGAGAAGAGGACGGAGCCGACGACGGAGGCCGTCGAGACGAGCGTCGGCCACCCCAGGAGCAGCGGCACGCCCACCGACGCGACGACGCCGAGCACGATGCCGGTCGCGCCGCCCGTCAGGCTGAGCACGATGGACTCGACGAGGAACTGCGTCCGCACGGCCGACGAGCGCGCGCCGATGGCCATGCGGATGCCGATCTCGCGCGTCCGCTCCGTCACGCTCACCAGCATGATGTTCATGATGCCGATGCCGCCGACGAGGAGCGAGACGCCCGCGATGCTCGCCAGCAGCATCGTCATCACGCTGTTCGTCTCGTTCGCCGCCTCGGCCACGTCCGACATGTTGCGGACGGTGAAGTCGTCGGGCGCCCCGGCGGCGAGCTTGTGGCGCTGGCGCAGAAGCTCCGCGATCTGCGACTGCGCCGTGTAGGTCGCTTCCGCCGAGACGGCCGAGACGTACGCGACCTGCACGCGCGTGCTGCCCAGAAGCTTCTTCTGCACCGACGTGTAGGGCGCGAAGGCCGCGTCGTCCTGGTCGCGCCCCTGCGGGTCCTGGCCTTTGCGCGCCATCACGCCGACGACGCGGAAGGGCATGTTCGAGACGCGCAAGGTCTGCCCGACCGGCTCCTGTCCCGCGAAGAGGTTGTCGGCGATGGTCTGGCCGATGACGACGACGCGCGCGGCCGAGCGCACGTCCGCGTCGTTGAAGAAGGCGCCGCTCCGGACGTCCCACTTGCGTATCTCGGGGAACTGCTCGGAGACGCCCTGAACCTGCGTGCTCCAGTTCTGGTTGCCGGAGACGAGTTGCGAGCGCGAGTTGACGACGGGCGAGACGAGCGCGACGCTCGGCACCTCGCGGCGGACGGCTTCGAGGTCTTCGACGGTGAGCGCGTTGTTCGTGCCCGCGTCGCCCGCCCCGCCGCGGACGCCGCCGACGTTCTGCGCGCCCGCCGAGACGAAGAGCAGGTTGGTGCCCATGCCCTCGATCTGCGCCCGGACGGTGGCCTGCGCGCCCTGCCCGATGCTGACCATCACGATGACGGCCGAGACGCCGATGATGATGCCGAGCATGGTCAGCGCCGCGCGCGACTTGTTGCGCGCCAGCGCGCGGAAGGCGATGCGGATAATCATTAGGACGTTCATGGCTTCTACCTCATGTCCTCGACCTTGAGTCGGGATGGAAGGGCGGTTAAGCACAGAGACACAGAGGACTCGGAGATGGCACAGAGGGGGTTATGAAATATGAAAACTCTGTGCAACCTCCGTGTCCTCCGTGTCTCTGTGGTTAACCGCCCTGCACTTCACTCTCGACTCGGGAAATAACTCACTCCCCTTCGACCTCGTCCTCGACGGCCGGCAGGTCCCGCAGCTCCTCGGCCGCGTCGCGCGGGGCGTTGACGCGGTAGTCCTTCTGGATGCGGCCGTCCTTGAAGACGACGACGCGGTCGGCGTAGGCCGCGATGTCCGGCTCGTGCGTGACGAGGACGAGCGTGATGGCGCGCTCGCGGTTGAGGCGCTGGAAGATGTCCATCACCTCGACGGACGTGCGCGAGTCGAGCGCGCCCGTCGGCTCGTCGGCGAGGATGAGCTTCGGGTCGTTGACGAGCGCGCGCGCAATCGCCACGCGCTGCTGCTGCCCGCCCGAGAGCTGGTTCGGGTGGTTCTGCTCGCGGCCCGCGAGGCCCACCGCGCGCAGGGCTTCCAGCGCCCGCCGATGACGCTCGGCCGGCTCGACGCCCGCGTAGAGCATCGGCAGCTCGACGTTCTCCAGGGCGGACGTGCGCGAGAGCAGGTTGAAGCCCTGGAAGACGAAGCCGAGCTTGCGCAGGCGGATGTCGGCGCGCTCGTCCTTCGAGAGCTTTGAAACGTCTTCGCCGTCGAGCGCGTAGGAGCCGCGCGTGGGGCTGTCGAGGCAGCCGATGATGTTCATCGTCGTCGATTTGCCCGAGCCCGACGCGCCCATGATGGCGACGAACTCGCCCCCCCTGATGTCGAGCGAGACGCCGCGCAGCGCGTGCACCTCCACGTCGCCCATCGTGTAGGTCTTGTGAATGCCTTCGAGCCTGATGACCTCGCGCGCCCCCGCCGCGGGCGTGAGCAGAACCCTGTGCGCCCCGTCGTCGAACACGCCAACTTCAAGTGCCGTCTGCATGACTTTCACCTCACCCCTTGCCTTCCGCCTCTTAAGCCGACCGTCAACGGGTTCTGCCGGTACCGCCGCCGCCGGTGCGGGCGCCGCCCGCGCGCGGGGCGCCGCCGAAGCCCGGGGCCGTCGCCTGGCCGCCGTTCTGCGTGCGGGATGACGACGAAGAGGCCGTGACGTTCTGGCCGGTGACGACCACGTCGCCCTCGCGCAGGTCGCCTTCGACCACCTCGGTCGCGGAGCCGTCGCTCAAGCCCACCTTGACCCGTCGCGGCTCAAGCTTCCCGTCAACGCCCAAGACCCACACGCGCCTGAGCTGGCCGGGCAGCACCGGCTCCGACGCGCGCGCGAACTGTGCGCGGGCGCCGCCCTGCTGCTGTGCGTTCGCGCCGTCGCCCTGCCGGGCCGCGGCGTCGTCCCCGCCGTTAGAGTTCTGAGGCTGACCGGCGTTGTGGCGCCGGCCGTTGCTATTGCCCGAGCGCGACTGCGCGGAGTCGGCCGCCTGCGGCGTGAAGCGGAGCGCCGAGTTCGGCACCTTGAGCACGTCGTTGCGCTCGTCGATGGTGACGGTCAGGTTGGCCGTCATGCCCGGCTTGAGCTTCTGCCCCGGGTTGGAAACGTCGATGACGACGTTGTAGGTGACGACGTTCTGCACGTTCTGCGGGTTGAGCCGCATCTGCTGAATCGCGCCCTTGAACTCCTCGCCCGGGAAGGCGTCCACCGTGAAGGCGACCGACTTCGCCTGCTCGACCAACCCGATGTCGGCCTGGTCGATGTTGGCGATGACCTGCATCCGCGTCAGGTCTTGCGCGATGGTGAAGAGCGTCGGGGCCGAGAGCGAAGCGGCGACGGTCTGCCCGACGTTCACGTCGCGCGAGACGACGACGCCGTCGATGGGCGACGTGATGGTCGTGTGCCGCAAGTTGATCTCGGAGAGCCGGAGCGCGGCGCGCGCCTGCTCGACCTGCGCGGCGGCGTTCTGCACCTGCGCCTGCGCGCCCGCGACCGAACCCTGCGACTGCTGCGCCTGCGCCCGCGCCTGCTCGACCTGCGCGGCGGCCTGCGCCTGCCCCGCGGAGGAGGCCGACTGCGCGCTCAACTGCGCCATCCTCAAATGCGCGACCGCCTGGTCGTAGCGCGCCTCGGCCGTCACGTAAGAGGTCTGCGCCGTCAGGTATTCGCGCTGCGAGATGACGCCGCTCTGTAGGAGCGACTGCTCCTGATTGAGGACGCTCCGGGCGTCGTCCAACTGCGCCTTGAGCACGGCGACGTTCGCCTCGGCGGCCGAGACTGCCGCCTGCTGATTTTGCGTCGTCGTACCCGCGGCCAGGGCCTTCGCCCGGGCGTCGGTAATCCCGGCGCGCGACTGCGCGACGCCGGCCTGCGACTGCCCGACGGCGGAGCGCGCCTGCTGCAACTGCGCCCGGGCCTGCGCGAGGTTGGCGCGCGCCTGCTGGACCTGGGCCTGCGCGACCGAGGGGTCGAGCTGCGCCAGCAGTTGCCCCTTCTTCACCGTCGAGTTGAAGTCGGCGTAGAGCGCCGAGATGGTGCCCGAAGCCTGGCTGCCGACCTGCACGGTCGTCACGGCCTGGAGCGTGCCCGTCGCCGTCACTGTGTTGCGCAGGGAGCCGCGCTCGACCTTCGCCGTCATGTACTCGGCGGCGTCGGCGCCTTCGCCCCAGTACCAGAAGCCGCCCGCGGCGACGAGCGCCACAAATAAGGCCACGAACGCCAGACGCCTCTTCGTGTTCAGAAATGATCTCACTCGCTGCATCTTCTTTTCCCCTGCGGGCGCCTCCCGCGTGCGCCTTAACGACTCAGAAAAATAAGGGCGCGAAATCCCGCCCAATAAGCTAGACACCGGGCCACCTCTTTCGGTTACACGCCCCCACGCCCGGCTGGGTGTAACCGTTCCCGGCGGCGCGGTGTCTTACCTGTTGAAAGGCCCTCCCGTGGGCTTAAAACAAGGTAAGATAGGAGCACAAAGCAGTCATGAAGAAACTCGGAAGGATTCATAAGTTGGGCCTGGCCGGTCTCTCGGCGCTGGCCCTGGCGACCCCCGTCGCGCTGGCGCAGACCGCGGGCGGCGAGCAGTCGGGTCAGACGACGCGCGCCGAGCGCGGCGGCAAGGGCGGGCACCGCGGCCACCGCGGCGGTAAGCGCGGCGACGAGTTCGGCGGGCGCGGCGGCCACTTCGGCGGCTTCCGCGGCGTCGAGCTGACCGACGCGCAGAAGGCGAGCCTCAAGGCGCTCCGCGAGTCGTTCGGCGAGCGCACGAAGTCCCTGCGCGAACAGCTCCACGCCAAGCGGCTGGAGCTTCGCCAGGCCGAGTCGGGCACGACCTTCAACGAGGCCGCGGCGACGCAGAAGCTGACCGAAGTCGCGGCGCTCCAGGCCAGGCTGATGGGCGAGGAGTTCAAGCTCCGGCAGGACTCGCTCGCGCTGCTCACGCCCGAGCAGAAGACGCAGCTCGAACGGCGCCGCCAACAGCGCGAGCAGCGGCGCGAGCAGTGGAAGGCGCAGCGCAGCACGGCGCCGCAGCAGTAACCTTTAACCGGGACGGCGGACTCGTCCCCGACAGACGAGTCCGCCGCCCGCCAGACCGACACGGACGGGTAGCGACACTGCCGCAGGAGCTTGAACAGGCGCCCGACACGGAGCTCGCGCGCCTGGCGCGCGGCGGCGACGAGTCCGCCTTCGCGGAGATCGTGCGGCGCCACGGCCCGCGCGTCTTCCGCACGGCCTCGCGCTTCTTCCGACGGCGCGAGCAGGTCGAGGAGGCCGCGCAGGAAGTCTTCTTGAAAGCGTTCACGCAGCTCGACACCTACGAGGGGCGCGGCTCCTTCGAGGGCTGGCTGACGCGCATCACGACGAACACCTGCCTCAACCTCCTGCGCAGCGCCCGCAGAAGGCCGGAGCTTTCGGCCTCCGACCTCTCGGAGGACGAGGGCGCGTGGTTAGAGAACAACCTGGCCGGCGAGGCCGCCGAGCGGCAGCAGTCGTTCGAGCGCGGCGTGGTCGCGGCCGATTTGGCGGAGAAGGTTCTGGGCACGATGTCCGAGGACGACCGCGTCGTCCTCATGTTGATGGACGGCGAGGAGGCTTCGGTGAAAGAGGTCTCGGAGGCGACGGGCTGGTCCGAGTCGAACGTCAAGGTCAAGGCGATGCGCGCGAGGCGCCGGATGCGCGAGGCGGTCGAGAAACTTTTAGGGGTCTGAAATTTCAGGGTTGAAATTTGAAACAGCGCAGGTGAAGCGATGAGGGACGAACACATCAGGAAGCTTCTGGACGAAGCGCCGCCGGCAAGCCTCGGCGAGGCCGAGCTGTCGGCCGTCCGCGCGCACGTCGAAACTTGCGACGACTGCCGCCGGGCCTTCGACGCGGCGCGGCTCTCCTCGCAGATGTTGAAGGCGCGCGCGGCGGAAACCTTCGAGCCCCCGCCCTTCTTCCAGACGCGCGTGCTGGCGGCCCTGCGCGAGCGGCGCGCGGCCGAGGAGGAGCGTTGGACGCTCGGGCGCCTCTGGAAGTCGGCCGGGCTCCTCGTCTCCTCGATGGCGGCGACGGTCGCGGCGCTGGCCGTCTTCACCCTCGTCGCGCCGCGGGAGCAGGCGAACCCGCAGGAGCCGGCCTCGGGCGGGACATACACGGCCGAGGCCGTGATCTTCGACGAGGCGGGCGAGGAGCCTCTGACGTACGACCAGGTGCTCACGTCCCTCTACGGGGCCGAGGACGAGGCGGCGAGGTGACTATGGACAGGGCGAGAAAAAACAGTTGGCTCGTGCGCGCGGCGGCGCTCGCCATCTTCCTGCTCGGGTTCGCGGCGGGCGCGCTCGCGCCGTCGGCCTACCGCGCCCGGGTGCGCGACGGCGGCCGGCAGGGCCGCTTCGAGAGGATGAGCGAACAGCTCAGGCTGACGGACGAGCAGCGGGAGCGTGTGCGGCAGATATTCGGCGAGACGCGGAATAAGCTGGAGGCGCTGCGCAAAGAGTCCGAGCCGCGCTTCGCGGAGATACGCAGGGACGCCGACGAGCGCATCAAGCAGGTGCTCACCCCCGAGCAGTGGGAGGAGTTCCGCAAGTCCCGCGAAGAGGGGCGCGGGCGCGGCCGGCGCGGCGGCAGGGGCGGGGACGACGCGCCGCGCGGACGTTAACGAGAACGGGCCGCGGGCGCCTCACGCCCTGCCCGCGACGAACCTGAGCGCCACGCCGTTCATGCAGTAGCGCAGCCCGGTCGGCTCCGGCCCGTCGTCGAAGACGTGGCCGAGGTGCGCGTCGCAGCGCGCGCAGAGGACTTCGGTGCGAACCTCCGACATGCCCCGGTCTTCCCGCTCGCGCACGTGCCGCTTCGAGACGGGCTGCCAGAAGCTCGGCCAGCCCGTGTGCGAGTCGTACTTCGCCTTCGAGCTGAAGAGCGGCAGGTCGCAGCAGACGCACAGGAACGTCCCGCGCCGGTGCTCGGCCGTGAGCGGGCTCGACCCCGGCGCCTCCGTGCCGCCCCGCCGCGCCACCTCGTACTGCTCGGGCGTCAGGAGCCTTCGCCACTCCTCGTCCGACCTCTCGACCCTGCCGACCGCGCCCGCCTTCGACCCCCTGTCGGAAGCCGCGAACGCCTCCGCGCCGAGCGCGGCGAAGGCGCCGAACGCCAGCGCCGACGTGAGAAAGTTTCGTCTGTTCATGGTGTAAACCTCAGTAGACAGTAGCCGGTAGTCAGTAGCCGGTAGGACACGCGCCCCGGACGTTCACACCGACACTCGGGGCGGTGCATCAACGACGGACTTCCTACCGGCTACTGACTACTGTCTACCGACTACTATGTCAGTTTAGTTGGGCATGACGACCGTGTCGATGACGTGGATGACGCCGTTCGACTGGTAGACGTCCGCGGTGGTGACGTTCGACGTGCCGCCCTTCTCGTCGGCGAGCGAGATGCCGTTCATGCCGTTCATGCGCGCGGTGAGCGTGCCGCCGCTCACGGTCTTGAGCGAAGCCTGGCCGCCGCCCTTCTTGATGAGCTGCATGAGCTTCTTGGCGTCGTACTTGCCGGCGACGACGTGGTAGGTCAGGATTTTCGTCAGCGTCGCCTTGTTCTCGGGCCTGACGAGCGTCTCGACCGTGCCGGCGGGCAGCTTGTCGAAGGCGGCGTTCGTCGGCGCGAAGACCGTGAACGGCCCCTTGCCCTGTAACGTCTGGACGAGCCCGGCGGCCTTCACCGCCGCGACGAGCGTCGTGTGGTCGGCCGAGTTCATCGCGTTCTCGACGATGTTCTTCGTCCTGTACATCGGCGCGCCGCCGACCATCGGGTTGTTGTTGCTGGTGCCGCCGCCCATCATCTGCGCCGAAGCACCGACCGCCAGAAGCGACATCGCGGTCGCCAACATCACTGCCAACACACTTCTCTTCATCTTCATTCCCCCGTAAGTATTGTTTCGTAACTTGCCCGATATACGGGGCGCGGCCGGCGTGCGGTTTTAGGCGGCGGGGAAATTTTTACTTCGCGCGCGGGGGGCGAACCATCGTGTCGAAAAGGTGTTCGAGCATCCGGTCGCCGTCCTCGCAGAAGCCGGTGTGGACGGGGGAGGTTTGGATGATGGTGCTGCGCGGGGCGACGAGCCAGTGGAAGCGCGCGCGCTGCGGGAGCAGGCCGATGGGGCCTCCGCGCGCGCCGCCCTCGCAGATGAGGGGGATGGCGGCGAGGTGTCGCTCGACCGTCTCGCGGTCGAAGCCGGGGTCGATGGCGGCGAGGCGTCCGGCGTCGAGCTCGACGCGCGCCTTGAGGTAGCTCTTCCCGGGGCAGGAGACGATGACGCCCGCGTTGACGAACTCGCCGCGCTCGACGCGCGGGACGACGCGCACGACGGCGTAGTCAAACGGACACAGCTCGGGCATCGGCCGCCTCCTTGACGAAGTCGCGCGGCGCCGTCAGGCGCGTGAGCAGGTACTCGGCGTAGGCCGCGCGGTGTACTTCGGGAGTGTCGAAGCGCGCCTCCGACGCGAGCCACCCGTCGGGGACGAACGACAACAGCTCCTCTATCAACGCACGCGTCACGAGCGCCGAGAGCCGCGCGTCCGCCTCTTCCAACTCGGAAGCCCAGGGGAGCAGGACGTGCTCCTTAATCTGCCTGAAGGGGGAGCGGCTGCGTTCGAGGTAGTTGTCCCAGGCGTGGTGGAAGTAGAGCGCGGCGCCGTGGTCGATGAGCCACAGGCGGCGGTGCCACATGAGCATGTTGGTGTTGCGCGCCGTGCGGTCGACGTTCGTCACGTAGGCGTCGAACCAGACGACGGCGGAGGCGAGCGCGGGCTCGACCCGCTCGGCCGCGGGGTCGAAGGCGATGGAGCCGGGCAGGTAGTCGAGCGCGAGGTTGAGGCCGGCGCTCGCGCGGATCAAGTCCTGTATCTCCGGGTCGGGCTCCGTGCGCGCCAGCGTCGCGTCCACCTCGACGAAGACGATCTCGGGCACGGGCAGTTCGAGCGCGCGCGCCAGCTCGCCCGCCAGCAGCTCCGCCACGAGGGCCTTCGTCCCCTGCCCCGCGCCGCTGAACTTCAGGACGTAGAGCCCGTCGTCGTCGGCCTCGACGATGGCCGGCAGGCTCCCGCCCTCGCGCAGCGGCGTCACGTAACGCGTCGCCCTCACAGTCCTCGGCGCCATCGGATTAAGAATACAGTAGACAGTAGACAGTAGTCAGTAGTCAGTAGAAAAACATGCGGCGCGCTCTGGTTGTGGGCCGGGCGAGCCGCTTCGCCTTCCTGCTGACTACTGACTACTGTCTACTGCTCCGGCAAGCCTTCAAGTAATAGCGCGACGGTCGCGGGGTCGGCCTCGGGCGTGGCGCCTTCCTGCGTGGCGAGCCAGGCGCCGACGCGGTTGGCGACCTCGTTGCAGAGCGGGAGCGGGGCGCCGCGGCGCAGGCAGTGCGCGAGCGCCGCGCCGAAGGCGTCGCCGCAGCCGATGGTGTCGGCCACGCGCACGGCCCTGTGTCCGGGGTGCTCGTCCGCCGCGTCGCGCGCGACGAGCAGGCTCCCCGCGGCGCCGCGCGTGACGGCCACGAGGTCGAGGCCGAAAAGTTCGAGCAGGGCGCGCGCCGTCTCAAGCTCGCCCGACGCGCTCAGGCGCAGCGTCGAGCCGGCGGCCGAGAGCTCTTCGGCGTTGAGCTTGACGACGGTCGAGAGGCGGAGCGAGCGCGCGAGCATGTCGGGGGTGAAGAAGGAGTGGCGCAGGTTCACGTCGAAGAGCCGGAGCGCGCCCGGCTCCGTCGCCCGTAGGAAGCGCTCGATGGTCTCGCGCGCCTCGGGGCGGCGCTGGCCGAGCGTGCCGAAGCAGACGACGCCCGCGCGCGCGGCCAGGTCTTCCCACCCCGGCGTCCACTCCAGGTAGTCCCACGCCGAGTTCTCGTTGACGTTGAAGTGCGGCTCGCCGTTCGCGCCGATGCGGACGCCGACGGTGCCCGTCGGGTGCGCGTCGTCGGTTTGCAGGTAGAGGGTCGAGAGCCCCGCGCGCACAAGTTTCTCGATGGCTTCTTCGCCGAGCGCGTCGCGGCCGACGCGGCTGGCGACGGCCGCCTCGTCGCCGAGCAGCCGCGAGACGTACGCGAAGTTCGAAGGCGCGCCGCCCAGCCGGCGCCCCTCCGGGAACAGGTCCCAGATCAGCTCGCCGAGCCCGACGACGAGCCGGCCGTAGGCGCGCGGCGAAGAGTCCCCCGTCATCTCAGCGCGTCTCCGCGTCGGCGTCGGCGACGAAGCGGTAGCCGACGCCGCGGACGGTGAGGAGGTGGCGCGGGCGCGAGGGCTCGTCCTCGATGTACTTGCGCAGCCGCACGATGAAGTTGTCGATGGCGCGCGTGTCGGTGTCCTCGCGCAGCCCCCAGACCTCTTCGAGCAGAGACTTGCGCGAGACGGGCTGCCCGGCGCGGCGGACGAGGTGCCGGAGCAGGTCGGCCTCCATCAGCGTCAGCCGCAGCGTGCGCCCCCCGGTGCGCAGTTCGAGCGCGGAGAAGTCGATGGTCTTCCCGTCGAAGGCGAACGTGTCGGCCCCGGCGCCGCGCGCGTCTACTCCGACGTCGGGGGGCGGCGCGGCCTCTTCCGCCTTCGCCGCCCCGCGGTCGAGGTTGAGCCACTCGCGGCGGCGGAGCAGGGCGTTGATGCGCGCGATGAGCACGGCCAGCTCGAAGGGTTTCGGGAGGTAGTCGTCGGCGCCCGACTCGAAGCCGCGCAGCACGTCCTCGGGGCGCCCGCGGGCGGTGAGCATCAGCACGGGGACGAACGAGCCCGCGCGCCGCAGCTCCGCGGCCACCTGGAAGCCGTCCACGCCGGGCAGCATCACGTCGAGCACGACCACGTCGAAGGCGGCGCCTTCGGCGAGCAGGAGCGCGAGCGCCGCCTCGCCGTCGGCGGCCGTCTCGACCCCGTAGCCCTCGGCCTCAAGGTTGAAGCGGAGGCCGGCGGCGAGGTGCTTCTCGTCTTCGACGATGAGAACCGTGCTCAACTTATTCAGGCCCTCGGGAGTTGGATGGTGAAGGTGCTGCCGCGGCCCAGGCCCTCGCTCTCGGCGTAGACGCGCCCGCCGTGGCGCTCGACGACGGAGCGCACGATGAAGAGGCCGAGCCCCGTCCCCTTGAAGCGCGCCATGAAGTGGCCGGGCACGCGGTAGAAGCGCTTGAAGATGCGCTTGAGCTGGTTGCGGTGGATGCCGATGCCGCGGTCGCGCACGCGCACGGCCAGGGTGCGCTCGTCCACGGGCGCGACCTCGACCTCGACGTGCACGTCCTTGTCCGAATACTTCACGGCGTTGTCCAGCAGGTTCGAGACGGCCGCGCGCAGCTCCTCGCGGTCGCCGGCGACGCCCGCGCCGGAGGCTTCGGGGGACTCGGCGTAGCGGATGGCCCCGGCGTCGAGGCCGTGGCGCAGGCGGGCCAGCTCCAGGCACTCGCGCACGAGCTGGCAGAGGTCGACGACGGCGAGGTTGAGCGAGCGCTTCTTCTGCGCGGTGCGGCCGGCGTGCAAGACCTGCTCGACGGTGTGCAGCAGGCGGTCGCCGTCGGCGAGCATAATGTCGTAGAACTCCTGGCGGCGCTCTTCGGTGACTTCGCGCGACTTGAGGGTTTCGAGGTAGAGGCGCATCGAGGCGAGCGGCGTCTTCAGCTCGTGCGTGACGGCGTTGATGAAGGCGTCGTGCTGCTCGTTGCGCCGTATCTCGCGCACGAGGAAGGTCGTGTTGAGCACCAGCCCCGTGATGATGAGGCCGAAGAAGACGATGCCGAGGACGAGGAGCGCCACCTCGCGCCAGTTGAGCAGAATCCACCCGACGTTCAGGGCGAGCGCGAGGACGACGAGGCAGATGCCGAACGTCAGGAAGAAGACGACAGACTTGCGGCGGCCGCCGATGCGCATGAGGCCATTTTAAGGTAGCAGGGAGGGGAAAAGAAAAGGCGCCGCGTTTCTTCGGTCTTGAATGTCATGCGAAGGGCGGATAACCACAGAGGCACAGAGGGCACAGAGATGGCACAGAGGGTTGAATTACTCTGTGCCCCCTCCGTGCCCTCTGTGCCTCTGTGGTTATCCGCCCTTTACTTAAAACTCAAGACTGGAGCAACCGGCCTACGCGGCGCGCTTGAGCGGCTCGGCCTGCGCGCGCGGCGCGGCCGGCGCGTGTTTGATGAGCTTGATCTCTTTCGCCAGCCCGAGCAGTTGCAGCGTGCGGATGCCCCACCAGTTCACGTCCACCTCGTACCAGGCGAGGCCGTGGCGCGCGGCCGTCGGGTGCGCGTGGTGGTTGTTGTGCCAGCCCTCGCCGAAGGTCAGCAGCGCCACCCACCAGAGGTTCGTCGAGTCGTCGGTCGTCTGGAAACGCCGCGAGCCCCACATGTGCGTCGCCGAGTTGACCAGCCACGTCGCGTGCAGGTTCAGGACGACCCGCAGGAAGACGCCCCACAGCATCACCGTCCACCCGCCGAGCGCCAGCAGCGTCAGCCCGAGGACGACCTGCGGCACCCAGTAGAAGCGGTTGAGCAGGACGTGGAAGCGGTCGCGCATCATGTCGGGCGCGTAGCGCCACATGACGGCGTCGCCGTGCTGCTGCGCGGTGCCCCGCAGAATCCAGCCCATGTGCGCCCACCAGGTGCCGTCGCGCGGCGTGTGCGGGTCGCCGGGCGCGTCGGTGTGGCCGTGGTGGATGCGGTGCGTGACGACCCAGTCGATGGCGCCGCCTTCGAGCGCCAGCGTCCCGCACAGCGTCATGAAGTACTCGACCCACTTCGGCGTCTTGTAGCCCCTGTGCGTCAGCAGGCGGTGGAAGCCCATGCCGACGCCGAGGCTCCCCGAGACCCACCAGAGCGCGACGGCGACGGCGACCGCCGTCCAGCTGAAGGTGAAGAGCGCCGCGACGGCGGCCGCGTGGAAGACGACCATCGCCACCGTCGTGGCCCAGTTGATGCCCGCGCGCTTCTGTAGGATTTCTGCTTTTTCGATCATGCCGTCCTCTGTGCCCAAAGTAAGCCCCCTTGAAATTGTGACTGCCATAACTTAGACGCGGGGGATACCCAAGACTAACAGCTAACGCCCTCCCCGTTTGTAATAGTTGTGTAATTCCTCACCCGACACGGAATTGAAGCGGAATAGAAAAGGGGCCGGGTCAGGCGACCCGAGCCCCCTCGTCCCGCGCGCGCGCGGCGCGGTTTAGTGGAGTACGGAACTCTTATTCGGCAGCAGGCGCTCTAAAACCCCTTCGAGCTCGCCGGCCTCGAAGGGCTTGACGAGGTAGTCGTCGAAGCCGGCCTCGCGCGCCTTGAGGCGCCAGTATTCGGTGTTGTCGCCCGTGACGGCGACGATGGGCACGCCGCGCAACCCCACGTCGCCGCGGATGGCCTGCGCCGCCGCGACGCCGTCCATCCCTCCGGGCATCTTCAAGTCCATCAGGATGAGGTCGGGGACGACGCGCCGGGCCTCGGCGACGGCCTGCTCGCCGCCGTCGGCCTCCGCCACGCGATAGCCCCGCCGCGCGAGCAGGACGCCGATGAGGCCGCGCACGTCCGCCAGGTTGTCCACCACCAGGACGGTCTGAGTGGGGTTACTGTTCGCTCCGTGTTGAACCGACATCCTTCGCCTCCTTCTCGCCTCTTACCGCGGCCTTGCCGTCGTGTTGCGGCGGGGTTGCCGCCCGCCGGCCCCGCTCACTCTGTGTTGGGGTTGATCTCCTTCTTGACTTCGACGCTCTCCGGCTTCTGCACGCCCGGGACTTCGATCTCGGACGGCGCCTCGCCCCGCAGCTTCTCCTCCGGGCTCAGGTCTTCGAATCTCATCTCCTCGTAAATCGCAGACATGTAAGAACCCCCTTTCTCTCTAAACGTCCCCCCGCCAACGCCCGCTGTGTAAAGAAGCGCCGGACTCTCACAGCCCGGCGCTTCCGTTGACCCGAACACTCGCGGGAGTGTCACCTTCAAGTTCGCCCGAAGGATAACCGCAGTACGGCGGCCTTTGGTTGCGGCCGCGTTGCGGGCCGATTAAGACTGCCGCCCGACGCGCGCGGGCGCGGCGGCCGTCGCAACGGATTTATAAGATAAATCCGCGCAAATGGATCGGCCGGGCCGCGCGTTGCCGAAACCCCGCGCGCGTCGTAAACTCCGCATACAAGCGAGAGGCCGCGTCGTGTAGACGTTGCGTCCCGAAATCTCAGCGCGCACAAATCCAATCCACCCCGAGGTTCTTTATGAAACAGAGGCTACTGCTGTCCGCCGCGTTGACGGCTTCCGTCTTCCTACAACTCGCGCCGCAGGGCGCGCAGGCCCAGCGCCGCCGCGCGCCGGCCGCCGCGGGCGCCGAGGCGCCGGCGGCGCCCGCGCGCTTCGACCGCGCGCGCTACCAGATCGCGCACAAGAAGTTCGTGCTCGACAACGGCCTGACGCTCCTCGTGCACGAGGATCACAGCGTCCCCGTCGTCGCCGTCAACCTCTGGTATCACGTCGGCTCGCGCAACGAGAAGCCGGGCAAGACCGGGTTCGCGCACCTCTTCGAGCACTTCTTCTTCAACGGCTCGGAGAACTACCCGCACGGCTTCCGCGAGGCGATGGACGACCTCGGCGCCAACAACCGCAACGGGACGACCGACTCCGACCGCACCAACTTCTTCGAGGACGTGCCCGTCTCGGCGCTCGAACGCACGCTCTACCTCGAAGCCGACCGCATGGGCTTCCTCGAAGCGCGCATCTCGAAGGAGATGCTGGAGCGCGAGCGCGGGGTGGTGCAGAACGAGAAGCGGCAGGGCGAGAACGCGCCCTACGGCCGCGTCTTCACCGAGGTCGCCCCGAAGCTCTACCCCTCCTCGCACCCTTACTCCTGGACGACCATCGGCTCGATGGAGGACTTGAACGCCGCCTCGCTCGAAGACGTGAAGGAGTGGTACAGGACTTACTACGGCCCGAACAACGCGGTCATCGCGCTCGCGGGCGACGTGACGCCGGAGCGCGCGCTGGAGCTGGTGCAGAAGTACTTCGGCGGCATCCCGCCGGGGCCGCCGCTCGCGCGCACGCGGGAGTGGATACCGCGGCTCGAACGCAACGTCCGCGACGAGATGCACGACCGCGTGCCGCAGGCGCGCCTCTACCGCATCTACCACGCGCCCGCCTGGCGCGACGCAGAGGCCGAGCAGCTCTCGCTCTTCGCAGAGGTGCTGTCGGGGTCGAAGAGTTCGCGGCTCGACCGGAGGCTCGTCTACGAGAAGGGCCTGGCGACGGCCGTCGGGGCGGGGATGAACAAGAGTGAGCTGGGCAGCCTGATGCTCGTCACCGTCACCGTCAAGCCGGGCGCCGACCCCGACGACGCAGAGCGCGAGATGGACTCGGTCATCAACGAACTGCTCGACAAGGGGCCGACCGCCAAAGAGTTGCAGCGCGCGCGCAGCCGCACGCTGGCCGACTTCCTGCGCAACGTCGAGCGGCTCGGCGGCTTCGGCGGGCGCTCGGACGTGCTGGCCGAGAGCATGACCTACGGCGGCAAGCCGGACGCGTACCTCGATTCGCTTGAGGCGATGGCGAAGGCCACGCCGGCCGACGTGCGCGCGGCGGGGCAGAAGTGGCTGCGCGCGAACAGCTACACGATGCTCGTCAAGCCTTTCCCCAAGCTCGCGGCCGGGAAGGCCAGCGTAGACCGCAAGGTGCTGCCCGCGCTCGGCGGCGCGCCCGAGGTGAAGTTCCCCGAGGTGCAGCGCGCGACGCTCAAGAACGGCCTGAGCGTGCTGCTGCTCGAACGCCACTCGGCGCCCATCGTCAACGTGACGGTGGCGGCGGACGCGGGCTTCGCCTCCGACACGCCCGAGCGCGCGGGCGCCGCCTCGCTCGCCGTCGATTTGATGGACGAGGGCACGAAGACGCGCGACGCCTTCCGCATCGTGGACGAGCTCGACGCGCTCGGCGCGCGACTACAGACCTTCAGCAACCTCGACCTCTCGTTCGTCAAGGTGCGCGCGACCTCCGAGAACCTGCGCCCGACGCTCAACGTCCTCGCCGACGTGGTGCTCAACCCCTCGTTCCCCGAAGACCAGTTCCGCATCCAGAAGGAGCGCCGTCTCGCGCAGATCGGGCAGGAGAAGGCGCAGGCGTCCGCGGCGGCGCTGCGCGTCCTGCCCGGCATCCTCTACGGCGCCTCGCACGCCTACGGCAAGCCCACCTCGGGGTCGGGCACGGAGAGGTCGGTCGAGCCCATCACGCGCGAAGACCTCGCACGCTGGCACGCGCAGTGGTTCAAGCCGGGCAGCGCGCACGTCGTCGTCACCGGCGACACGACGATGCAGAAGGTTCTGCCCGCGCTCGAAGAGGCGTTCGGCGCTTGGGCGCCGGGCAAGGCGCCCGCGAAGAACATCGGCACGGCGGCGCGCACCGCGGGCGGGCGCGTCTACCTGATCGACAAGCCCGACGCGCCGCAGTCCACCATCATCGCCGCGCACCTCTCGGAGCCCGGCGGTCAGGCCGAGGAGCACGCCGTCGAGACCGTCATGCGCAACTTCGGCGGCATGGCGACCTCCAGACTTAACCGGAACCTCCGGCTCGACAAGCACTGGAGCTACGGCACGCAGGGGGGCATCTTCGACGCGCGGGGCCAGCGCCCCTTCGTCATCATCGCGCCCGTGCAGACCGACAAGACGAAGGAGTCGATGGCCGAGGTGGCGAAGGAGATAAAAGGTCTCGCGGGCGAGCGCCCGCTGGCGGGCGAGGAGTTCGCGAGCATCATGCGCAACATGACGCTCCGTCTGCCCGCGCGCTTCGAGACGTTAGACGCTTTGGAGGGCGCGGCCGTCAGGATGATTAACTACAACCTCCCGGCCGACTACTGGGCGCGCTACGCCGCGGACGTGCGCTCCCTGACCGACGCGCAACTCAACGCCGCCGCGAAGAAGTTCGTGCGCCCCGGCGAGGTCATCTGGATCGTCGTCGGCGACCTCCGCAAGGTCGAGAAGGGTGTCCGCGAACTCGGCTTCGGCGAGGTCATCCGCCTCAACGCCGACGGCGAGCCGTTGGGGCAGTGACGGACAGACGCGGAGAACTCTGAGCCCGCTTGCAAAGCCCCGGAGGGGCGGCGGAGATTAGCCGGGGTGAGTGAGAGGCGCGAGCCGTCAGGCGAGGCGCCGAAACGAGCCCCCGTGACAGCACGCATAAATGACCGGAGCCCCGGAGCGGCGACAGACGAACGGGCCGTCTGTCGCCCCTCCGGGGCTCCGCCATTTTTATCGACGTCAGACCGGGGGCTCGCGTCGGCGTTCGCTGGCGCTCACGCCTTCGGCTCACCCCCGGCTCCTCAACGGCCGGGGGAGGGGATTACGGGCGGTTTTTTTCGAAGTTATAGCGGCGTTCACACGGACGCGACGGCCGCGCCGGGAGCGCGGGCATCCTGCCCGCCAAAGCGTGCTGCAAGCACGCTTCACCGTGCAGCGCTCTCCCTCGACGTTGAGGTGTAGAGTCTCACGGCCTTCGCGCCTGCGGCGCTCATGGCGGGCAGGATGCCCGCGCTCCCGGCGCGGCCGTCGCACCCGAACGCACGCCGCTGTAGGTTGACTCGCGGGCGGTTTTGGCTTACAAAGTTTAGGAATTTTTACCCCATAACCCACGGCACTTCCCCCTTTGACGAGTGAAGGGTGTCCCCGCCCGTTGGACTGAATCCCGATGAGCCCGACGTGTAGACTACTCTGCCTGCTTTTGTCAGCCTGCCTGCTCTGCTTCCCGGCCGCGTCGTGCCGGCGCGGGCCGAAGACCAAGCTCGAAGCGGTTGACCCAATCGTGCGCAAGACGGGCGTGTCGCCGCCGGCCGAGCCGGTCAAGCGCGACCTCGCACAGTTGCGCGAGCGGGGCGAGCTCGTGGTGCTCGCGCCTTACAACTCGACGACCTACTTCGTCTACCGCGGCGAGCCGCTGGGCTACGAGTACGAGCTGCTGCGCGCGTTCGCCGAAGCGCAGGGGCTCAGGCTGAAGATGGTCGTCGTCACAGACCCGAAGAGCCTCCTGCCGCTCCTGAACTCGGGCGAGGGCGACGTGGCCGCGTCGCGGCTCGTGCCGACGCCCGAGTCGGAGGCGCAGGCCGCCTTCACGCGCGCCCTCTACCAGACCGAGCCCGCGCTCGTGCAGCAGGGCGAGGCGCCCGCCGCCGCGTCGAAGGTCGCGGAGAAGGCGATGGCGCCCGGCCCGGCAGACCCCGTCCCGGAGGTGGACATCCCGGCGCGGCTCGTCACCGCCCCGGCGCAGCTCGCGGGCAAGCGGGTCGACCTGCCGGAGAAGTCGCCCTACTCGCGCACGCTCGTCGAGCTGTCGGACGAAATCTCGGGCGAGATACACGTCGTCGAGCTGGGCCAGGTGCAGGACGAGGCGCTCGCGCAGAAGATCGCGCGCGGCGAGGTCGAGTTCACGGTCATGCAGTCGAACCTCGCGGCGCTCAAGGAGGCCGAGTTCAGCAACCTCAAGGTGCGCCCCGTCCTCGGGCGCAAGCACGGCGTGGCGTGGGCCGTCCGGAAGAACTCGCCCGAGCTTTTGGCGGAGCTGAACCGCTGGATCGAGGACAAGAAGAACGAGGGCCTCTTCTCGCGCACGTACAAGAAATATTTCGTGGACATGAAGGGCTACATCGAGCGCGCGACGAGCGACTTCCTGACCTCCTCGACGGGGAAGCTCTGCCCCTACGACGACCTGCTCAAGCGGCACGCGCCCGTCATCAACTGGGACTGGCGGCTGCTCGCCTCGCAGATGTACCAGGAGTCGAGGTTCAAGCCCGACGCGAAGTCCTGGGCGGGCGCGCAGGGCCTGCTCCAGCTCATGCCCGGGACGGCGCGGCAGGTCGGCGTGCGCGACGCGTTCGACCCCGAGGACAACGTCGGCGGCGCGGTCAGGTACTTGAAGTGGCTGGACGAATTCTGGGACGAGCGCGTCGTGGACGAGGGCGAGCGCCTGAAGTTCATCCTCGCCTCCTACAACTGCGGCCCCGGCCACGTCGAGGACGCGCAGCGCCTGGCGTCGAAGTACGGCGGCGACCCGCTCCGCTGGGACGACGTTTCGTACTGGCTCTTGCAGAAGTCCACGCAGCAGTACTCCACGGACGAGGTCGTCAAGTTCGGCTTCTGCCGCGGCCTGGAGCCGGTCAACTACGTAGACCACATCCTCCGCCGCTACGCCCGCTACAAAGAGTTCGTCGTCGCCCGACGCGCCGCCCGCAAGACCGGCGGTTGACACGCCGCGTCAGCGGCGCCCGAATTTAGCCCGGCCTTTCAAGGCCGGGGATGATGATGTACAACGTGCCGCGTCGCGTCAGCGACGCCTGAGTCAGGTCATCCGTTCAGGCGTCGCTGACG
>DASVQJ010000015.1:0-12282 GCA_036389235.1 Pyrinomonadaceae bacterium | reverse complement strand
AGCGTAAACCGTGAACCGTGACGAGAGAGGCGTTGCCTCCTTCCTGTCACGGTTCACGGTTTAGCTTCACGGCCTTTTACTGCCCGCGGGCGGTGGCGAGGCGGAGCGCCTGGCGGCGGACGGCGTCGGAGACGTTGCGGTTCTGGCCGAGGGTCTTAAGCTCCTTGGTGTGGAGGCGCGGGAGGATGGACATCGCGGTCGGGAGCGGCGTGCGCGGGTTGCGCGCGAGGTTGTGGATGATCGGGTACTGCCGCGCCCAGCCGCGGTTCATGGCGATCAGGCGCAGCACGTCGTCGGCGACCGTGCGCATGGCGGCGATGGCCTCGACCTCGTGGTCGGTGATGCGCGGGTTGTTGATGACGGCCTGCGCGACGACCTTGTTCGGGTCGCGGATGAGGATCGAGCGCGCCTCGCGGTCGCCCTTCATCCCGAGTTTCATGCGGTCTTTGACCTTCATCAGCATGATGCGGCGGATGAGCGCGATGCGCTCGGGCTCGGCCGTCTTGCCGCCCTCGCCGAGCGCCTCCGCGATGAGCCGCTCGGCCGCGGCCTGCCGCTGCTCGAAGGTCTCGTCGAGCAGCTCCTCGTAACGCTCGGACGGGAGCCAGGAGTCGTCCACGTCAACGTCCGAGACCTCGATGTGCTGCGCGATGAGCCAGGCGTCGTCGAGGCTGAGGCCGCCTTCCGCGGAGAACGACTCGGCCGACTCGACGAACTCGGCGGCGGCGCCGAGGCCGCGCGCGCGCATCTCGTCGGCGACCTGCCGGGCGCCGCGCTCCTTCTCGAAGAACTCCGCGCGCGTCTCGCGGACGCGGCGGTCGGCCTCGGACGTGCGCGCGGGGTTGGCGAGGACGGCGTCGATGATGGCGGGCGCGCGGATAAGGCGCTGCTGGTTCAAAGAGACGAGTTCGAGCACCGGCCCTTCGGCGGTCACGCGCGCGAGCGCGGCCACGGCCTCGTCGGGCGTCGAGGCGTTGAGCGCGAGCGACTCCTGCACCTCGCGCGCGAGCCCCGGCCGCTCCGCGAGGTAGGAGAGCACGGCCGGCGCCGTCTCCTGCGCGGAGGCGACGCCCAGGAGCGTCGCCGCGTCCTGACCCGCGAGCGTCTCCTCGGCGGCGCGCGCCACCTCCTCGTCCGCGTCGGCGCGCAGCGCGACGAGCAGTTCGAGCATCACGTCCTGCGGGACGGGCAGCATGCCGCGCGCGGCCGCCATGCGCGCCGGCTGCGGCGCGGCGCCCGAGAGCACTGCCTGCACGACGGGGTTGTTCGAGGTGGTGTCGGCGCTCATTCGCTGCGAGAGGGATTCTACTGCCCGCGCGCGGTCGAAGTCGGTACGCTCGCGGCGCTCAGTATCTCCTGAAACCCCTGATGATGCCGCGGTCGAGGAGGTTGAAGCGGTATTCGAGCACGACGTACTGGGAGACGGGCCGGTCGTCCAGCGTCGCCGGCTTGAACCTGACCTGCCGCGCCGCCTCGACGGCCTTCTCCGTCAGCCCGTGGCTCAGCCGCCTGAGCGGGAGGACGTGCCTGACCTTGCCGTCCGAGCCGAGCACGACGCGCAGCCGGACGACCCCCGAGACGTTCGCGCGCCGCGCCTCTTCGGTGTAGCCGGGCTCGGGCCTGGCGAGGATGACGGCCAGCTTGATGCCGTCGCGCGTGCTGTAGACCTTACGCGCCGGGTCGGCTGAGGACGCGCCCGTCTCGGCGTAGAAGCGCATCGACTCCAGCTCTTCGCGCATCTCCGCGGCGTCTTCGGCGTCCGGCCTGAGCCGCAGGTATGCGGCCAGACTCTCGGTCGCCTCCCTGAGCCTCAAGGGCTGCGTCTCGCGCGCCTCCCGGATGGTCGCCTCGTCGTAGTCGTAGGCGCCGCGGCGCTCCTCGGCGAGGAGGGCGCTGGCGCGTTCGTAGAGGCCGAGCAGCGCCTGCGTCTTCAGCGAGTAGGCGTCGGCGTGGTTGGCGTCGAGCTTGATGACGGCCTCCGCCTCTTCGAGCGCCTTCAGCCACGCGCCCTGGCGCAGGCGCACGAGCCCGAGGACGTAGTGCGCGTTCTTCAGGTTGTTGTCGAGCGCGAGCGCCTTCGCGGCCTCGGACTCGGCGTCGCGCTCGCTGCCGGAGACGAGGTGGAGGTAGGCGAGGCTCGAATGGGCGAGGGCGTAGTCGGGGTTAATCTTGAGCGCGGCGTCGAGCGCCTTGCGCGCCTCCTTCACTTCGCCGACCTGGGCGAGCGCCTGCCCGAGGTAGCTCCACGCGAGCGGGTCGTCCGGCCTGCGCCTGGCGGCGGCGCGGAACTCTCTGACCGCGCCCTTCACATCGCCCTTCTGGTAGAGGGCTACGGCCTGCCCCAGCTGCGGGTCGGGCGAGCCCTGCCGCGCGAGGGCCGCGGGCGCGCAGAGTGAGAGGAGCGCGAAAACGGCGAGCGAGAGTTTCGGCGTGCGGGGCATGACTACTCCTTCGAAGACTTTCCTTTAGGTTTAATCGGCAGGAAGGCGGGGCGGCTCCCTCAGCCGGCCCCGCCCCCATCATAGCACCAGTGCGGCCACGCCCGCCCGCTCAGGCGTTGGCGCCGCAGCACTTCTTGTACTTCTTGCCCGAGCCGCACGGGCAGGGCTCGTTGCGGCCGACCTTCGGCTGGTCGCGCGTGACGGTCTTGGTGCGCGCGGCCTCTTCGCCCGCGGCGGTCGCGCCCTGGTTGGGGCCGGTGAAGGTCATCGAGGTGGGGCGGCGCTGGCGGCGCTGCTGCAACTGCTCGGGCGCCTGCTCGGCGACGACCTGGAGGTTGAAGAGCGTGCGCACGGTGGCGGTGTCGATGCGGTCGAGCATCGCCTGGAACATGTCGAAGCTCTCCTTCTTGTACTCGACGAGCGGGTCCTTCTGCCCGTAGCCGACCAGCCCGATGCCCTGCTTGAGGTGGTCGATGGCGAGCAGGTGATCCTTCCACTGCGCGTCGATGATGTTGAGCATGATGATGCGCTCGTAGGTGCGCAGGGCCTCCGCCCCGACCTGCGCCTCCTTCGACTCGTACGAAGCCTTCGCGCGCTCCCACACCGCGTCGTTGACCTCGCGCGCCGTGAGCCGCTCGAAGTCTATCCCTTCGGCCTCCGCGTCGAAGGCGTAGGTCGACTGGAGCTGGATTTTGAAGTTCTCCAGATCCCAGTCGTCGGGCGAGGCGGCCTCGGGCAGGTACTGCTTGACGAGGTCTCCGAGCAGGTCTTCGGCGACCCCCAGGACGTAGTCGCGCTGGTCGGGGTCTTCCATCAGCTGGCGGCGCAGGCCGTAGATGGTCTCGCGCTGCCGGTTCATCACGTCGTCGTACTGGAGCAGGTGCTTGCGCGTCTCGAAGTTGCGCGCCTCGACCGACTTCTGCGCCGCCTCGATGCGCTTGGAGACCATCTTCGACTCGATGGCGACGCCCTTCTCCATCCCGAGCCGCTGCATCAGGGCCTTGACCTTGTCGCCCGCGAAGATGCGCATCAGGTCGTCTTCGAGCGAGAGGAAGAAGCGCGAGCTGCCGGGGTCGCCCTGGCGGCCGGCGCGGCCGCGCAGCTGGTTGTCGATGCGGCGCGACTCGTGGCGCTCGGTGCCGAGGATGTGCAGGCCGCCGAGGGAGACGACCTCCTTGTGCTCCTTCTCGACGATGGCGTCCGTGTAACGGATGGCGTCGGCGATGGTGGCCACCAGCGAGTCCTCGGGGCTGCCCGCGCGCACCCCGCTCGCGTACTCCCGGGCCATCTGCCACTGCTCCGCCGTCGCCTCGTCGGGGTCGAACTCCTGGCGCTTGAGGTGCTCGCGGGCGAGGAATTCGGTGTTGCCGCCGAGGAGGATGTCCGTGCCGCGGCCGGCCATGTTGGTCGCAATCGTGATGGCGCCCTTGCGCCCGGCCTGCGCGACGATCTCGGCCTCGCGCTCGTGGTGCTTGGCGTTGAGGACGTGGTGGTAGTTCGGGATGGTGCCGTCGCCCTCGATCAGGATGTTGCCCGTCTCGTCGCGGTGGCGGATGCCCGCCTTGGCGAGCCGGCGCGAAATCAACTCGGAGTTCTCGACAGAGACCGTGCCGACGAGGACGGGCTGGCCCGTCTCGTGGCGCTCGACGATCTCCTCGATGATGGCGTCCCACTTCTCGGGGAGCGTCCTGTAGATGACGTCCGGGTTGTCCTTGCGGATCATCGCCCGGTTGGTCGGGATGACGGCGACTTCGAGCTTGTAGGTCGCGTCGAACTCGGCGGCCTCGGTCTCGGCCGTGCCGGTCATGCCCGACAGCTTGTCGTAGAGGCGGAAGTAGTTCTGGAGCGTAATCGTGGCGAGCGTCTGGTTCTCGCGCTCGATCTTGACGCCCTCCTTGGCCTCGACCGCCTGGTGCAGGCCGTCCGACCAGCGGCGGCCGTGCATCAGCCGCCCCGTGAACTCGTCCACAATGATGACCGCGCCCTCCTGCACGACGTAGTGGTGGTCGAGCCGGTAGAGCGTGTGCGCCTTCAGGGCGTTCTCCACGCAGTGGAGCATCTCCATGTTCGAGGGGTCGTAGAGGTTGCCGACGCCGAGCAGGCGCTCGGCCTTGTCCACGCCCTCCTCCGTCAGCACGGCCGAGTGCTGCTTCTCGTCGAGGACGTAGTCGCCGGGGCCGGGCTTGCCTTCTTCGTTCAGCTCCGCCTTCTTGAGGTGCGGGAAGATGGCGTTGGCCTGGTAGTACTTGTCCGTCGCCTCGTCCGACGCGCCCGAGATGATGAGCGGCGTGCGCGCCTCGTCGATGAGGATGGAGTCCACCTCGTCCACGATGGCGTAGAAGTGCGCGCGCTGGACGCAGGTCGAGAGGTCGAACTTCATGTTGTCGCGCAGGTAGTCGAAGCCGAACTCGTTGTTCGTCCCGTAGGTGATGTCCGAGGCGTAGGCGTCCTTGCGCTCCCAGTCGTCGAGGTCGTTGACGATGGCGCCGACCGAGAGCCCGAGGAACTTGTAGATGCGCCCCATCCACTCGGCGTCGCGCGTGGCGAGGTAGTCGTTGACGGTGACGACGTGGACGCCGCGCCCCGTCAGGGCGTTGAGCGTCGCGGGCAGCGTGGCGACGAGCGTCTTGCCTTCGCCCGTCCTCATCTCGGCGATGCGCCCCTGGTGGAGCGCGATGCCGCCGATGAGCTGCACGTCGAAGTGGCGCATCCCCGTGGAGCGCACCGAAGCCTCGCGCGTGAGCGCGAAGACCTCGGGCAGAATCTTGTCGAGCGCCTCCTGCGTGCGGCGCTTGCGCTCCTTGCGCGCCTCGTCACCCTTGGCGGTGGTGTCGCCGACCTCCCGGATGACCTGCTCGCGCAGCTCGATGATGCGCTCGCGCATCCGGTCGTCGGTCAGCTTCTTGACCGACGGTTCGAGGTCGTTGATCTGCTGGATGAGGGGCAGCAGCGTCTTGATGTAGCGCTGGTTGCTGCTGCCGAAGACCTTCGTCAGAAATTTATCAATCATGGTTTTAATCCCGCCGGGGGCTCGGCCCCCTCTCCGAGTCGCGCCGCCGCGGGCAGGGAGCCGTCACCCTGTAGAACCCGCCGCCGCCCGCGACTTTATGCCGATGTTCGATTGTATGTGAGCGACCGGAGGGGCGCAAGGAAGGGGAGTGTGGGTGTCGGGTTCCGGGTTTTAGGTGTCGGGTGAAAGCAGTCCGGCTTTACCCAACACCCAAAACCCAACACCCCAAACCTTTCCCCGTCCGCGCCCGGCGCGCTAGTTCGGCGTGATCTGTCGGAGGAGGATGTTGCCCATCTGCTCGCGGGGCATGTCGAGGTTCATGAGGAGCTGCTTGCCGCTGGCGGAGACCTTCATGCCGCTCATGAGGGCGCCCTCGTCGGTGCCGCGCTTGGCGAGGCGGCCGACGTTGAGGAACATGCGGTAGCCGCGCGCCATCTCCTCGGCGCGCGCCTCCGAAGGCGCGTCCGAAGCCGTCAGGGCCTTGAAGCGCTCGCCGTCGAGCGTGAAGGTCATCGAGACCCGGCTCACGTCCGAGAGGTACGCGAGCGCGTGGCTGTCGTTGACGGAGGTGACGAAGTCCTGCGCGACGGCGCGCAGCGTCGGGTCTGCCGCCGACTCGCCCGTGATCTGGACGTTGGTGAGCGTCCCGTCCTGCTGCCGCTCGCCCACGACGACTATCGAATGCGGCTTCGAGAGGTCGAGCTTGCCCTCCTCGTGCAGCCTCTTCGAGCGCGCGAGGAACGCCTTGATGGGTTTGATGTTGACCCGCGCCCCCTCGGGCTTGGCCGCCGCCGCCTTCGGCCCTTCGGCCTTCGCGGTCTTCTTGACGCCCGCGTCCGTCGCGGCCACCCCGCCGCCGGTCTTGCGCGCCTGCGCCAGCGCCGCCCAGCCGCCCGGCGCTATCCCTAAGACGAAGGCGCCCAGCACGGCGAAGCGCGCGAACAGGCGCGCGGCCCCGCCCCGCCCCTGCGCGCCCGCGGACGCGTGGAAGATGTGGTCGAAGAGTTCCCTCATGGCTCGTTCTGTGTTTCTCAAACCGTTGTCCAAACCCCCTCAGCTCCTGGCCTGCGGCGTCGCCGCCGCGGTGGCGTTGGGCTTGCCCGCCTTCTTCGCCAGCATCTCGGTGATCATCTTGCCGGCGGCGTCCTTCGGCATCTCGAAGTTCATGGCGAACTGCCTGCCGGCCGAGTCGAACTTGAGGTTCTCGTAGAGTGTGCCCTCGTTCGTCCCCTTCTTGGCGCTGCGGCCGATGGCGACGAGCGCCGAGCACCCGAGCGCCGTCTTCATCGCCTCGTCCTCGGTCGGCAGGTCGGTCAAGACCTCGATCCTGACGGTCTGCTGGTCGAGCTTGAGCGAGATGCGCACGTCCTTCGCGCCCTTGAGGACGACGAGCACCTTGCTCTGGCTCATGGCGGTGACGAGCGCCTGCGCGAGGTCGGCGGTCTGCTGGTCGCCCGCCGTCTTCCAGTCGAAGTTGACGGTCTCGGGCTTGAGCGTGCCGTCCTCGTTGAGCGCGGCCGTGGCCGTCACGTCGATGACGCTGTCGAGGTTGAGCTTGCCCTGGTCGAACAGCTCCTTGCCCCTGACGGCGATGTCCTCGAAGGGCTTGGTGTTGATGTTGCCGGGCGGGCGGGCGATGCCGTTCTCCTTCGCGATGCGCTCCATCTCGGCCTCGGCGCGCTTCTCCTCCTCGGTCAGGGGAGCGGGCGAAGGCGTGGGCGTGGCCTGCGCGACCTCGCCGGGGCTCGGGCTCGGCTCGGGCGTGGCGACGACGCGCGGCGTGCGCACGCGGCGCGGCCTGTAGACCGGCGCGGGCGGCGGCATCGGCGGCGGCACGGCCTGCTGCACGACCACCGCGTCGAACTGCGTCGTCTCGGCCACCGCGGGCGCGCCGAAGTAGTCGGGCGGGTAGTAAAGCTTCTCGTGCGGCTCAAGCCGGACGATGGTCGCGCGCTGCCCGACGAGCGTCGGGTCGTAGTCCTCGCTGACGAACTTGATGCCCGACATGTTGGAGGCGACGAAGAGCATGCTGCGCACCGTCGGGACGTAGACGACCGCGACGAGGAAGAGCCCGTGCGCGACGAGCGAGAGCGCCACGAGCCGCGACATCAGCGGCCAGCGCGGCGCGCGGTTGACTTCGAACCTGTCGAAAAGCTCGCCCATTCCTTTAGAAAACTCCGCACGACCGGGTCGCGCACAAAACACGAACGATTAGACGCTTAATATCCCCCGGGCGTTGCGAAAGTCACACAAAAGTTAGCATTACGCGGGCGCTTTCCACAAAGTTCCTGCGGTAGAATCCCTGCCTATGACGCGTTCGCGCAGAGGAGACAGGGGGCGTCGCCGCGCCTCCAAAGCCGTTCAGAAGGGCGGGCGCGACGACGAACCCCGGCACGACGTTCGTCAACACGACTCTCGTCAACCTCCCGACGGGCGCGGGCGGGGCCGCGACGGCCAGGGCGGTCAGTCGCGCACGGCGGCCCACGCCGCCGCCGACACGGCCTCGCGCGTCGCCGCGCGCCAGGCGCGCACGCGCCCCCTGCGCCAACTCCTCGAAGGCATCGGCACGCCCGACCCCGCGCCGTTCAAACCCGACCCCTTTCAGCTCGAAGCCCTCGGCGCGCTCGAACGCGAGGACGTGCTGGTGACGGCCCCGACGGGCAGCGGCAAGACCTGGATCGCGCGCGAGGAGATTCGGAGGCTCCTGGCCGAAGGTAAGCGCGCGTGGTACACGAGCCCCCTGAAGGCCCTGACCAACTCGAAGTTCCACGAGTTCTCGGCGGAGTTCGGCGAGGAGAAGGTCGGCATCCTGACCGGCGACCGCAAGGAGCGCTCGGACGCGCCGCTCATCGTCGGCACGACTGAAGTTTATCGAAACCAACTCTTCGACGCGCTCAGGCGCGGCGAGCAGTTGCAGGCCGACCTCGTCGTCCTGGACGAGGCGCACTACCTGGCCGACGAGGAGCGCGGCCACGTCTGGGAGGAGGCCATCATCCTGACGCCGCCGCGCGTGCGTATGCTCCTTTTGTCGGCGACCGTCGGACGCGCCGAAGAGTTCGCCGACTGGATTGCCGAAGTGCGCGGCCACCCCTGCCGCGTCATCCCCAGACCGGGCGCACGGCCCGTGCCTCTGCGCGCGGCCTTCCTCTTCCCCGACGGCGGACTCACCCCGCTCTTCGACGAGCGCGGCCACTTCAACAACGAGATCGCGCGCTTCATGCAGACCTCGAAGAGCGAGCGGCAGGGCTCGCAGGGTCGCTTCCAGCGCGGCCCGCAGCGCCGCGCCGGCATGCCCGAGATGCCGCCGTCGATTCTGCTCGCGGCGCTCGGCTCTTACGACCTGCTGCCCGCCATCATCTTCCTCCCCACGCGCCGCCGCTGCGACGAGGCCGCGGCCGAGGCGGCCTACGCGCCGCGCCGCGGCGTCGGCCCCGAAAGAAGGGAGGCGCGGCGCCGCGTGCTGGAAGAACTGTCCGAGCAGTACCCGGAGGTGCGCAAGCACCGCCACTGGGACATGGTCTTGCGCGGCGGCGTCGCCTCGCATCACGCGGGGCACCTGCCCGCGTGGAAGCTCGCCATCGAGAAGCTGATGAGCGCGGGCCTGCTCGACGCCATCTTCGCCACGATGACCGTCGCGGCCGGCGTGGACTTCCCCGCGCGCACCGTCGTCCTTGAGAACATCGACGTACGACGTGGGCAAGGCTGGCAGACTCTTTCGGCCTCGCAGCTACAACAGATGACCGGCCGGGCCGGGCGACGCGGGCGCGACCGCGTCGGCTTCATCGTCGCCGCGCCGGGGCTGCACCAGAACCCGCAGAAGCTCGCCTCGCTCTTACACGCAGACCCCGACCCGCTTGAGAGCCAGTTCCGCGCGACCTACACGACGCTCCTCAACCTGCTCGACGCCTACGGCACGTTCGCGCAGGTGCGCGAGATCGCCGAGCGCTCCTACGCGCGCCGCGACGCGGCCGAAGAGGTCGCGCGCATCGGGCGGGCGCGCGAGGAGGCCGAGCGGCGCTTGCAGACGAAACTCTCCGAGGCGGGCTGCGACCTGCCGCCCGAAGTGGCCCGCGGGCTCGAACGCCTGGCGAGCGCCCGCTCGCGTCTGCTCGAAGACGCGCCGCAGACCCGGACGGACGCGTACCTCCGCTGGCTCGACAAGGAGGTCGTGCCCGGCCGCGTCGTCTCCGTGGGCAGAGGCAACCGCCGCCTCGTCTTCGTCACCGAGCGGCGCGGCGACGGCCTCGCGGGCGTGCGCGACAACGGCAAGCGGGTCACGCTCGCGCTCGAACGGATCGGGCGCGTGTGGGAGGAGACGCACGCGCTCTCGGAGTCGGCGCGCGACGCGGCCTTCGAGCAGGTGCAGGCGAACCGCGCGACGCCTCTGCGCGAGCCGCGGCTGCGCGAGGCGCGCTCCTCGACCGAGGAGGCCGTCGCCCTCATCAACGACCTCATCGAGTCGCTCGCGGGCGGCGGCGGCAACCGCACGCGCTGCGAGGAGGCCCTGTGGTCGGTCATGCAGGAGGCCGAATCAATCGAGCGCCTGGGCCGCAGGCTCGAAGCCGTGCACGGCGAGGCTTGGCACCCCTTCGAGCGGCGCGCGCGTGCGCTCCACCACTTCGGCTACCTCGACTTCTTCGCCGAGCGCGTCACCGAGCGCGGCCGCTGGCTCGCAGACCTGAGGTTAGACCGCCCGCTCCTCGTCGGGGAGGCCATCGGCCGCGGCCTCTTCGCCTCGCTCGACGCGCCGCGCGCCGCCGGACTCATGGCCGCGCTCGCTGCGGACGCCGAGCGCGACTACGGCGAGCTTGAGTTAGACGACGCCCTCATCACGGCGCTCGCCAAGTTCGACCGCATCGCCTACGACGTGGCGAGCGTCGAGTGGCAGCAGGACCTGGAGCCCGCGCCCGAGATCAACTTCTCGGCCGCCGCGACGGCCGCGCGCTGGGCCGCCGGCATGGACTGGCCCACGCTCGTCCGCCGCACCCGCGCCGAAGAGGGCGACCTCTTCCGCATGCTCTCGCGCACGGGCGAATCGCTGCTTCAAGTGTCTAACCTGACGGACGCGCACCCCGACGCGGCCCGCGTCGCCGCGCAGGCGGCGTCGGCCGTCCTGCGCGAGCCCGTGCGCTCGGAAGCCGCCGTGTAGGTTTGATAATTCAAGTTCGAGATTTGGGATGAGTGATGAAGTCAAAGGAGAGCCGGTCGTCTACGTGGCGCTCGGGGATTCGACGGGCGTCGGCGTGGGCGCGCGCAAAGGCGGCGGCTACGTCGCGCGCCTGTTCGAGCGCGTCGAGCGCGTCCGCCCCGGCTCAAGGCTCGTCAACCTGTGCGCGAGCGGCGCGACGACCGGCGACGTGCTGCGCTCGCAGGTCGGGCGGGTCGGGGACGCCCGGCCTTCGCTCGTCACCGTCGGCATCGGCATCAACGACCTCACGCGCCAGGCCACGCCCGAACAGTTCGCGCGCAACTTAGACGAGATCATCGAGCGCCTGCGCGCGCAGACGGACGCGCCCGTCGTCGTCTCGAACCTCCCCGACATCTCGCACGCGCCGCGCGTCCCCGACTTCCTGCGCGAGTCGGCGCGACGCGGCATCGTCCTTTACAACGAGCGCATCGCCGACGCCGCCGCGCGCCACCGTCTGCACCTCGCCGACTCCTTCGAGAAGAGCGCCGACGTCGTCCCCACGCACCCCGAGTTCTTCTCTTCGGACGGCTTCCACCCCTCGGACGAGGGCTACGAGTTCTGGGCCTTCGAGATGTGGCCGACAGTCAAGAAAGCACTCGGCCTGGCAGAAGGCAGACCGTAAGGGAGGGCTTCCGCCGATTGCGGAATGCGGATTCCGGGTGGCGGATTGGCGGAATGCGGATTAATGACAGCCAGACTCTCGTCAATCAGCCTTCCGCCCTCCCCAATCTACAACCCTCTGCCTTTGCCTTTGCCTCATCCCTTCTTTAAGATTGTCTGGCGCGGAACGTGCGTGGCGTTTCGGCCGTATGGGTTGTGGAAGGAGGTTCTCCACTAATGGCTGACACGAACGATTCGAGGTACAAGTCCGGCAACCCCCTGTTCGACGCGGTGCGCTTTCTGTGCGACGCGTCCTTCGCGGTGTTGCCTTCGGACGCGGCGCGGCAGTTGGGCGAGTTCGAGAAAAACTTCTGGGGCGGCGTGCGCTGGTTCGCCGAAAAGAACATCGGGTGGGTTGACGACAGCCTCGCCGCCGCCGAAAGGCTGCGCGAGGAGTGGCGCCGCAAGTGCGAAAGGCCGCCCGCGCCCGAGCCGGTCGCGCCCACGCCGCCGCCCTCGGGGATGGGTTAAAAGCTTCATATGCAAGTCCTACTGGCCGAAGAGTACGGGTTCTGTTTCGGGGTCGAGCGCGCCGTCGAGATGGTCGAGGGCGCGCTCTCCGAGGGCGCGACCGTGCGCACGCTGGGCCCGCTCATCCACAACACGCAGGAGATTCAACGGCTCGAAGCCGGGGGCGTCCGCACCATCAACGCGCCCGAAGAGGTCTCCGAAGGCTTCACGGCCGTCATCCGCGCGCACGGGGTCACGCCCGAGGTGCAGCGCGAACTCGAAGGCCGCGCCGAGCGCGTCATAGACGCCACCTGCCCGTTCGTCACCAAAGTGCAGAAGCTCGCCGAGCGCGCCGCGCGCGAGGGGCGCGACGTGGTGGTCGTCGGCAACCCCGACCACCCCGAGATGATCGGCGTCGTCGGCTACGCGCCCGAGCGTTCTTACGTCGTGCGCGACGCCTCGGAGGTGGCTTCATTGCCGCCGCTCCACGCGCCGCTCGTCGTCTCGCAGACGACTCTGAAGCTCAAGACCTT
>DASVQJ010000014.1:0-12783 GCA_036389235.1 Pyrinomonadaceae bacterium | reverse complement strand
TCTCCTCCGGCGCGTTGTCGATGGAGTCGAAGGCCCGCACCGTGATCTTCGGGTTGTGCTTGGCCAGCACCTTCGTGATGGCCGCCGTCAGCGTCGTCTTCCCGTGGTCGACGTGCCCGATGGTGCCGATGTTGACGTGCGGCTTCGACCGGTCAAACTTCTCCTTCGCCATGTTCTCTCTCGCTCCTTAGACGAATTGAATCATCTGTTCATTGATTCAATGACTCATTGAATCAATCGTTCAATTACTTGGTGACGCCCTGCACCTTCGCGATCACCTCTTCGGCGATGTTCCTCGGCGCCGCCTCGTAGCGCTCGAAGTGCATCGTCGAGGTGGCGCGGCCCTGCGTCATCGACCGCAGGTCGGTGGTGTAGCCGAACATCTCGGAGAGCGGGACGTAGGCCGTGACGACCTGCGCGCCGCCGGGCCTGGGCTCCATCTTCTCGATCTGCCCGCGGCGGCGGTTCAGGTCGCCGTTGACCGAGCCCATGTACTCCTCGGGCGTGACGACCTCGACGCGCATGATGGGTTCGAGCAGGACGGGCTTCGCCTTCTTCACCGCGTCCTGGAACGCGAGCGAGCCGGCGATGTGGAACGAGCGCTCGTCGGAATCGACCTCGTGGTACGAGCCGAAGACGAGGTCGACCTTGATGTCCACCAGCTCGTAGCCGGCGAGGAAGCCGCGCTCCATCGCGTCGCGGACGCCCTCCTCGATGGGCTTGATGAACTCGCGCGGGATGGCGCCGCCCGTGATCTTGTTCTCGAAGACGAAGCCCTCGCCGGGCGCGGGCGCGATCTCCAGCTCGGCGTGGCCGTACTGGCCGCGGCCGCCGGTCTGGCGCTTGTAGCGCTCGACGCCCTTCGCCGGCTGCGTGATGGTCTCGCGGTAGGCGACCTGCGGCTTGCCGACGTTGGCCTCGACGCCGAACTCGCGCTTCATGCGGTCGACGATGATCTCAAGGTGCAGCTCGCCCATGCCGGCGATGATGGTCTGGCCGGTCTCCTGGTCGGTCGAGACGTTGAACGAGGGGTCTTCCTGCGCGAGCCTTGAGAGCGCCGTGCCGAGCTTGTCCTGGTCGGCGCGGGTCTTGGGCTCGACGGCGACGCGGATGACGGGCGCCGGGAACTCCATCGCCTCAAGGACGACGGGCCTGTTCTCGTCGCACACGGTGTCGCCGGTCGTGACCTGCTTCATGCCGCCGATGGCGATGATCTCGCCGGCCGACGCCTCCTCGATGTCCTCGCGCTTGTTGGCGTGCATGCGCAGCAGGCGCCCCACCCGCTCCTTCGTCCCCTTGACCGAGTTGTAGGCGTAGGAGCCGCCGCGCACCGTGCCCGAGTAGATGCGGACGAACGAGAGCTGGCCGAGGTGCTTGTCGGCCATGATCTTGAAGACGAGGCCGGAGAAGGGCTCCGACGCGTCGGCGGGCCGGGCCTCGGTCTCGCCGGTCTTCGGGTTGACGCCCTCGATGGCCGGGATGTCGAGCGGGCTCGGCAGGTAGTCCACGACCGCGTCGAGGAGCGTCTGCACGCCCTTGTTCTTGAAGGCGGAGCCGGTGACGACGGGGACGAGCTTGATGGCGATGGTGCCCTTGCGCAGCGCGGCGCGAATCTGCGCCTCGGTGAACGAGGCGCCCTCGTCTTCGAGGTACTGCTCCATCAGCCCCTCGTCGGCCTCGGCGGCCGCTTCGAGCAGCTTGTGGCGCATCTCCTGCGCGCGCTCCTTGAGGTCTTCGGGGATGTCGGTCGTCTGGTACTCGGCGCCCTTCGACTCGTCGTTCCAGATGAGCGCCTTCATCGTGATGAGGTCGACGACGCCCTTGAACTGGTCTTCGAGGCCGATGGGAATCTGCAAGGCGACGGGGTTCGCACCTAACCGGTCGATGATCGACTGGAACGAGCGGTCGAAGGAGGCCCCCGCGCGGTCGAGCTTGTTGATGAAGCAGATGCGCGGGACGCCGTACTTGTCGGCCTGGCGCCAGACGGTCTCCGACTGCGGCTCGACGCCCGCGACGCCGTCGAAGACGGCGACCGCGCCGTCGAGGACGCGCAGGGAGCGCTCGACCTCCATCGTGAAGTCCACGTGGCCGGGCGTGTCGATGATGTTGATGCGGTACTCGGTGCCGGAGCGCTTCCAGAAGCAGGTCGTCGCGGCCGAAGTGATCGTGATGCCGCGCTCCTGCTCCTGCTCCATCCAGTCCATCGTGGCGGTGCCCTCGTGCACCTCGCCGATCTTGTGCGAGACGCCCGTGTAGAAGAGCACGCGCTCGGTGGTGGTGGTCTTCCCGGCATCGATGTGCGCCATGATGCCGATGTTCCGGAACTTGTTCAGGTCTTGCTTAGCCATAACCAACCCCGTGAATGGTGAATGGTAAATAGTAAATGGTTTTATCTATTCACCATTGACCATTCACTATCTACCAGCGCTTACCACTTGTAGTGCGCGAAAGCCTTGTTCGCTTCCGCCATGCGGTGCGTGTCGTCCTTCTTCTTGACGGCGTTGCCGCGGTTGTTGGCGGCGTCGAGCATCTCGCCGGCGAGGCGGTCGGTCATCGTCTTCTCGCCGCGGGCGCGGGCCGCGCCCACGATCCAGCGGATGGCGAGCGAGCCGCGGCGCTCCTGCGGGACTTCGATGGGCACCTGGTAGGTCGAGCCGCCGACGCGGCGCGACTTGACCTCGACCGTGGGCCGCACGTTCTCGATGGCGCGCTTGAACATCTTCAGAGGGTCTTCGCCCGTCTTCTCGCCGACCTGCGCCAGCGCGTTGTAGAAGATGCCCTCGGCCGTGGACTTCTTGCCGTCCCACATCAGGCCGTTGATGAACTTGGTCACCAGCGGGCTGTTGTACACCGGGTCGGGCAGCACGTCGCGTCTGTCAACAACTCTTCTTCTAGGCATAATCAGTTTTCAGTTTTTAGTTTTCAGTTCTCAGTTCTCAGTTGATGGCCTCCAGCTCTTGCTGAAAACTCAAAACTGAAAACTGAAAACTGGTCTCTACTTCTTGCCCTTGGCGCCGCCCTTGGCCGCGCCGGCCGCCGCGCCGCCCTTCGGGCGCTTGGCGCCGTACTTCGAGCGCCCCTGCTTGCGGTCGTTGACGCCGACCGAGTCGAGCGTGCCGCGGATGATGTGGTAGCGCACGCCCGGCAAATCCTTCACGCGGCCGCCGCGGATGAGCACGATGGAGTGCTCCTGGAGGTTGTGGCCGACGCCGGGGATGTAGGTCGTCACCTCGATGCCGTTGGTCAGGCGCACGCGCGCGACCTTCCGCAGCGCCGAGTTCGGCTTCTTCGGGGTCTGCGTGTAGACGCGCGTGCAGACGCCGCGCTTCTGCGGCGACTGCTGCAAGGCCGGGCTCGCCGTCTTGTACTTGACCGCCTGGCGCCCCTTGCGTACGAGTTGGTTGATGGTCGGCACTGCTTCTCAGTCCTTCTTAAAGGTTCCGAACATTTCCGGGCACTCCCGCGACCCCTCACAAGGCGCAAGAGGCTGCCCTTTCCTGCCTCTTACCGGAACCTTGTCCGGCAGTCAGCGCAAGAGCGGCATGCCCTTGTTTGTCTAATTAATCAGGGATGTTCTGACTTAACAGCGGGTGTGGATTCTGGCCTCCCCTCGGGCCGAACTTTTCTGTGGCGTCGCCTTCTGTAAAGGATGCGGGACTTTGTAAAGCTTGCGCCCCGTCGTTTCGCTCCCCGGAGCCCGGCCGTTCCTTTCAGAACAGTGGCCCGGAGTTTACGCCACAATATTTGTCAACGACCTGTTGCCCCTTCGGGGCCGCAGACCGGGCGACGCCTCCACACCGGCAGAACTACTTGAGCGCCGCACTGTTGGGAAATGGACTGTCAGTCCAAACGTGAGACTATACGGACGCTTCCCACCTCTGTCAAGCGCGGCCGGCGCCCCGCGCGCCTCGGCCCTAAAAAGCGTGCCCGGAGCGCCCCTTTTCTGCTAAAGTCTGCGCCCGTAACCACCAACCGAAAGGCGAAAATCTTTGATGCGTTTCAACCCGGACGAGTACATTACAGTCAGCGAAAGAATCGAGAAATTTTACGCCAAATTCCCGCAGGGGCGGATCATCACGACCGTCATGGAGCACAGCCAGGAGACGGGCTTCATCCTCATGCGCGCAGAGGTCTACCGCGAGCCCGACGACGCGCTCCCGGCGGCCACCGGGCACGCCTACGAGCTTAAGAGCGCCGGCCACGTACAGGCCGGCAGCTACGTGGAGGTCTGCGAGACTTCGTCGGTCGGCCGCGCCCTCGCCCTGCTCGGCTTCGAGGTCAGGCGCGGCGTGGCGAGCCGCGAGGAGGTCATCCGCGGGGCTAAAAAGCAGCAGGCGGCGACCGCCGCGCCTTCGCCTCCGCGCCCCGAGCACGCCGCGCCCGCGCCGGAAAGGCCCGCGCCCGCGCCGGAGAGGGCTGCGGCCCCGCCCGCGGCGCCCGCCGACGCAGGGGCCGACCTCGACTCCCTGATTTTGCAGGCGGCGGAGGAGATGGGCTACGACGCTGCGAAGGTGCGCAAGTGGGTCAACCAGAAGTACGAGGTGACGGGCGGCCTCGGCAGCCTGACGCCGCACGACAAGCGCGAGGTGCTGAAAATCTTCACCGAGCAGGAGCGCACGCCGCCGCCCCGCGCCGGGCGCTGAAGGGCCACCCGAGCTTCGCCCACATCTTTTAATCCCGAGACCTGTAGAGGCCGGCGCGGGCACATGACACACGCCGGCCTCCTCCCTCCCTCCGTAGATGCCCCACCCGCGCGTAAGCAGTCGGCCCGCCAAAAAGACGGAGGGGACGCGTGCGTGCCCTTCGACACGCGGCCCCTCGCCCCGGTCGGTGAGGCCGGGGCTGCGGCACCGTCTGCTGCCTGTAGACGTGCCCGCAGTTAATCGCCCACTAAAATACTCATGTGCTATGCTCCTCCGCGTTCAGTCTTTGAAAACGAGGCAACGGGTCGGATGCGTCGCGTAGCTCACCCTCAACCGCCAGAGAGATGAGCATCGCCGTTGAGCAGGAGAGGTCTCTACTCACGGCGAGAAGGTTACGCAGCGACATATTATCCCCAATTTGGGGATATGGCAAGCCGAATCTTGCTACGCGCTCGTCGGGAGGTGATTCCCGATGGGTGTGAAGGCACGGCAGCGGCCGGAGCGGCTTGCCGAAAAGCTGTTACAGATCAGGGAGACGCTCGGCCTCTCTCAGAGCGAACTGCTCCGGCGTTTAGACCTTGAAGATGCCATCTCTTACAAGAAGATTTCAGACTATGAGCGCGGGCAGCGCGAGCCGTCGCTCATCGTGCTCCTGCGCTACGCACGTCTGGCGGGCGTCTGCGTAGACTCGTTGATTGACGACGACCTCGACCTACCCGCCGACCTGCCCGCCAAACCAGAACACACCCATCGCTAACTCCCCGCCCCGTCCGCGTCGTGCACCCACCCAAAACTTGCAGGCGCCGCCGACCCGAACACGCCCGGCTGTCAGAACTTGTAATTCGTGTGCAAACCGGCGTGGCGAGGCTTTGCACATGAAGAGGGCGCCGCGGCCGGCGCGTCTATGCGTCCCCGAGCCTTACGCCGCCGTCGCGTGGAGAGTCCGCGTGCGGGCGTGAGTGTGGGAAGGTCGCTTCTGTACGAGCACGAACTGTTGGCCGCCGGGGCCGGATGTATATTCGGCGAAGCTCGTCCGCCCAAAACTTTAACGGCCCCGGGAGGGTTTGGCATGAAAGCAGCTCGCCGTCCGAACGCGACGCCCGCACGTCTCGCGCTTCGATGCGCTTGGATGTCGGCGTTGCTTCTGGCCTGTAACGTCGGCGCGCGCGCGCGGCAGGCCGGCCCGTTCGTGGGCAACCTCCTCCCGGCGGCGTCGCAACAGCAGCAGCAGTCCGCGGAAGAGGAGAAGGAGGTCAAGCCGAGCCGCCCCGGCGTCGCCAACCCGGCCGAGATACCGGAGCCGGGCGTGCTGCAACTCGAATTCGGCTACGACTCGAACTTCCGCGCGCGCGAGGTGCGGGACGAGCAGACGCTGCCCGTCACGCTCCGCTACTCGGCCGCGAAGCGGCTCCTGCTCCAACTCGACTTCGACGCAGTCATTTCCGAGACCGACGGGCGGACGCGCGTGCGCTCGACCGGCTTCGGCGACGTGCGCGTCGGCTTCCAGTTCGTCGCCGCCGAAGAGGGCGAAGGGCACCCGGCGCTCGCCTTCGCTTACTTCGCCAAGCTCCCCACGGCCGACGAGTCGGAGGGGCTCGGCACGGGGCGCTTCGACCACAAGCTCGTCGGCCTGTTGAGTAAGAAGGTGGGCGAGACGGACGTCGACTTCAACGCCGCCTACCTCCTCGCGGGCGAAGAGGGCGGGCCGGGCCGGGAGCACGGCGGGCAGGCCGCGGTCTCCGTCTCGCGGGACTTTAAGAACCACTTCGGCTTCGAGGCCGAGCTGTCCGGGCAGAGCCTCGACGACGTGCAGCCGCGCGGCCTCTACGCGCTGGGCGCGCTGCACTACACGAAGGGCCGCCGCGTCGTCTTCGACGCGGGCGCGCGCTTCGGCCTCAACCCGGAGGCGCCGCGCTTCGGGCTCTTCGCCGGCATGACGGTCGGCGTCACGCGCCCCTCCAAACGCTGACTGTTATATAACGCGTGCGCTCTAAACAGACTTCCGGAGCGGGCGGGCGCGGCGGCGAGGCGGGCGTTATTGCAGTTTGCAGTTGAGTGAAACCGGGAGGGATTCGACACGGAGACACGGAGACACAGCTTGTTAAATACTAAAGTTGAAGCTGTGTCTCCGTGTCTCCGTGTCGAAAGCTCACTTCATATCCACTCGGATGAACACCGCCTTAGTTGCCGAAGCGTCGGCGGTACTCGGTGGACTCAAGGAAGGCTTTGACCATCTCGGCCGCGACGTAGTTGCCGTTGAACTCGTTCAGCTTGCCGAGCCAGAAGTTGTAGCCGGCGTAGTCGGAGTCGGGGCCGGTGTCGGGGTCGCGGCGGAGGTAGCCGAAGTACTGCATTAAGACGAACGCCCGGCGGACTTCGGCGTCCTTTAGCGTCTGGTCGTCGGCCACGGCCCGCAAGACCTGCGCGCGCGTCAGCGCGCCCGAGGAGAGCTGTGCCACAAGCTGGTCGCGCTCTTCCGAAGAGAGCGCGCCGCCCGCGTTCTGGTTCAGCTTGTCGACGAACGCGGCCGGCGTCATCCCCGCGGGGAAGGCCGACGCGAAGCGCTCGCGCCCGACGAAGGCGTCGGCGTAGGCCGCCTGGTTCGCCGCGAGCTGCTGCTGCCAGTTGCCGATCCCGACCCGCACGCCCTCGCGCACGCTCTGCGCGTCGGCCAGGAACTCTCCGAGCCTGACCGGCACGGGCACGGCCGGCGGGTTGATGTCGCCGTAGGCGGCCTTGTACATGCGGTAGACGTAGTAGCCGGTCTCCTGGAACTCAATCGACAGGAAGAAGGCCGCCGAGACGTTGATGCGCTTGACCTGCCGGCACTGCGCGTCCCCCTGGCACTTCTCGATGTCGCCGACCCAGAAGTTCAGCCCCGACGTGTCGGGGGGGCGGTTGAGGAAGTCGTGGTAGTGCTGGCGGACGAAGTAGGTGGAGACGTCGTTGACGTTGACGGTCGAGTTCACAAAGTCGTCGTCCTGGATCGTCAGCGTCGAGGCGCCGCCCGTCACCTCGGCCCCCCGCGCGTTGCCGAGCGTGAGGTTCAGAGACTTGTTCCCTTCGGCGAGGCCGTTCTGCGTGATGAGCACGGTGAACGCCTTGCTCGACTCGCCCGGCGCGAAAGTCAGCGTCCCGCGCGCCGTCGTGTAGTTCGTGCGCGAGTTGGCGGTGCCGTCGCCGGTGGCGTAGTCGACCGTCGTCGTGCCGCTCAGGTCGCCCGTGCGGATGACGCCGACGGTCGCCGAGCCCGAAGACTCGCCGGTGCCGTAAGAGGCGGCGCCGAACTGCACCCCGGTCGGCACGGGGGCCGCCGCCGAGATGAGCGACGACTGAATCAGGTAGAGCCGCCCCGAGGGGTAGGCCAGTGACTCGTCCCCGACCAGGATCGCCAGCCCGTTCGCGCCCCAGCGCACGGCGGCGCGCACGTCGCCGCCGACGGGCAGCGCCGCCGTGCCGAGCGGCAGGAAGGTGTTGAGGTCGAAGGCGTGGACGGCCACCTGACTGCTGGCGTAGAGGTGGGACACGTAGAAGACGCGGCCGAGGGCCGGGTCAACCAACACCGCGCCCGAGGCGGGGAAGGTGCCGACCAGCCTCATCGAGTCGGGCTCGTAGACGCGGCCGGAGCCCGTGTAGAGCAGCCCGCCGTGGTACTCCATGTCGCCCCAGAGGAGGTGGCCCGCCTCTCCCAACAGCTTGACCCCGGAGCCGTCGACCGACAGCCGGTAGAAGTCGATGACGGAGCTGCCGCTGCTCTGGCCGTAGAGCTTCGAGGCCGTGTCGGAGAACTCGATGAAGTCCACGTCGGCGCGGAAGTCGGTGGTGTTGGGCCGCGCCACGCCGTCGTCGTAGACGGTGACCTTGCTGTTGGCGTAGGCCAGCGAGTGCGGGTTGCCGGGCAGCACCTCCATGTCCGGGAAGTTCGGGAACGCGCCGTTCGGCACCGTGAACTGTAGCCCCGCGGTCTGCGTCGCCACGTCGAAGCGGCGGACGGCCGCGTCCCCCTTGAGCCGCGCGTAGATGAACTCCCCGTTGTCGGAGATGGCCAGCCTGTCGGGCTCTTTGCCGACGGGGACGGGCGTGCCCGCCTGCCCCGTCGCGGGGTTGACCGGCATCAGGGAGTTCCCCGACGCGGGGCCGGCGGCGCCGGGGACGCTCAGGTAAAGGGTCTGCGTCGGGCCGTGTATGACGAGGTCGTTCGCGGGCAGCCCCGTGGGGCGGAAGAAGGTCGGGGCCTGCGGCGTCGGGGTCGGGGTGGCCGCGGGCGTGGGCGTCGGCGTCGGCGTCGGCACGGGGGCCGCGCCGCCGTCGACGAGTGAGGTCTGGAGCAGCACCACGCCGCCGCTCCAGCGCCAGGCCAGGCCGTTCGCGCCCCAGCGCCAGAGCCTGCCCCGCTCCGTGAAGGGCAGGCCGGTGAGAGTGATGGAGCCGAGCGGCAGGAAGGTGTTGAGGTCGTAGGCCAGAAGTTGCGGCGGGCCGGCCGCCCTGGTCAGGAAGAAGACGCGGCCGTGCTCGGCGTCGACCGCCACGCCCGGCACCTCGTACGAGAAGAAGTTGAAGATGCTGAACGTCCCGCGCAGGTAGCCCGTCGAGGCGTCCACCGCGCTCCCGCGCGAGGAGTAGAGCAGCCCGTTCTTCAACTCGATGTAGCCGCCCCTGGCGTCGGCCAGCCAGTTGTAGGCGGACAGCCCCGTCGCGTCGGCGGTCAGCCTGTACGCGCCCCCGTCGGTCGCCATGTAGAGGTTAGCGGGGTCGGAGAATTTGAGGTCTATGCCGCGGAAGCCGACCGAGTTCGGGAGCATGACGCCGCCGTCGAAGAGGGAGACGCTGCTGGCGTAGCTGCCCGCCCTGCGCGCGACGGCGACGCGGTTCGTGTTGCCCACGACCGCGATGGCGTCGGCGACGTACGGCCCCTCGTCCGAGTTGCCCAGGGTGAACTGCGCGCCCGGCGTCCCGGTCGGCACGTCGAAGCGGCGGACTGCGCCCGCGCCGTCGAGCCCCACGTAGAGCGTCTGCCCGTCGGCGGAGAAGGCCAGCGGGCGCGGCTCGCTGCCGACGTAGACCGGCGTGCCGACGGCGAGCGTCAGGGGGTCGAGCGTCGTCACGCTGTTGCCGGCCGCGCCCGCCGACGAGGGCACGCTGGCGAAGAAGGTCTGCGACGCTGGGTTGTAGGCGATGTCGTTGTTGGCGAGCGGCACCTGGCGGACGCTGAAGTCGAAGGGCGTCGGCGTCGGGGTCGGCGTCGGCTCGGGCGTCGGCGTCGGGTCGGGCACGGGCTCGGACGAGGGGATGAGCGTGGTCTGGATGAGGTAGAGGTCGTCGCCGGAGGCGAAGGCCAGCCCGTTCGCGCCCCAGCGCACGACCCTGGCGGCGGTGCCGGAGACTCCCGTCAGCGTCAGCTCGCCGACGAGCGCGCGCGTGTTCAGGTCGTACGCCTTGAGCGTGCGCTGGTCGTAGGCGCCGCCGAAGGGCGGGCCGGTCAGGTAGTAGGCGCGGCCGGCCTGCGTGTCCAGGGCGAAGGGCGCGCTGTAACCCACGCCGGGGAACGTGCCGAGGATGGTCTTGGCCTCGGGGTCGATCACCTGCCCCCCGGCGCTGTAGACGCGCCCGCCGGCCAAGGCGATCTGCCCCGTGACGTTGAACGGGCCGTAGCCCGCAATCTTAATCCCCGAGGCGTCGAAGGTCAGCGTCTTCATCTCACTCCCGCTGGCGTAGAGCTTGCCGGGCGTGTCCGAGAAGGCGAGCCAACTGCCGTTGTCCACGCGCGGGACGGTGACGGGGCGGATGACGCCGTTGTCGTAGACGGCCGCGCCGGCCGTGTTGGCGTTGCTGCCGGGGTCGCGGCGCAGGACGACGAGCGTGTCGGGGCTGCCGGGCACGACCCCCATGTCCATCACCAGCGAGGTCCTGTACAGGGAGCCGGGCTCAAACCCGAGCCGGAACTCCGCCCCGGGCGTCTGCGTCGGCACGTCGAAGCGGCGGACGACGCCCGCGCCTTCGACCTCGACGTACATCACGCTGCCGTCCGCGGAGAGCGCGAGCTTCCTGGGCTCGCTGCCGACGTAGACGGGCGTGCCCGTCTCGCCGGTCGCGGGGTTGACGGTCGTGATGCTGTTGCCGCCCGCGCCGGCGCGGCTCGGCACGCTGGCGTAGATGAGCCCCGTCTGCTGGTTGAAGACGATGTCGTTGGCGGGCAGCCGGAGCCGCCTGACGCTGTGCGTCTGCGCCTGCGAGGGGCGCGGCGCGCGCGCGGCGCGGACGGCCGCCGGCGCCGCCGGGGGCAGCAGGTTCAGCAGGAGCGCGAACACGAGCGCGAGCGGGGCGCGGGGGTGAGTCATGGTTCTTCCTTGTGAGCCGGGGCGTCTGTGGCAGCCCCCGACGCGGCGCTCGGGTTCGGCCGGGGCGAAAGAGGTTGACGGAGATTACAGAAGGTTCGCGCAGCGGTCTTTGAGGCGGCGGCTTAAAGGCGGCGGCACCAGCCGCGAAACTCTGCGGGCTCGGCCGTCGTCGGGGAGAGGCCCGCCGAGACGGCTTTAGTCACGGGCCGTGATTATAGGAACTTCGACCCCGCGCCGCAAGCGCGACCCCCGGCCCGCCGCTGCCGACGGCCGCGCCGCGCCCTTCGCAAAACGCCCTTCGACGAAAGAGACCGGCGCGGGGCCGCTTGCCCCGCGCCGGTCTCTTTCGTTCAGGCCGCAGTCGGGCGTTACTCGTCGTCGCCCTCGTCCGCGTCGTCCGCGGGCTCGGCGTCGCCGTCGCCGTCGGCGGCGACCACGACCTTCTCGCGGGCGGGGACGACCGCGGGCGGCTCGACGCCGCCGAGGAGGTCGGAGAGGCTCTCCATCTGCTGCTCCTCGCGGTCGCGCTCGGCCGTCGTGTCGCGCTCGACCTTGACGTTGCGGTAGAAGTCCATCCCCGTGCCCGCCGGGATGAGGCGGCCCATGATGACGTTCTCCTTGAGGCCGCGCAGGTAGTCGACGCGCCCCGAGATGGCCGCCTCGGTCAGCACCCTCGTCGTCTCCTGGAAGGAGGCGGCCGAGATGAACGAGTCGGTCGAGAGCGAAGCCTTCGTGATACCCAGGAGCAGCGGCTCGGCCTTCGCCGGCTCGCCGTCGCCGGCGACGACGCGGTCGTTCTCGTCGGTGAAGCGGAAGCGGTCCACCTGCTCGTCGAGCAGGAAGTCCGTGTCGCCCACGTCGCTGATGCGCACCCAGCGGAGCATCTGGCGGACGATGACCTCGATGTGCTTGTCGTTGATGTTGACGCCCTGGAGGCGGTAGACCTCCTGGATCTCGTTGACGAGGTAAGCGGCAAGCTCCTCCACGCCCTTGATCGCCAGGATGTCGTGCGGCGCCGGGTTGCCGTCGACAATGAAGTCGCCGATCTCGACCACGTCCCCATCCTGCAAGTGGATGTGCTTGCCCTTGGGGATCAGGTACTCGACCGGCTCCGAACCGTCGTGCGGAGTCAAGGTCAGGCGGCGCTTGTTCTTGTAGTCGCGCCCGAACTGGATCGTGCCGGACTTCTCCGCGATGATCGCGGCGTCCTTCGGACGACGCGCCTCGAACAGCTCCGCCACGCGCGGCAGACCGCCCGTGATGTCGCGGGTCTTGGCGCTCTCGGTCGAGACGCGGGCGAGCACGTCGCCGGCCTTGACCTTGCCCCCCGGATCCACGTTCACGATTGCCTCGACCGGCAGGAGGTAGCGAGCCTCGCCGCCCCGCGCCAGCTTCAGGATCTTGCCGCTCTTGTCCTGCACGGTGATCGCCGGCTTGAGGTCGGCCGTACGAGACGAGCCGCGCCAGTCGATGACGACGCGCTTGTTGATGCCCGTCGACTCGTCGGTCGTCTCGATCATCGACTGGCCGTCGACGAGGTCCTCGTAGCCCACCTTGCCGTCGACCTCGGTGAGGATCGGACGCGAGTAGGGATCCCACTCGGCGATGCGCTGCCCGCGGCGGATCTGGTCGCCCTCGTCCACCTTGAGCCGGGCGCCGTACTGGAGACGGTGCACCGCGCGCTCGGCCCCGTCCGGACCGACCACCACGACCGCGACGTTGCGGCCCATGACGATCAGCTCGCCGTCGGAGTTCCGCGCGACGTTGCGGTTGCGCATCGTGACCGTGCCTTCGAAGTTCGA
>DASVQJ010000013.1:0-29772 GCA_036389235.1 Pyrinomonadaceae bacterium | reverse complement strand
TGCGCGGGGCGAAGGCCCGCACGGGTCAAGAACTCGACAAGGCTTTAGCGCAGGCCATCGGGCTCGTGACTAAAGCCGACATAAGAGGCTGGTTCAAGCACTGTGGCTACTCGCTCGCACGCAAGTGAGAACCGCTATAGGTCATCTGAGAACTCGCAAAAAGCGAGAGGGTGATGTGTGCCCAGACAAAGACAGATAATGTGTGTCTGTATACCCTTCATGACAAGTTGTTTCTGTATTTTGAAACTGGCAGACAGAGCTTCTGACCTTACCTCATTCTGCCTGTAAGTATGTGTGCAGTTGGTTAGCGGCATCAATTTCAGAAACTGGAAGTGGAGCATCATGTTAAAGAGCGAAGAACTGGAGAAACGGTTTCAAACTCTTGCTCTGCCCGAACAAGGCAGGAACTTGATTAGGAATATTCGAAACTCGCCCCCGGCACGTAGTGTGCGGAGTGGACCTAAAAATCGGAGTGGTGATTATTCTAGTCGTAAAATGGGTCTTACGATCCAGTACGAGAGTGGTCACTATGAATTGGCTTTCGTAAAGATGTGGGAGAGAGATGAGGAAGTATTAGAGTATTGGGATCAACCACTCACAATAAAGATATTCTACGTCAGGAAAGATGGGAGAAACCATGCCGTATTTTACACGCCCGATTTCTTCCTTTTCTATAAGTCAAAGGCTGGATTTGTTGAAGTCAAAACGGAAGCTGACCTGGCTGAACTGGCCAAAGAACAGCCGGGAAGATATGTCCGTGGAAAAGATGGCCGATGGTACAGCCCGCCTTGTGAGAAGTACGCTGCGGAATTCGGCCTATGTTACTGGATAATGACTGAGGCAGAATTTGATCGAACCTATCTGCGCAACATAGACTTTCTAGAAGCGTTCTTTAGACTAGATTCAGCAAAGCTTAACGATCAGGAATGTGCCTTTATTTGCGGGCACGTAGCTGCAAAGCCTGCCGTGCTTCTATCTGACCTCATTGATGTCACTCTGCAGGCTGGCATTGACACTGACATCATTTACGCGTTAATAGCGTTCGACCTCATTTACGTTGACCTTTCGGCTGCGGCGCTCAAAGAAAGTGATCGAGTTTATGTTTTCATTAACCCCGCCGCAGCTGATTTATACAACCCCACAGAAAAGCTCCCTAACATATCTGATGCCAATGCCATACGTATGGCCATCGGGCAATCCATCTTGTACGGTGAAAGTCATGCTGAAATCGTGAATATAACAAGCACCGAAATATGGATCTGCGGAGAAAGCCAACAGAAGGTCATACGTCTAACTCACGCACAGTTTGAAGAGTTATTTCGAAGCAAAAAAATTTCGGGGCTAAAGATACAGCCGGAAAGTAAATACAAAGAAGAAGTACATCGAATCCTAAACGAAGCATCACCCAAGGAGTTTGAGGAAGGTCTACGCCGTCTCGACTTTGTGCTTCAACACTTGGCTGGGAAGAAACTCGACAAAACAGTCGTACCACCCCGGACACTCCACCGGTATGTAGCTGAATACAAAGCCGGGCAGGTCAGTTATGGCAGCGGATTTGTGGCACTTATTCCCAATTTTCACGATAGGGGTAATCGAATCCCGAGATTCCCACAAGAAGTGCGGGATAAGATTAAACACTACATCGAGAATGATTATGAGTCCATAAAGCAAAAAAACTATTCACACGTCCACGGCGCACTAACGAAGGATTGCGAGGCCAATGGACTCATTGCGCCCAGTCTTACAACCTTCATAAAGATGGCGCATCAACGACCGAAGCATACACAAGTCAGAAAGCGAAGAGGACATAAGGCTGCTAACGCAGTCGCGCCATTCAGCCACTGGCTTGAGAAAGATACGCCACGTCAAGGCGACCTACCGTTTCAAATTTGTCACATAGATCATACGAAGCTAGACGTTACATTTAGGTGCTCTGTCACCGGCAGAATTCTGGGCCGGCCGTGGATAACCTTTATGAGTTGCGCGAATACAAGACTTCTTCCGGCCGTGTATATGACTTATGATCCGCCGAGTTACCGCAGTTGTTTGATGGTCATCCGCGAGTGCGTTCGCCGATATGGGCGTCTCCCCCAGTATCTCGTGGTGGACGGCGGCAAGGAGTTTAAGAGCATCTACTTCAGAGCCTTTTGCGCCTTCTTCGGAATACATTTGATCAGCCGTGAGGGTAAACCCAGGCACGGATCCACATGCGAGCGATTGTTCGACACCAATAGAAGGCAGTTTGCCAACAATTTAAGTGGGAACACCCAAATTATGAAGAACGTGCGGGAAGTTTCGAAGGAGGTTGCCCCCGAAAATCATGCTGTGTGGACATTGGGCAGAGCATACCCACGACTTACAGAATGGGCATACGATATTTACGAAACCAACGATCACTTCAACCTGAAGCAGAGTCCCAGAGAGGCGTTCGCCGCAGGGATATCACAGACCGGATCGAGAGAGCATACAAAGATATTATTCGATGATGTGTTCCGCACCATTACGCTCCCCACAACACGTAAAGGTACGGCGCAGATAATGCTCAACGATGGGGTAAAGGTTAATAACATCTACTATTGGTCAGACGAGTTCCGGCATCCAGGGCTCGTCGGCAAACAAGTACCTGTGCGGTATGACCCTTTCAACATGGGGGAAGCTTTTGCCTATGTTAATGGCAGGTGGATTACTGGCACGTCAGAGTATTTCTGGTTCTTCCAAGGTCGTACCGAGAGGGAGATGCTATTAGCAGGTTCAGAGATACGTAGGCGGGGCCAACTCCTCAACCGTAACCGCACCCTCACTGCTAAACGGCTGGCGGAATTCATAGGTTCACTTGAGCAGGAGGAGAACAGTCTCAGAACTGAACGCATACTTTTACAGCGCAGTCGAGACGTCGAACTGAGAGATGTCCATGCATTAATAAATGGGGGCCAATCTTCGTCAACAAAACCGCTACAGCTACCGGCCATAGGGCAAGCCTCTAATACCATTGAGGAACCTTTGAGCGGCAAGGAAGTTTACGAATCCTCCCATATTGTTAGCAAGGAGAGCCATGAACAACTAGAGGAACTCGATCTGATGGAGGAGCTAAATTGGTGACTGATGAAGCCAGATTTCCGGTTGATCTACTTTCTAAGCCGATTGATGAGCGGGTTAAATGGTTCAAAGAGGTCGTTTTCATTAAGCACCGAAATATCATCCATGCTCTTGAGGCAGTCCGCATAGCGATAAGTGAGCCTCCAGACGGCGCTATCATCAACTTATTTGGCCCCGCCGGCACAGGAAAGACAACCGTTTTACTCAAAGCCGAGCAAGCCGTTATCAGAGCGGCTCTGCCTACTTTGGATCGGGGCTGCATCCCATTCCTTCTGTTAGAAGCGCCCGGCCCCGATCGTGGCGCCTTCGATTGGCTGGATTTCTACATCCGGGCTCTCACTGCCCTGAAGGAGGTGTTAATAAAACATAAAGTTCGCTTCGATGAGGAAACAAGCAAGTTTAAGCGTATTAGCTTTAATGGCAGGGACGTAAGGGAGGCACGCCGCATTTATGAGGATACGCTTGTTAACCGAGGTGTCAAATATGTAGGCGTCGATGAAGCACATAACTTCGCCACAATAGCTAAAGGACGTAGATTGTTTGACCAGACTGAGTGCATCAAGTCGCTTGGGAGTTTCGGAAAGGTCTTACAAATTCTGGCGGGGTCATACAGAGTGCTGGATCTACGAAGCCTGAGCGGCCAAGTGAGTCGGCGCTCAGTCAGCATCCATCTTTCCAATTACAACGCCGACATCAGAGAAGACCTTGAGGAATACAAGAGGGTGATTTTTACCTTCCAACGTAAAATGCCGTATCCGGATATGCCTGATCTAGAGAAGCATTGGGAGTATCTATACGTCTACAGTTGCGGATGTGTCGGCGTGCTGAAGGTCTGGTTAACTAAAGCGTACCGCCTCTCTCTAGAAAATTCTCACCGCACACTTACTCTAAAGCACCTTGAGAAAACTGCCTTATTAAAGAAGGAGCTTGATCGACTATCTCTTGAGATATGGGAGGGTAAGCAGAGGCTCGCGAATGAAGAGAGTCTGGAGACTATCGAACGTGTTCGAGCGAGACTAGGGCTTGGCAATATAGTCACGCCTGCTGGGACTTCCAAGCAGCCCCAGTCAAAGAATAGCTCTCGTCGACAGAGGATTGGAGAGCCCAAATTGCAACGGTTCCCAGTAGCAGGTGAGACTGATGGCGTTAGTACTGAATGAGGATTCAGACTTATGGGGGTATACCGACGTAACCCTGCCGACCCGGAGCCGCCTTTCTCACTTAGAACCTATAGGCGTAGGCACTGGCTTCGTTGAGAGCTTGACCAGCTACTCAACTCGTCTCGCTGCGGTTCATAACGTCACTCACGCCTCCCTATTCGGCTATGAAATCTCCCCACTTATTGATCGGAAGCACCTCCGCAACAGTGAATTAAGGTTAGATAGGAGCGCAATTCTTGCGGCCTCATTCCGCACATTGGCACGCGCCGTCAATGGCACCGGAGTAACAGCAAGGGATTACATCAGTTCGTTAGAAACTCTCACCGGGAGAAACAATTTATGCTACCTGACGATGACAACTTGGGCTAATGTAATCCCTCACCGAAACCTGCTGAAACCTTCCAAAGCGTGGTGCCCTTCCTGCTACGAAGAATGTAAATACGCGGATGTGCCTATTTTCGACCCTCTCCTCTGGTCATTCTCGGTAGTAACTACATGCACCAAGCACCGCCTCGGATTAAGATTGAGTTGCTTTCGGTGCGACCGAACCATTCCACATCTTGACTCACATTCCAGACCCGGGTTTTGCTCAAAATGTAACTATTGGCTCGGCCAATTACCGTTGGAATCTGACCAAGCTGCAGAGGGCATTGCGGGTGAGGAGTTCGAAAGGCAAACTTGGATTACTGAGCAACTATGTATTCTATTGGCTTCCACACCGCAGATTGAGAATCCTCCTAAGAAAGGGGCAGTGACAAAGTCGATTAAATTCTGCATCAGGGACATTGCAGGCATGACGGAGTCACGCTTCGCCCGCGCTATTGGAGTACCACAAGCAACTGTGAATGATTGGCAGCGGCAAGGCAACGTCCCCGAGTTGGAGAAATTGCTAAGGATCGCCCACTTCACACAAATACCGCTGTTGAATATTTTGTTGGGAGATGATTGTAATCTTCGCACGTCTGCCGGGGTAACTGGCTCGACCTGCAAACAGCAAGAGCCTACTGAGCCTCTCCACCCTCGTAAAAGGCGAACTCAAATAGATATTGAGAAGGCCAGAGTCGCACTCCAAGCTGCGCTATCCGTAGGGGCCACTCCCAGCCTGCGAAAAGTCGCACGCAGTCTTGGCTACGGTTCAACAGCACTCACGAAGCGCTTGCCAGTGGAGTGCAAGCTGCTACCCGAAAAATACAAGCAGTGGCGCAAGGCGGAGTGGACGAAGATTGTGGTCGAGCTTGAAAAGACACTTGCTAGAAATCCCCCACAATCAATAAGAACAATCGCTAAAGACATTTATCGGAGCCACACCAGCCTATATAACTATTTCCCAGATCTATGTCGTCGGATAGCACAAAGATACAACCTTTACCGGCGCACACGCGGCAAGCAGAAAAAAGAAAGTTTCCGCCGAGAAATTAAGGAAATTGTTAAAACCTTACATCAAGAAGGTATATACCCATCAGTGAAACGAGTAGAGGCTCGTCTTCATCAGCGTAGAACTATAAGACACAGCAAAATGGCATTGGATACACTACGTAAGGTGTGTGAAGATTTAGCTATTCCCATGCGACCTAATAACTTCAAGCGGCTTTCGATCTTATGAAAGGAGGGTCTACAGATAGAATACTAGGTGAACTGGATCTGTGGGACTATCCACAAATACAACTTCCAGTACGTAGCCGTTTATGTCACCTACCCCCTGTAGGCATTAACACACCTCTTGTTGAGTGTTTCACCTCATACATAGCAAGGCTTGCCGCTGCTCATCATGTATCAGTCAATTCTCTGATCTCCACAGAAATTAAAAGATTCCTACCGAAGAATTGTTCCGGATCAGGAGACTACAATGTTACTACCTTATTTCCTTTAGCAAAGGCCCTTAACGGGCGAGGTAGACTGGCACAATATTGGGTTGAGGCTCTCGAGCAATTAACTCTTCGTCATGACCTGAATATATTAACCATGCTGAAGTGGCGTGGAATCTTACCCTCTTATGGACTAATGCGTTCCGAACGTTCATGGTGCCCCAATTGTTATCAAGAGTGGTTTGAAACAGCCAGAACAGTATATGAACCGTTAATATGGACTATTAAGGCCATTGGAAATTGCTTTCAACACAATCGAAGATTAGTTAATGAATGCCCTTTTTGCGGAAAGTGCCTTCCATTTTTGGGCAGCTATTATCGTGTCGGGCATTGCTCACGATGTATGAAGTGGCTAGGCAATGCTCATAAGGGGGGCACATTTACCGGAGGACCGTATAATCAAGGTGGAATAGAATGGCAAAGATGGGTCACTACTAATATAGGCGAGTTGCTTGCTTTACCTAAAGAGGTTTCACCACCTAATAAAGACAGGGTCGCTAAAACGTTAACAACATTAGTAAGCCATTGCTCCAAGCCAACCTACCGGGGATTAGCGGAGGTGCTTCAACTATCCTCTTCAGAATTATACCGCTGGTGCAAAGGCGAATTGCTTCCGCAACTCAACTCAATCCTTCATATCTGTCATAGCATAGGGATAACATTGGTAGACTTCCTCACGAAGGATAAACTCATGGATGACATGAATGTAGTCCTTGGCGCGTTTAATACACCGCTCAAAATCAAGAAAAGGGTACGACACTCGCCTGAGCCTCAGATGCTGAAGAGACAATTGGAAAAGATATTACACAGTAATAAATTGCCGCCCTTATCTATGTTAGCTGTAGGAAGACAATTAAAATTACACTCTACAGTACTCCGCCGTCATTTCCCTGAGATTTGTAGGGAAATCTCAGCAAAGTACACGCAATACCGAGTATCCCGTAGGTTAGAAAATATCAATTTAGCTTGTGAGGAGGCTAAACATATTATCTTAGGACTGCATGCTGAAGGTATTAACCCTACTCAATCTAGAATTCGACAACGCATGAGTAAATGCGGCTATTCTCGTAACGAGCAAGTACAGCATGAGATAGTTACCATGAAACGGAAACTTGGATGCTAAAAGTTCTTAGCATCCAATGAGCTTTTCTTACTCACCAAACTCTCCTTCGCATTGTAACTATAAGTTGGCAGTTGCATTGCCTTAACCAATTAATGGCAGTTACTGCCAATTATTGGTTAACGTGACAACGGCGCATCACACGCACGCCCGCACGCCAGTCCTCATTAAGGTCGAAGCGATACATTTCGATGTCCGGTCTGACCATACGCGCGAGGGTGTCGAAGGAGCGGTGGAAGCGGAGCATGGGGGCGACGAGGTAGAGGAGCGGCGGGTCGTCGGAGAGTTCGGCGTCGCCGAAGAGGCGCGCGCGCCTGATGTGCCCGGCGCGGCGCTGCGCCTCGACGCGCCGCCAGTAGTCCGCTCCCTGGAGCGCGAGCGAGGCGTCCTCCGAGACCTTCAGCTCGACGACGACGAGGCGGCCGTCGCGGCGCAGCGCCAGGAGGTCTACGGGGCGCGCGGCCGCGCCCGGCGCGGCCCGGAACTGCGCGTGGATGGGCGCGAGGCGGAGCCCTGGGTCGAGCCTCGTTACGTCGCGGCGCAGCGACGCTTCGAGCCAGGCTTCGGGCGCGGCGCGGTAGAGCGCGTGGCGGCGCTCGGGCGCGTCGGCGCGCCTGTGCTCTTTGAGCGCGGCGAGGAGGTTGAGGAAGTCCGCCTCGCTCCCTTCTTCGAACGGCACGCGGCGGCCGACGCCGAACCAGAGTTGTTCGCCCCCGGCCACGCGCCGCACGCGCGCGAAGGGGAGGCCGTTGAAGCGAAGCGTCTCGCCGTGGCGCGCGCGCACGAAGTCGATCTCGCCGGGCGCGAGCGCGACGACGCCCGCCGCCAGCTCGCCCGGCGAATGCGTAGGGGCGCGCGAAAGCTTCGGCGGGGGCGCGCCGAGCAGCTCTTCGAGAGCCGGCGCGTGAAGAGGCGAGAGCCCGAGCCCGTCTTCTCCCAACTCGTAGACGGAGACGCGCCCGCGCAGGCTCTCGCGCAGCAGCGGCACCCGCTCGCGGACGGCCGCGGCGAGCGTGCGCGGCGCGACGAGCCTGAGAGAGTGCGCGCCGCGTTCGCCCTCGCCGAGCCTTACGAACCAGAGCAGCGCGGACGTGAGAAAACTCTCGGCGGCCTCCGCGCCCGCGTTCACGACCGGCGCCGCGACCGCGACGCGCCCGGACACGCCGGCTCTCATCCTCAACAGCACGCGCGCCCAACGACCCGGCTCGCCGCGCCGCGCGCCCGGACTCAACGAAGCGTGTTCCAAGCGCGCGCCCGCGGACTCGCAGACCAGCGCGGCGAGGCGTTCGCACTCCGCGCGGCGCGCGGCCACGACCGCCGCGCGCGCCGCCGGCACGGGCGCGCGCGGCACGAGCGAGAGGAGCGCGCGCTTCGCGCCGGCTCTCCTGACGACTTCGAGGTAGAGCCCCTCACCTTCCGCGCGCCAGGCCACGACGCGCCACGCGCGCGCGCCCGACTCGCCGCGGCAGGAGAGGACGAGCGCGCCGCCGGCCGCGCGCAGTTCCCACTCGCCGCGCCGCAGCTCAAGGCCCGCGCCGTCGAGCCCCTCGCGCAGGAACCAGGCGCCCCTCGCCCCGAGCAGGCGCGCGAGCAGACGCAGGGCCGCTTCCACCTCTTCGTGGCCGTCGAGACGGTTCATGGACGTTGTGTGAAGCGTGGCGGCGCTCGGCCGGCCGCGGGTTCGCGGGTGTCGGCGGGCGTATGCTAACATCGAACCACTTCAGCCAGACGAAAATTCGCGCGGGTATAAGAAGTAAGGAGGGCGCCGGTTAACGCGGGGCGTGCGGCGCCCGTCATTGTGATGAGACGTACGGGGAAGGTCTTGAAGTGGTCGGCGGTGGTCGTGTCTCTGCTCTTCCTGGGCGCGCAGGCGTACCGGCCGGAACGCACGAACCCGGCCGTGGACGGGCGCCGGACGCTCGCGGCCAACACGCGGATGACGCCCGAGGTCGAGGCCATCCTCCGCCGCTCTTGCAACGACTGCCACTCGTCCGAGACGGCCTGGCCCTGGTACTCGAACGTCGCGCCCGCGTCCTGGTTTTTGAAGAAGCACGTGGACGAGGGGCGCAGGGAGCTTTCGTTCTCCGAGTGGGCGACCTACCCGAAGCGCAAGCGCGAGCGCAAGCTCCACGAGATGTGCGAGCAGGTCGAGTCGGGCGAGATGCCGCTCAAGTCCTACCTGCCGCTCCACCCCGAGGCAAAGCTCTCGGACGAGGACCGGCGCGTGCTCTGCGAGTGGACGAAGCAGGAGGAGGAGCGCCAGCCCGAAGACACGCGGGGCGGAGATTAGGAACAACCGGCGCCGCCGCGCGTGCAAACGTCGCGCGCGTTTCGAGCCAACCCGCGGGCGGCGGGCGGGCATCGGAACCTCGCACCGCTCCCCGGAAGTTTTCAAACAACCCCCTAACAAATGACCGGCCGCGGCGCCGCACGCGCCGGCGGTTTTCGGCGACCCCGGATGAGAGGTTTATGAGAAGGACTTTTTACGCTTCGACACTCGCACTCTTACTCGCCGCCGCGCCCGCGCCGGCGGCGCACGCCCAGCCCGGCCGCACGACCACGCTCAAGGCCGGGGCTCAGACGGCGCCGGCGCCCGCGCAACTGCCGCTGCCGGCCTCGGACGCGCTGCTCGTGCTCGACGTGCGCGCGCTCTTCGCCGAAGTCATCCCGCGCTCGCTGGCGTCGGACAAGGCGCGGCTCGCGCAGGTCAACGCGGACGTGGACGAGTTCAGGGCGCGCACGGGGATCGACGCGCGCGCGTTCGACACGCTCGCGGTCGGCGCGCGCATCGTCCCGCTGCCCTCGGGCGCGACCAAGCTCGACCGCGTGACGGCCGTCGCGCGCGGCACTTTCAAGCCGGAGGCCCTCGTCGCGGCCGCGCGCGCCGCCGCGAAGGGCGGGCTCGCGGAGCAGAGGCACGGGGGCAAGACGGTCTACGTCGCGGCGGTCAACGACCGGCTCAAGCTCTTCGGCCTGGCGCGGATGCACGTGCGCGAGCTGGCCTTCGCCGTGCTCGACCAGAACACGCTGGCGCTCGGCGAGCCGGGGGACGTGCGCGCGGCCATCGACGCGCAGGCGGGCCGCGGGCGCGCCGACATGAGCCCGCTCAACTTCCCCAGGGAGCCGGGCACCTTCCTCGCCTTCGCCGGCAACGTGCCGGCGGGCGCGCTCGCCGGGGTGAAGACGGACATCTCGCCGAGCGTGGATCGCGCCATCGCCTCCGTGCGCGGCTTCTACGGGACGGTCGGCTCGACGGCCGCGGGCGCGCAGTTGATGACGACGCTGCGCGCGGGCACGGCCGCCGACGCCAAGCAGCTCTACGACGTGGTGAACGCGCTCCGGCAGTTGGCGCCCGGCTTCGTCTCGATGGCGGGCGCGAAGTGGGCCTTCGCGGGCCGGCTCGTGGACACGATGAAGGTCACGACGAAGGGCAACGAAGTCCAGCTCCGCCTCGAAGTCCCGCAGGCGGACATCGCCACGGTGCTGAAGACGCTCTGAAGATTTGAAATCTCGAATCTCAAATTGATAAGCGGAGAGGCCGCCCGGTTGAACCCGGGCGGCCTCTCGGTCTTTCCGTCGAAAGTATCCTTTACTTGGTGTTCGCGTCCGGGGGGACGATGTTGACGGGCGGGCGGCGGGGGAGCGCGGCGGGCTCGTCCTGTTCGAGCTGGGCGAGCGTGTCGCGGTAGATTTCGATCTGCCCCTTCTCTTCGAGCCGGCGCCGGGCCTCGACGAGGAAGTCGTCGAAGAGCTGCCCGCGCCGCTCTTCGAGCGCGCGCTCGGTCAGCTCGGCCTTCTGCTTCTCGAAATCCTCGGGCTTCGTGTCCCTGCGCTCCTTGACGGCGACGACGACCCACTTGTCGCCGACCTTGACGGGCGCCTTCGTCCCCTCGCCCGTCTTGAGCTGGAAGACGGCGGCGTCGAGCGCGGGGTCGGCGCCCGCCGAGCCGAGCGGGCGGCCGAGCTTGAACGCCTCCTCGTCCTCCGCCTTGAGCCCGGCCTTCTCGGCGGCGGCCTTCAGGGCGTCCACGCCGCCGCCGGCCGCGGCCAGCTCCCTCGCCGTCTGTTCGAGCTGCTCGGCGGCGCGCGTGCGCTTGAAGTCCTCGGCGACGCGGTCTTTGACCTCGGCGAACTCGGGGATGCGCGGGTCGCGCTTCTCGACGAGCTGCGGGATGGCGAAGCCGTTCTTGATGCCGACGAAGTCGCCGACGGCGCCCGCCTCTTCGAGCGGCTTGACCTTCTCCTCGAACTGCGGGCTGGTGCCGATGTCGGGCACGTCGTCGCCCGGCTGGATGAAGCCGGTCTCGCGCACCATCTCGGTCGGCGTCATGTTGGCCTGCGCGGCGAACTCCTGCGCCACCTTCTGCGGGTCGCGCGTCTCCTTCAGGCGGTCGTTCGCCCTGCGCGCGAGGTCCTGCGCGACGGTGTAGGAGCGGCGGTTGCGGAGGCTGACGAGCAGCTCCTGCTTCGCGTCCTCGAACGACTTCGGCACGACCGGGCCGCGGCGGAAGACGTAGTAGGCGCTGCCGGTCTTCAGGGGGTCGCCGACCTGCCCCTCCTTCCAGTCGAGCGTGTTCTGTAGAAGCTCGGCGGGGTTGCCGCCGGCCGCGGGCGCGGCGCCGGGCTTGCGGTTCGGGTTGCGCTTGACGGGGTTGGCGAGCCAGCCGCCCGACTGCGCCGTCGCGGGGTCTTCGGAGTTGCCGCGCGCCTGCTCGGCGAACTCCTCCTCGGACGCCGTCAGGTCCTCCTTGCGGATGCGCCCGACGATGGCGGTCGCCTTGGCCAGAACCTCCTGGTCGAGTTCGGGGCGCGCGACCTTCAGGACGATCTGCTGGACGCGCACGCCGGCCATCTTGTTCTCGGGCTTGAGCGAGTCGTACTCCTTGCGCAGGTCTTCGTCGGGGATGGCGAGCTTCTGCCCGACCTTCTCCTGGTTGACGAAGACGTAGCGGATCTTCTTCTGCGCTTCGAGGAAGCGGTAGTCGGTCTTGTGCGCGTCGAAGTACTGGCTCAGCTCCTCGTCGGAGGGGTTGATCTTCTTCCCCACGTCCTCGGCGGTGACGGCGACGTAGGCGAGGTCGAACTCGGTGTTCTCGCGCTGGTAGCTCTCAAGCACGTCGGCCGGGGAGACCTGCGCGCCGGCCGAGACGAAGGCGCGGAGCTTCTGCGCGGCGAGCGCGTCGCGGACGCTCTGCTCGAAGAGCGCGACGCTGCCGTAGTTGCGCACGACGTAGTCCTTGTAGAGCTTCACATCGAACTTGCCCGTGGCGGGGTCGCTGAACTGGCGGGCGATCTCGTCGCGCACCTCCTGGTCGGAGGCGCCGAAGCCGAGGCGGCGGGCCTCCTGGAGCGAGACGCGGCTGTTGACGGCCTGGTCGAGGATGCGGTCGCTCGTCATGCCGATCTGGGCGAGGCTGAACTGGCCGCCGAACTGCGACTCGATCTTCTTCTTGAGGAGCGTGTAGTCGGCGACGGTCACCTCGTCCGGGCCGACCCTGGCGAGCACCTCGCGGCTCTTGAAGGGGTTGGCGATGACCGAGCCCGGGCGGTTGTAGACGCCGGCGACGACCATGCCGAGCACCATCAGGAACGCGAAAAACCCGATGACGTATTTCCGCGTCCGCTCCATGCGTGTGAAAAACTTGAGCATCGCTGAATACCTTCCCGGTACAGAGGGGTTCTGGTTTCGGACTTCCGGCGCGCGGGGCGCGTAGGACGGGCGCGCGGCGCCCCCCGCAAAAGGCGGATTGTATCCGACGCCCCGCGCGCCGCGCAAACGGGGTGACTAAAGCCGGGAGCGCGGGCATCCCAGCCCGCCATGACCGCGTCAGCGCGAATGAGAAGAAGCGCCGACGCGCAACGGTGAGAGTCGGCGCTTGACGGCTGAGCGTGCCGGGGCACGCTCTGGCGGGCAGGGATGCCCGCGCTCCCGGCGCGGCCTACTCCCTGCTGGCTACTGACTACTGTCTACTGCTATTCTTCCCCCCATCATGGATTATCCGTTCTGGGCTTGGGCGGGGTTCGGCGTCTTCATCCTGCTGATGCTGGCGCTCGACCTGGGGGTGCTGAACCGGAAGGCGCACGCGGTGACGTACCGCGAGGCGACCGCCTGGAGCGTGGTCTGGGTGACGCTGGCGCTCGTCTTCGCCGGGCTGGTCTTCTGGAAGACCGACCGGCAGACGGGGCTGGAGTTCCTGACCGGCTACGTCATCGAGCTGTCGCTGTCGGTCGATAACCTCTTCGTCTTCCTGCTCATCTTCTCCTACTTCAAGGTGCCGGCGAAGTACCAGCACCGCGTCCTCTTCTGGGGCGTGCTGGGCGCGCTCGTCATGCGCATGACGATGATCGCCGTCGGGGCGACGCTCGTCGAGCGCTTCCACTGGATTCTCTACATCTTCGGCGCGTTCCTCATCTACACCGGCTTCCGGATGCTCCGGCAGGACGAGTCGCAGGCCAACCCGGAGGACAACCCGCTCGTCCGCTTCGCCACGCGGCTGATCCCGATCACGCGCCACTACGAGGGCGACAAGTTCTTCACGGTCGAGAACGGCAAGAAGATGGGGACGCTGCTGCTGCTCGTCCTCGTCATCGTCGAGGTCTCCGACCTCGTCTTCGCCGTCGACTCCATCCCGGCCATCTTCGGCATCACGACGAACCCGTTCATCGTCTACACGTCGAACGTCTTCGCCATCCTGGGCCTGCGCTCGCTCTACTTCCTGCTGGCGGGCGTGGTCGAGAAGTTCCACTACCTGAAGATGGGCCTCGCCATCGTGCTCATGTTCGTCGGCGTCAAGATGCTGGCCGAGGGCTACATCCACGACCGCTTCGGCGTGAGCAAGGAGACGGTCATCCTCGTCTCGCTCGGCTTCGTCGCCGTCGTGCTCCTCTCCTCGGTCGCCGCCTCGCTCCTCTGGCCCGTCCGCCCCGAACGTCAGGTCGAGGTCGAACTGCCCGAAGGCTTCGACTCCCCCTTCGACGACGACCAGGGCCGCCTCGGCGCCGACGAGCGCGTCCTCCCGGAGAAGCGGTAGGCGGTCTGCCGCCTTAATGCCGCGGGGGTGCAGGATTCAACCAGCCCCCGAAGGGGGCGGGCAGAGTAAAGCCCGGGTGCAAACCCCGGTAACGTCGTGATTTATAGCGGCGTTCACACGGACGCGACGGCCGCGCCGGGAGCGCGGGCATCCTGCCCGCCGAAGCGTGCTGAAGCACGCTTCACCGTGCAGCGCTCTCCCTCGACCTGGAGGTTTAAAGTCTGACGGCTTTCGCGCCTCCGGCGCTCATGGCGGGCAGGATGCCCGCGCTCCCGGCGTGAGGTCGCACCCGAACGCACGCCGCTGTATAACGATTGAGCCCCGGAGGGGCGACAGAGGTTCCGTCAGCATGGCTCTCATGCAAACTCTGTCGCCCCTCCGGGGCTCCGCTCTTTTAATTACCGCGCTGACCCGGGGTTTGCACCCCGGGCTTTATTCTGCCGCCGCCTCCGGCGGCTCCTCGACCGCCATTTGCAGCCCGGCAGAACCCTTTTGCAGCCCGGCGGAACCGATTTGCAGCCCGGCGGAACCGATTTGCAGCTGGGCAGAATCGATTCTGCCGGGCTGCAAATCGGTTCCGTTCGGGGGTGTGGGAGGCTGGCGGCCACCTCCTGCGCCCTGACAGTCCGCCCGCGCCGGCGCGCCTTTCCCCGCGTTTTGGCCGGAAAAGATAGGGCTTGCCTTTTCCCACGCCCGTTTGTTAAGTTCGTTATGTGGCCGCCGGACGCGTCCGGCCGCCGACGGGGACGGCCGTCATGCCCTCCGCCCCCGCGCCCACGGGTCAGAGACTCCACGCGCCCGCGGGTTTTCCGAGACAAAACGCCGAAAGTCACCCTATGGTCACCAGAGTCAGCCGCTTCGACGGCGACTGGTGGGTCGTCCAGAAGCGGCTCATCTACATCGCCGTCATCATCGCGTCGCTCGCCCTGGCGGCGGGCGCCGTCTCGCTCTACGTCTACGTCTACGGCAACCCGTTCAAGGGCGCCGCCGCCGACGAGGGGGCGCCGACGGGCGCGCGCTTCGTCTCGCTCGAAGGCGGCGTGCGCGTCGTGCGCGAGGGCACGCGCGAGACCTTGCAGGCGCGCGCCGACACGCGCCTCTTCCCCGGCGACCTCGTCCAGACGCAGGAGGACGGCCGCGCCCGCATCACGCTCGCCGACGGCTCGACCCTCTTCGTCAAGCCCAACTCGGTCGTCACCATCGCCGAGAACACCTCGGCCGAGGGCGGCCGCTCGACGAAGGTGCGCGTCGCCGTCGAGAGCGGCCAGATCAACGTCCGCACCGAGCAGCAGAGCGAGGGCGCCCAGAACATCGTCGGCACGCACCTCTCCGAGAGCCGCGTCGGCGCACAGACCGACGCCAGCTTCCACGTCCGCGAGGACAAGACCGAGGCCATCCGCGTCGGCGCCGGCGCCGTCGAGACCAGCACCTCCGGCGGCGACACGACGACGCTCAAGGCGGGCGAGTACGTCGCCCTCAACACGCAGGGCACCTTCTCGCAGAAGGAGAAGCTGCTGGCCGCGCCCGCGCCGCTCACGCCGAAGAACACGGAGCGGCTCGCCGCGCGCAAAGGCGGCGCGACCGCCATCACCCTCAAGTGGGGCAAGCCCCAGACGGGCGCCCCCGCGCACTACCGCGTCGAGGTCGCCACCTCGCCCTTCTTCGTCCCCGCCGGCAAGCTCGTCGAGCGCGACCAGTTGCAGGCCAACGAGATCACGGTCGAGGACGTGCGGCAGGGCAACTACTTCTGGCGCGTGATGGCCGTCGCACAGTCCGGCCAGGCGTCCGACTGGAGCGAGCCGCAGAAGTTCGTCGTCGAGGCGCAGGGCGGCACCGGCGACGAGGTCACCGTCGGGGACGTGCAGATCGAATACGTCGCCGGCCAAATCTACCTCGTCCGCGGGCGCACGCAGGCCGGCAACACCGTCCGCTGCGCCGGGCGCGAGACGCTCGCCGCCCGCGACGGCTTCTTCCAGCTCCAGATCAACGCCCCCCGCGGCGCGCGCGAAGTCCAACTGGAGACCGCCGACACGCAGGGCAACCGCAACTCCTTCAAGTTCCAACTCCCGCCGGGAGGATGAGAGGAATGTGAGTGGTAAATGGTGAATGGTGAATGGAGGCCGCGGCGCGCGCGGCTCCCGATTTGCCATCCGGCCTGAACGACACTAAGCCTCCATTCGCCATTCACCATTTACCATTCGCCACTCATGAGATACGTCATTCTCCTTAGCGGTGTGGACACAGACCCCGCGCGGACGCTCTTCGAGGCGCTGCGGCACGCAGGGGTGTGCGTCGTGGTCGTGGCACCGGGCGGGGCTTCGGAGGCGGAGGAGGCCGCGCGCGCCCGCGCCGGCTGGGGCGAGGAGCCCCTGGCCGTCCTCTTCGACCTCGCGGCCGACGCGGCGCTCACAGACCTCCACGAGCGCGCCGGGCGGGCCTCGGGCGTCTGGCCCGGAGTCCCGCTCGTGGCCTGCCGCCGCGAGGCCGCGCCCGGCGCGGGCCGCGGGGCCGGCGCGCTCAACGAGGCGACGCTCAAGCGCCTCGGCTTCCACGCCGTCGCCGCCGGCCCGGCCCAAATCTTCGCGCTGCTGCGCGACGTGGAGGAGCGCGGCACGGGGGACGGGGGCGCGGGCGAAGGCGACTCCGCCCCCGACGCCACGCCCGCGAGCCTCCTGCTCCCGGAGCGCCTGAGCGTCGAGCGCCTGCGCGCCGCCTTCGAGGTCGTCGCCTCGCTCCACCTCGCGGCCGACCAGAGGGGCGCGGCGCAGGCCGCCCTCGCCGGACTGGCCGCGGTCATCGCCGCCGACCGCTGGACGGTCTACCTCTGCGGCGAGTCGGGCGGCTTCAACGACGCCCCCTTCGAGCCCCTGGCCGTGCGGGGGCTGACCGCGAGCGAGCGCGCCATCCCCGAGGAGGACTGGCGGCGCGCGCTCATGGGCGACGCGCTCGCGCTCGCCGGGAGCGAGTCGAGGGCCGCGCGCGAGGCGGCCGCCACGGCGGAGCCCGCCCGCCGCAAGGAGGGCGAACGCCGCACGCTCGCCGCCCCGCTCGTCACGGGCGAGCGCGTCGTCGGCGTGCTCGAAGCCGTGCGCGAGGGAGTCCATTCCCGCCGGTTCTCTTCATCCGACGCCGCCCTGCTCTCGGCGCTCGCGCTGCCCGTCGCCGCGGCGCTCTCGAACTCGGCGCGCGTGGCCGAGGCCGAGCGCCTCTCCCAGACCGACGACCTGACGAAGCTCCACAACGCGCGCTACCTGCGCCAGTACCTCGTCAACGAGCTGAAGCGCGCGCGCCGCTACGGCTCGCAGGTCACGGCCTTCTTCCTCGACCTCGACGACTTCAAGCAGGTCAACGACCACCACGGCCACCTCGTCGGCTCGCACGTCCTGATGGAGCTGGCCGGGGTCATCCTCGGCGGCGTGCGCGACACGGACGTGGTGGCGCGCTACGGCGGCGACGAGTTCGTCGTCGTCCTCCCCGAGACCGACCTCGACATGGGCCTCCGCGTGGCCGAGCGCGTCCGCGAGCGCATCGGCGACCACCCTTTCACCGGCGGGCGCGGCCTGCGGCTCCAGCTCACCGCCTCCTTCGGCGTCGCCTGCTTCCCCGCCCACGCGCAGTCGCCCCAGCAGCTCATCGCCCGCGCCGACACGGCCATGTACGAGGCCAAGGCCGCCCGCAAGAACTGCGTCCGCCACGCCGCCGAGGCCGCGCAGGACGCCTGAGGGGGCGCCCGCGGCCCCGCCCGAGACCTCTCCCCCGTTCCCCGAAACCTCGCAGCTAAAAAAGTTGTAGACAAACTCCCCCGCATGCTGTAAAGCATTGTTTGAGAACTTGCCGGAAAGCAACCCCCCCGCTCGAAGGACAACTCAACCAGAGAGTCTAAGCTTTTCCCAGCAACCCCGAGGTGACGGCGGTTCGCGTTCTTGCCCCGTTCGTTGTATCTTTGTTATTTCGTTCCACGCCGCGTGGCGACGACAAAGGGAGCAGGGACGCCCGAAGTGCATCCGGAGGGCGCTCGCGCGGTCACTTTCGCAGACCGCCGGCCCCGAAGTTTGACGGCACGGGCGCATCAACCAGAAGTCAGAGGTGCGTAAACAGTAACGAATGGCATTCAAGTCACTCTTCAGCCTTTTCTCCAGCGACCTCGCCATCGACCTCGGCACGGCCAACACGCTCGTCTACGCCAAGGGGCGCGGCATCGTCGTCTCCGAGCCTTCCATCGTCGCCATCAACAAGGTGACGAACACGCCCGAGGCCGTCGGCAAGGAGGCGAAAGAGATGCTGGGCCGCACGCCCGGCAACATCGTCGCCATCCGGCCGATGAAGGACGGCGTCATCGCCAACTTCGAGGTGACGGAGAAGATGCTCCAGCACTTCATCCGCAAGGCCCACAACGGCAAGACCTGGGTCAGCCCGCGCGTCGTCATCGGGATTCCGAGTGAGATTACGCAGGTCGAGCGCCGGGCGGTCGAGGACTCGGCCTACCGCGCGAAAGCCTCCGAGGTCTACCTCGTCGAGGAGGCGATGTGCGCCGCCATCGGCGCCGGCCTGCCCATCACCGAGCCGCACGGCAACATGATCGTGGACATCGGCGGCGGCACGACCGACATCGCCGTCATCTCGCTCTCCGGCATCGTCTACTCGCGGGCGGTGCGCGTCGCCGGCAACGAGATGGACGAGGCCATCACGCAGTACATCAAGCGCAAGTACAACCTCCTCATCGGCGAGCGCACGGCCGAGGCCATCAAGATTCAGCTCGGGTCGGCCTTCCCGCTCGACGAGCCGCTCTCGATGGACGTGCGCGGCCGCAACCTGATCGAAGGCATCCCCAAGACCATCACCATCACCGACGAGGAGGTGCGCGAGGCTCTGGCCGACTCCGTCGCCACCATCGTCAACGCCGTCCGCGTCGCCCTCGAACGCACCCCGCCGGAACTCTCCGCCGACATCGTCGAGCGCGGCATCGTCCTGACGGGCGGCGGCGCGCTTTTGAAGAACCTCGACAAGCGGCTCTCCATCGAGACGGGGCTGCCCGTCTCCATCGCCGACGACCCCCTCTCCTCCGTCGTCTTAGGCGCCGGCAAGATGCTCTCGGACTTCGACCTCCTCAAGCGCGTCCGCTGGGACAACAACCTGACGGGCGGAATGTAAGGTTGGTGAATGGTAAATGGTGAATAGTCAATAGAGCCTTCTCGCGGACGGGGCTGACGCCCGCCGCTCGCGCCGGTCGGCGTCGAACGACTATTCACCATTTACGATTTACTATTCACTATTCACCAAATGGTTCGGAGCACGCAGAAGGAGATCAGGCAGCGCGCGCCGCTCTGGCTGGTCGTCCTGCTCGTCGCCAACTTCGGGCTGATGAGCTGGAACGCGAAGGACTCGGCCACGGGCCAGCCCGTCGTGAGGACCTGGGCGCAGTCGCTCTTCACGCCCGTGCAGTCGGCGACGACGGGCGTGGGCGGCGCGGGCGTGGGCTTCTTCCGGCGGCTGGCCGACATGCGGCAGGCGCAGCGGGAGAACGAGACGCTGCGCCTGCGCCTCGCCGAGGCCGAGAACGAGCTGCGCGAGGCGCGGCAGGCGCGCGACGAGAACGAGCGGCTCAAAAAGCTGCTCGACTTCACCAGAGGCGTCACCTTCCAGTCCATCCCGGCGCGCGTCGTGGCGCGCGACCCGTCGGTCTGGTTCAACTCTCTCATCATCAACCGCGGCAGCACCTCCGGCGTGGACCTGGACATGCCCGTCGTCACGCCCGAGGGCATCGTCGGGCGCGTCGTCGGCGTCGGCCCCGTCTCGGCGCAGGTCATGCTCATCACGGACGAGCGCGCGGCCGCGGGGGCGGTCGTCGGGCAGCTGGGGCAGTCGAACGCGCTCGGGTCGGTGCGCGGCTTCGGCAAGAACGGGCTTCTGGAGATGCGCTACGTCTCGGGGCTGGAGACGGTCAACGTCGGCGACTATGTGGTTACCACGGGCCAGGACCGCATCTACCCACCGGGACTGAGCGTCGGCACCGTGGTAGAAGTCGTCCCCGGCTCGGCCACGACGCCGCACACCATCCGGGTCAAGCCCGGCGCCCGCCTCGACTCGCTCCAGGAGGTCGCCGTCCTGAACTACCACCCGCCGCAGCGCACCGCCCCCGAGCGGACGCTGCCGAACGTTGACAAGGGGAAGACCAAGTGAGCGGTGAGCGGTGAGCAGTAAGCAGTTTTAAGACTTACTGCCCGGCGTCCGGTGCGACTCAACCGCTGCTCACTGCTCACCGCTCACTGCTTACTGTTATGAAGTGGAAACTAGCGGCCTGCGTGGCGCTGGCCGTCGTGGCACAGACGGGGTTGAGCACGGTGTGGCGGCCGGCCGTCTACGCCGACCTGACGCTCGTCGTGGTCGTCTACTTCGCGTTGCAGCGCGACGCGGTGCAGGCCGTCGTGCTGGGCACGGTGGCGGGGCTCGCGACCGACGCCCTCTCGGGGGGCCTGCTCGGCGCGCGCGGCTTCTCGATGACGCTGACGGCCTACCTGCTGGCGGCGCTCGTGACGCGCGTGATGATCGACAACCCTCTGCTGCGCATCCCGGTCATCGCGGGCTCGGCCGCCTTCAACACGGTCGTCTACCTGCTGCTCCACCAGTTCCTCGGCCAGCCGGCGAACCCGCCCGGCCCCATCGCCGAGACGATGGCCTACGGCGTCATCTGGACGACGGTGGCGGGGACGGCCGTCGCCTTCGTCCTCGACCTCTTCTTCAACGAATCGACGCGCGTCCGCCAGCGCCGCGCCTTCGCCTTCCGCCGCCGCATCGCCCGCCGCGGGCTCGGGCGGAGGAAGTAACAGGGCAGATGTTAGATGTCAGATGCTAGATGTCGGTTAAAACGTGAATCTAGCCGTCCGATCTACTAACATCCAACATCCGGCATCTAACATCTAACAACTGTCTTATGAAGTTCGAAGACGAGACCCAAAACCTGAAGATGCGGATGGTGGTCATCCACGGGCTGGTCATCGCCATCCTGGTGGTGCTGGGGGTGCGCCTCTACTTCCTCCAGGTCGTCCGCGGCGAGTACTACGCCGAGCGCGCCGAGAACCAGCGCATCCGCCGGCTGAAGATCCCGGCCCCGCGCGGCGCCATCTTCGACCGCCACGGCAAGCTCCTCGTCGATTCGCGCTCGACCTACAACATCCTCCTCGCCGGCGAGGACATGAAGGGCAAGGACTGGAACGTCCTGGTCGAGCCGCTCTCCGGCGGGCTCGACCTCGACCCCGGCCTCCTGCGCGAGCGCTTCGACGAGGCCAAGCGCCAGCCCGCCTTCGAGGAGGTGACGGTCAAGGAGGGCGCCACCCCCGCCGACATCGCCTGGGTCGAGGCGCACACGCTCGAACTCCCGATGCTCCTCGTCCGCGAGCAGCCGCAGCGGCGCTACCCCTCGGACGGCACGCTCGCGCACGTCCTCGGCTACGTCGGCGAGATCAGCCCCGAGCAGCTCAAGCAGCCCCGCTTCAAAGACCCGGCCGTCAACCCCCTCGTCAAGGATAACCCCTACCGCCCGGGCGACATCATCGGGCAGGAGGGGCTGGAGTCCACCTACGACCGCTACCTGCGCGGCCGCGACGGCTACCGCGAGGTCGAGGTGGACAGCCGCGGGCGCATCCAGCGCGAGCTCTCCGTCGTCCCGCCGCAGCCCGGGCAGGACCTCATCACGACCATCGACCTCGACCTGCAACTGACGGCCGAGGAGCAGCTCCGCAACTCGCCCAACAAGCGCGGCGTCATCGTCGTCATGGACCCGCAGAACGGCGAGGTCATGGCGATGGCCTCGTACCCGACCTTCGACCCGAACCTCTTCTCGCAGCGCATGGGGACGCCCGAGGGCCGCCGCGAGGCGAACGCGCTCCTGCGCGACCCCACGACGCCGATGTTCAACCGCGCCATCCGCGGCCGCTACCCGCCCGGCTCGACGTGGAAGATTCCGATGTCGGTCGCGGGCCTGCAGCAGGGCGCCATCACGCTCAAGAACTCGAACCTCGTCTGCGGCGGCGGCATCCAGATCGGCAACAAGTTCACGCGCTGCATGGGCCACCACGGGAGCCCGCCGCTGCGCACGGCCATCAAGCACTCGTGCGACGGCTACTACTACCGCCTCGGCCTCAAGATGGGGCTCGAAGGCATCATGGCGATGGTGGACGAGTTCGACCTCAACAAGCGCACGGGCGTCGACCTCCCGCACGAGCTGGTGAGCTGGACGCCGTCGCGCGAGTTCAAGGCGCGCTTCAACCCGCGCGACGCGCAGTGGAAGGACATCGACACGGTCTACGCCTCGTTCGGCCAGGTCTACGACTTCGTCACCCCGCTCGCCATGCTGCGCGCGCAGGTGGCCATCGCCAACGGCGGCCGCCTCTACGTCCCGCACCTGCTCCGGGAGGCCAAGCCGGTCAGCCCCGTCGGCCCCTTCCAGGAGCGGCCGCGCCAGACCTTCGACCGCCCCGACCCCAAGATTCTGGACATCCCCCCCGACCAGCACGACCTCGTCGTCGAGGGCATGTGGGCGGTCGTCAACGAGCCGGGCGGCACGGGCGGCGCCGCGCGCATTGAGGGCTTCGACGTGGCGGGCAAGACCGGCACGGCGCAGGTGGTGGGCCTGGGCAAGGACGTGGGCAAGAACAAGGATCACTCCTGGTTCGTCTCCTACGCCCCGGCGCGCAAGCCCGAGCTGGCCATGATCGCGCTCATCGAGAACGTCGGCTTCGGCGGCAGGTTCGCCGCCCCGGCCGTCCACAAGGTCTACGAGACCTACCTCGCCAAGGCGCACCCCGACCTCGCGCCCCCGGCGCCCGCGGCCACCGAGGTGGCGAAGAGATAGGTTCCGGGTTCCGGGTTCCGGCTGTTGGTTAAAAGCAATTCGTATTGCCCCAACACCCAAAACCCGGAACCCGACACCCGACACCCAACACCCTTATGGTTGCGATACTCGAAAAGCGAAAACTCCGCGACTTCGACTGGCTGCTGACGCTGCTGGCGCTGGCCATCGCCCTGTTCGGGACGTGGATGATCTACAACGCGCAGCCCGACGCCGGCTACTGGAAGAAGCAGTTCATCGGGCTCGGCGTCTCGGCGGTCGTGATGCTGGCGGTGGCCTTCACCGACTACCGCAAGCTCGTCCACATCGCCCCGGCCTTCTACGCCTTCGGGCTCCTCCTGCTCGTGCTCGTCCTCATCCCCGGCATCGGGCTCAAGATCAACGGGCAGCGCTGCTGGATCGGCGTCCCCGGCCTCGGCCAGTTCCAGCCCTCGGAGTTCATGAAGATTCCGACGGTGCTGATGCTGGCGCGCTACTACGGGCGGCCGCGCGGCGGGACGCTCACCGTCCGCCAGACGTTGATGGGCATCGCCATCCTCGCGCTCCCCGTCGGCCTCATCCTGCTTGAGCCCGACTCGGGGCAGGCGATCACGTACTTCCCGCTGCTCGCCGTCGTCCTCTTCCTCTCCTCGGTGCGGATGTGGCTCGTCATCGCGGCGCTCGTCCTCGGCACGGCCGCGGTGCCGGCGGCGTGGGTCGTCGGCGTCAAGACCGGCGCCATCAAGTCCTACCAGCAGGAGCGCATCAACGTCATCCTCGACCCCGAGAACGCGGACCGCCGCGGCTTCGGCTACCACACCTGGCAGTCGATCCTGACGGTCGGCAAGGGCGGCCTGTGGGGCTCGGAGACGCGCGGCGACGCCTCGCAGAGCAAGCTGAAGTTCCTCCCCGAGCCGCACACCGACTTCATCTTCGCCGTCACGGCCGAGAACACGGGCTTCGTCGGCTGCGTGCTGCTGCTCCTGGCCTACGCCGTGCTTCTGACGAAGCTCATCCACGGGGCGCGGCGCGCGCCCGACCGGACGGGGATGCTCGTCATCATGGCCATCGTCGGCGGCCTCGCCTTCCAGATTTTCATCAACGTCGGCATGGCCTTGGGGATGCTGCCGGTCATCGGCGTGCCCCTGCCGCTGATGAGCGCCGGCCTCTCGGCCATCCTCGCCACCTCGGTCGCCATCGGCTTCGCCATCAGCATCCGCCTCCGCCGCTTCGTCAACTGAGGGGTGAGTCATGTCAGTCGAAGTCAGCAAGCTACAGTTCAGCATCGAGGAGTACTACCGGATCGCCGCGGCCGGCGTCCTGCGGGAGGACGACCGCGTCGAGCTGATAGAAGGCGAGATCATCAGGATGAATCCAATCGGCAGTCGCCACGCCGCCTGTGTCGGGAGGCTGACCGAGCTTCTAGGAGACCGGGCGCGGAACGTCGCAATGCTCTGGGTGCAGAACCCCGTCCAGATTAACGACTACTCCGAGCCGGTGCCCGATGTCACCCTGCTCAGGCGGCGCGACGATTTCTACGCGCACGCCAAGCCGGTGCCCGACGACGTGCTCCTCATCGTCGAAGTCTCAGACAGCACGGTCAACTACGACCGGCAGGTCAAAGTCCCCCTCTACGCGCGCGCGGGCGTCCCCGAAATGTGGCTCGTCAACCTGCCGGAAGAACTCATCGAGGTCTACACGCGCCCCCTTAACGGAACCTACCAGGAGGCGCGCCTCGTCAGGCGCGGCGAGAGCATGACGGTCGCGTCGGCGGGCAGCCTGACCGTCGAGGCCGACGCCGTCCTCGGCTGAGCGGCCGAAGTTACCCCCGAGCCGAACCCTTCCCCGCTCGCCTTTTCGCCGGGCGGTCGTTTATACTGAGCCCGCCTGTCCTGACTGCCAGAACCTAAAACTTTCCGGCACGGCGCGCGTTGACCACGCAGGCTTTAACGAGGCGTGCGGCGTCGCGCACAAACCCAGTAGACAGGGCCGAAGAATTTTGGCGGGGCCGCCGCGCGCGCGCCGGACTTGGTTCCACAGCGCGCCGCTCGTGACGCCCCGTTTGAAAAGTTTTACGCAGGGCCGCCGGACGGCGGGGAGCGGGGCGCGCGACGGACATTGACGCGCGCCCGACCCGGCCGGGCTGCGAAGGCCGAGGGGTGCCGCCGAGTGCGCGCGCCTTTCGAGCCCGACGCGCCGCGCGCGGCCTTTCGGCGGACGGAGTTTCCAGGTGAACAGTTCGGAACGCTTCCGCGCGCGCGGGGCCGCCTTCGGCCGAAGCGCGCGCGGCGGGTGCGGCGGTGCAGCCGGGCGCGCGGGCGCCCGCGGCGGCGCGCGCGCGCGCCGAGACTCAGGCGTTAAGTCCTCGACCTCAAGCCTCCTTCCGCGCTCCAGCGCAGGCCCGCGGGGCCTCCGCGCTCTTCACGCGCCCGGCCCTTCGGGCTCCACACCACCAGAGTACCGCGCGACACACGGCGCGGCCCACACCTTCCAGGAGACGTTTTCACACAGATGCCCAAAGAGATGATCGTCAGCGTCAACGGGCGCGAGAAGAAGATCGCCATCGTCGAGAACGGGCGCGTCACCGAGTTCTACATCGAGCGCGGGGAGAGTAGCCAGGGGATCGTCGGCAACATTTACAAGGGGCGCGTCATGCGCGTCCTGCCCGGCATGCAGTCGGCCTTCGTCGACATCGGGCTGGAGCGCGACGCCTTCCTCTACGTCTCGGACTTCTTCGACGAGGAGGAGGAGTTCGAGCGCATCGTCGTCGACAAGAAGAAGTCGGAGGGCGCCGACGACGAGGCCGCGCAGCGCGCCGCGGTCGAGCGCATCGAGCGCTCCCGCGTCGAGCGCGAGCGCGAGGTCGAGAAGGCGCAGGCCGAGGCCGAACCCGAAGGCGAGGGCGAGGAAGAGGACGAGGTCGAAGAGCCTGTGGCCGCCGCCCCCGCCGGGATCGAAGACCTCACGGCCGACGAGGAAGAGGAGGTGGCCGAGGCGGCCGAGGCCCAGGCGCCGCCGCCACAGGTCTCCGAAGAAGTCGGCGGGCGCGGGCGCCGCCGCAAGCGCCGCCGCGGCGAGCGCGGCGAGGCGGAGACGCCCGCCGGCAGCACCGGCGAAGTCCCGCCGGGCGTCTCCTTCCCCGCGGACGAGTTCGGGGGCGCAGACCTCTCGACGCCCTTCGTCGCGGGCGCAGACTCTTTCGAGCGCATCGTGGACGAGGAGGAGTCGGCCGCGGAGTTCGGCTCGACCCTCAAGGACGCGCGCCTGCAAGAACGCCTGACCGACCAGACGCGCGCCGTCGAGTTCGACATGGAGCCGACGACCACGGCCGAGGTCGGCTCGCTGCTCGGCGACGCCTCGTCTTCGGGCGGCGGCTTCGAGCGCATCGCCGACGACGACGAAGAGGAAGAGACGCACGCGCGCCTGCACACAGTGCAGCCCGAGGTCGCCGCCTCCGTCGCGGGGTTCGTCGAAGACGAGACCGGCGCCGACGCCTTCGCCGGCTCGCGGTCGTTCGAGCGCGTCGCCGACGACGACGAGGCGCCCGCGCCCGCGGCGTCGAAGAAGGCCGCGAAGAAGGCCGCGTCGAAGTCTTCCAAAAAGGGATCGAAGAAGGCCGCGGCCGCGCAGGCCGGAGGGGGCTCTGAGGCCGCGGGCGAAGAGGGGGAGGCGCCCGCCTCGTCCAGGAAGGGCTCGAAGAAGTCCGCGTCGAAGAAGTCCGCCGCGAAGGGCTCGACGAAGTCGGCCTCGAAGTCGAGTAAGAAGTCGAGCAAGAAGTCTCTCGCCGAAGGCGAAGAGGCGGACGCCGCGGCGGGCGTGACGCAGCGCCCGCCGCGCGGCGAGTTCGCGCGCCGCGGCGGACGACGCCGCCGCAAGCCGGGCACAGGCCCCGGCGGCGAGCAGCAGGAGAACGGCGACGGCAACGGCAACGGTCACGAGGCCGCGGCCGAGGCCCCGGCGCCGGACGACAACGGCGGCGCCGAGGTCTTCGTCGAGGCGGCGCCCGCACCCGCGCCGCAGGCGGAGCAGCGTCCCGAACGCTCCGAACGTCCCGAGCGTCCCGAGCGTCCCGAGCGTCCCGAACGCCCCGAACGCCGCGAGCGCGGAGAGCGGGGCGGCCGCGGGCGTGAACGCGACGGCGGGCGCGGCGGCGACCGCGGCCGCGAAGGCCGCGGCGGAGATAGCCGCGCGGCCGCCCGCGACGGCGGACGCGAAGGCGGACGCGACAACCGCAGCGAAGGCGGTCGTGAAGGCGTACGCGAAGGCGGACGCGACAGCTCGCGCCCGCCGCGCGAGGCCGGCGGCGGCGGCGCGGGGCGCGGGCGCCGCGAGCGCCAGCCGATGATTACAGACCTCCTCCGCGAGGGCCAGGAGATCATCGTCCAGATCGCCAAGGAGCCCATCGCCGCGAAGGGCGCGCGCATCACCTCGCACATCGCGCTCCCGGGCCGCTTCCTCGTCTACATGCCGACCATCGAGCACGTCGGCGTCTCGCGCAAGATCGAGTCCGACTCCGAGCGCCAGCGCCTCCGCAAGCTCATCCAGGCCATCGTCAAGGAGGAGGACGTGCCCTCCGGCGGCTTCATCGTCCGCACGGCCGGCGTCGGCATCAGCGAGCAAGACCTGCGCGACGACGCGCGCTACCTCATCCGCACCTGGCGCGACATCCGCAAGAACGCCGAGAAGTCGAAGCCGGCGACCATCGTCCACAAGGACCTCGACCTCGTGCAGCGGCTGCTGCGCGACCAGCTCTCGGAAGACTTCGCGGCCATCCGCGTGGACACGGAGGAGGAGTACCTGGAGATCGTCGAGTTCATCAACCGCATCCAGCCCAGGCTGGTCAACCGCGTCAAGCTCTACACGCGCGAGGAGCCGATACTTGAGACCTACGGCGTGCAGGCCGAGATCGACAAGGCCATCAAGCCGCGCGTCTGGCTCAAATCCGGCGGCTATCTGGTCATCAATCAGACGGAAGCGCTCGTCGCGATAGACGTCAACACGGGCAAGTTCGTCGGTCGCGGCGGCACGCGCCTGGAAGACACCATCACGCGCACCAACATGGAGGCGGTCGAAGAGATCGCGCGCCAGGTCAGGCTCCGCGACCTCGGCGGCATCCTCGTCCTCGACCTCATCGACATGGAGGAGCGGCGCAACCGCGCGCGCGTGCTGCAAGCACTCCAGGACGCGCTCCGGCACGACAAGTCGCCGACGAAGGTGCTTTCGTACAACGACTTCGGCCTCGTCATCATGACGCGCAAGCGCGTCAAGCAGTCGTTGGAGCGCACGCTCTGCTCGCCCTGCCCCTACTGCACGGGCGCGGGGCTCGTGAAGTCGGCGCAGACGGTCTGCTACGAGATACTGGAAGAGGCGCGCAGCCTCGCCCGCGCCAACGCGGGCGAGCGCTTCAAGCAGACCACGCTCCGCCTCAACCCCGAAGTCGCGCGCGCCCTGCGCTCCACCGAGCGCGACGTGCTCACCGAGATCGAAGCGTACCTCGGCCCCATCGACGTGGACGCCGACGAGCACGTCCACCAGGAGCAGTTCGACTTCGCGTTCATCTAAAAGCAGATGCCGGATGCCGGATGCCGGATGTCAGTTAAAAGCTGAAACCGGCATCCGGCATCTGACATCTAGCATCTCCTCCTCATGGGCAGGCTCCGCACATTCTGGAAGGGGCTCATCGCGGGCGGCGCGGCGGGGGCGGGCGTGGCGGCGCTGGCGGCCGTCAACGCGGCCGTGGCGCGCGAGGCGCCGGAGCCGGAGACGGGCGCGGTCGGCGGCGAGGCGGGGACGTACCCGTGGAAGCACGGGCAGATTTTTTACAGGCACGCGGGGCGCGAGCAGGCGCCCGCCGTCCTCTTCGTCCACGGCATCGGCGCGGGCGCGCGCTCGTTCATGTGGCGGCGCAACTTCCTGCCGCTCGCGCGCGACTTCCGCGTCTACGCCTTAGACCTCCTCGGCTTCGGCTACTCCGAGAAGCCGCCCAACACGCCCTACTCCGCAGACCTCTACGTCGGGCTGATCTCGGACTTCCTGCGCGAGGTCGTCGGCCGGCCCGCCGGCCTGGTCGCGCACACGCTCTCGGCGGCCTTCGCCGCGCGCGCGGCCGACGAGCACCCCGAACTCGTCGGCCCGCTCGTGCTGGTCTCGCCCACGGGCGCCGACCACCTCAGCGCGCGGCCGGGCGTGACGGGCGCGGCCTTCTACGGGCTGCTGCACTCGCCCGTGCTCGGCACCTCCTTCTACAACGCCGTGACGAGCGAGCGCGGCGTGCGCGACTACGCGCGCAACCAGCTCTTCTACGAGCGGCGCTTCGCCACGCCGCGCCTCGTCGCGCACTACTACGCCGTCAGCCACCTCCCCGGCGCGCAGTACGCCGCCACCGCCTTCCTCTCCGGCTACCTCAACACAGACATCCGCGCGCCCTTCGAGCGCCTGCGCCAGCCCGTCACGCTCGCCTGGGGCCGGCAGGACGCGACCAACCCCATCGAGCAGGCCGGCCTGCTCCTGCGTCTCAACCCGCGCGCGCGCCTCGAAGTCTTCGACCGCTGCCGCATGATGCCCCAGGAGGAGCACGCCGAGCGCTTCAACGCCATCCTCCGCGACGCCTTCCGCGCCTGACCCGACGCGCCGCCCCTCCCCGCGTTTCACCTAAACGCAAAACGCTATAACA
>DASVQJ010000012.1:0-39254 GCA_036389235.1 Pyrinomonadaceae bacterium | reverse complement strand
CCCGATGTCGTGGAGGAGTGAGCCGAACTCCAGCGAACGCATCTGCTCGGCGGTCAGCCCCAACTCCTGGCCGAGGCGCAGGCTGTAGTTGACGACCCGCTCCGAGTGGCCGTGCGTCTCCAGGTCGCGCGTCTCCAGCGCCGCCGTGAGCGCCTTGAGCGTCGTGCGGTACGCGTCGCCGAGCGAGCGCAGGGCGCCGTCCAGCTCCTCCGTCCGCTGCGCGACCATCTCTTCGAGGTAGGTCTCGTAGCGCCGCTTCTCGACTCTCAGGAAGTGGTGTTCGAGCGCGCGGCTCACCGCCGCCTCGACGTGGTGCAGGTCGAACGGCTTCATCACGTAGTCGAAGGCGCCGGCGCGCAGGGCGTTGATGGCGCTCTCGACCGTCTGGACGCCGCTGATCATGATGACGACCGTGTCGGGCGACAGCTCGCGCACGCGCGGGATCAGGTCAATCCCGCTCATGCCGCCCATCATGATGTCGCTGATGACGAGGTTGCAGGTGCCGGCGCGCAGCCGCTCCACCGCCTCCTCGGCCGACCCGACCGCCTCGCAATCGTAGAGCGGTCTCAGCAGGTCGCACAGGACGTGCCTGATCTCAGGCTCGTCGTCGGCGACGAGGATGCGCGCCCTTGTGCCCGGAGTCTTAGACATACGCGTACGTCTCCGCAAATCTACGGGGAACCTTCGGTTGAAACTTTGAGGTGGGAGAGGCCGCGTCAGCCACGCCCCAACGCGTGACCGTCAGCCGAAGTGACAACTCATATTAACCCCGCCCGGCGATTTTAGACAAGCAATTATCTTGAAGAAGCAGGCGGCGCGCACGACGAGGAGTACTCCCGGGCGGCCGTCGTACGTGTAGACGGGCCTGCCCGTGCGCCGGCCCCGCCAACTGTAGAACGCCTCCTCGGTCTTGTTGCCCGCGGCGTCTTACGCGTACGTGAACCTGCCCGCAAGATTTCGACCGGTTGACTCGCCCTCGCCCCGACGCATATCATCGCTCCCGAGCCGGGGTGGTGGAATCGGTAGACACGCGGGTCTCAAAAACCCGTGGCCGTAAGGCCGTGACGGTTCGAGTCCGTCCCTCGGTACTTAGTTTCGTTTATTCTTCCCCCCGAATGTATCCGTTTGAGAATGACAGTTCGGACACAGAAGCCTGAGATTTTCAATCCTGTGGTCGAACTTATCTCCGTTGATGTGGTCTGGCTGTAAAGAGATCGCCTTCCCCTTCAACTCGGCCGGCCCGCAATCTTCCTCATAACATTTAGCTTCCAGGAGGCCCTCCCGCAGTAGGCGGATTTTTAACCGCGCGATATTCGTGTAGGAAGAGTTTTCAATCAAAATCTCTGACAGCGGGATGCGGCTGAAACGGTTATAACTCGGGCCTCTGTTCAAGCCGTATTCAATCATGTGGTCGGTGGGTAAATTCAGCTCTTGTGCCGCCGTTTTCAGAACGACGTACCCGCCGCCGCTATGATTACGTCCTAACTTCCTGGCGACCTCGCCAATCGTCTTACTCGTAAGCCAAGCCTGAACAAACTCTTCCTGAGTGTATTTCCTTTTTTTCCAGTCAGCTTTTCTCATGGTCGGCACCAGATTCCGTCGGGATAAGGACTAAGACGTACCCTGGCGGGGGCGTGACCTGGACGCGAGACAGAGGAGCTTCAGGGCTCGGCCGGGGCGGCGGTGCCGGCGAGGTTGACGACGGCGTTGATGAGGGCGTCGGGCTCGACGGGCTTGGGGAGGTGCGCCTGGAAGCCGGAGCGGAGGGCGTGCGCGCGGTCGGCCTCGGCGGCGTAGGCCGTGAGGGCGACGGCGGGCGTCAGGCCGCCGCGCTCCGGGCCGAGCGCGCGGACGCGGCGCAGCAGCTCGTAGCCGTCCACCTCGGGCATCCCGATGTCGGCCACGAGCACGTCGGGTCGGAAGCGCTCTAAGGCTTCGAGCGCGGCGGCGGCCGAAGAGGCGGCCGCGACCTCCGCCCCCGCGCGCCGCAGGAAGAGCGAGAGCATCTCCAGCGTGTCCTCGTCGTCGTCCACCGCGAGGACGCGCATGCCGGCGAGCGGCGGCAGCGACTCTTCCTTCCCATCCGAGGACGCGGGCGGGGCTTGGGGGTCGCCGTCCGCCCCAGCCCCTTGCGCCTGCGCGAGGGGGGCTTCGGCGCGCGGCGCGGGCGACTCGGCTTCGGCGGGCAGCGGCAGGTCTACGGTGAAGGTCGAGCCCAGCCCCTCGCCCGCGCTGTAGGCGCGGACGCTCCCGCCGTGCGCCTCGACGAGGTGGCGCACGATGGCGAGGCCGAGGCCGAGGCCGCCGTGCTGCCGGGTCGTGCCCATGTCGGCCTGCCGGAAGCGGTCGAAGGCGTAGGGCAGGAACTCGGGCGCGATGCCCTGCCCCGTGTCGCTCACCTCGACGCGCACGTGCGTGAGGAGCCGCTCGACGCGGGCGCGCACCTCGCCGCCCGCGGGCGTGAACTTGACGGCGTTGGCGAGCAGGTTCCACACGACCTGCTGGAGCCGCGCCACGTCGCCCGTGACCGCCGCCTCCGGGTCGAGTGAGGAGCGGAGCCTCAACCCCTTCGCCTCGGCCGCGGGCGCGATGGTGTCGAGCGCCGCCTGCACGACGGGCGTCAGCTCCACCCGCTCCGACTCAAGCCGCAGCTTGCCCGTGATGACGCGCGACACGTCGAGGATGTCTTCGACGATCTGGCGCTGCTGGAGCGCGTTGCGGCGGATGACGGCGACGGCGTGGCGCGCGGTCTTCTGGTCGATGCCGCCCGTTTCGAGCATGTGCGCCCAGCCGATGATCGCCGTCAGGGGCGTGCGCAGCTCGTGCGAGACGGTGGCGAGGAACTCGTCCTTCAGGCGGTTGGCCTGCTCGGCCTCGGCGCGCAGCGTCTTCTCGCGCTCCAGCATCTGGTCGCGCTCGGCCTCGGCGCGCTTGCGCTCCGTCACGTCCTCGATGACCGTCAGCGCGCACCGCTCCCCGGCGATCTCGATCTGCTCGGCCGAGAGCATGCCGACCAGCTCCCTGCCGTCCTTCATGCGGAAGCGGTACTCCACGTCGCGCACGCGGCCGTGGCGCGCGACCGTGGCCAGCTCCGCCTCGCGGTCGGCGGGCTCGGCCCACAGGCCCAGTTCCAGCGTCGTGCGGCCGACCGCCTCCTCGCGCGCGTAGCCCGACAGCCGCGTGAAGGTCTCGTTGACTTCGAGCAGGCGGCCCGTCTTCAGGGACGTGATGGTGAGGGCGAGCGGGCTCGACTCGAAGGCTTTGGCGAAGCGCCCCTCCGACTCGCGCAGCGCCGCCTCCGCCCGCTTGCGCTCGGTGATGTCGAGGATGGCGCTGACGAAGCCGGTCACGCCCCCTCCGGCGTCGAACTCGGGCGCGTAGGCGACCCACATGTGGCGCGCGCCGAGATGCGCGTAAGGCACCTCGACCTCGTACTCCGGGCGCTCGCCGCGCAGCACCGCGTCCACGTACGGCTCGATGGCGGCGTAAGCCTCCGGCCCCAGCAACTCCTCGACGGGGCGGCCGGCCACCTGCGACGGGCGCAATCCGAAGCGCTCGGCGTAAGGCTCGTTGACGAACCGGTAGCGGCGGTCGGCGCCGCAGTAGGTGATGAGGACGGGCGCGTGGTCGGCGACGAGTTGCAGTCGCGCCTCGCTCTCGCGCAGATTTCTGAGGAGGTCTTCCTGCGCGCGCCGGGCGGACTCGGCTTCGGCGCGCGCGGCGTCGGCGCGCGCCAGTTGCTCGTCGCGCTGCCGCTCGTGCTGCGCGAGCAGCGCGGCCGAGTGCGTCAGCGCGCGACCCAGCTGTGCCACCTCCTTGACGTTCGAGGTTAAGGCCCGCGGCCGCTCGCCGCGCGACATCGTCTCGGCCGCTTCGGCCGCGGCCAGCAGCCCGCCCCGCACGTGGCGCGAGATGACGAAGGCGCCGAACGTGCTCAGCGCGAGCAGCGCGAGCCCGATGCCGAGGACGGCGAGGGTCTTGCTGCGCGCGGGCGACTCGACCACTTCGGCCGGCACGGCGACCGCCGTCGTCCACCCCGACGAGGGCTCGCGGCTGTACGCGATGTAGACGTCCGGCCCGTCCCGCGCCACGTCGCGGAACAGTCCCTCGTCCGACCCGCGCATCCGCCGGATGAAAGAGTCTTTCACGCGCGTGCCGACGAAACGCTCCTGCTCGCGGCTGCGCGCGACGACCGCGCCCTGCGCGTCCACGACCGCCCGCGCCCACTCCTCGTTCGGCTGGCCGCGCAGGCCCACCACGCCCGCCAGCGCGTCCGGCGTGATGACGGCCGTCAACACGTAGCGAAGCTCGCCGCCGCGCGTGACGGGGACGCGCACGGGGAAGCCCCACGTCTGTCGAAGCTTCCCGCGGGTGATGCTGCCCACGACCGGCCGCTTCTGCTCGACCGCGAGCCGAAGGCTGTCCGGCTCTGTCGCCTCCGGCAGCGGCGCGCCCCAGGGCACGTTGGTGTTGACCAACTGCCGCCCGTCCGGCTTGAGCAGGATCAGCGTCAGCCACGCGGGCTGAGTCGAGACCACGCGCTTCGCCTCGGCCTGGAACGCCGCGAGGTCTTCGCCGTCGAGTTCCCCGGACTCGGCGAGCGCGCTCAGGGTTCTGATGGTGGACTGGAGTTCGCGGTCGAGCGCGTGCGACAAGTCCTGCGCCGACCTGAGCAGGCGCCGGTCGTTCGCGGCGCGCTCGCTCTCCGCCAGGCGGTAGACGACCACGGCCGCGAACCCGACCAGCGGCAGGAGCGCGCCGGCGACGAGCAGCACCAGGTGCCACTTGAGCGCCAGCGCGCGCCGCGCCGCCGGGGCGGCAGGCGCGGAAGTCCCCTCGTCTTTGAAGTCGGCGGTCATGGATTAATTTTAACTGCGGGCAAGACCTGCGCGCGGGACGGACGATTGCAAGGCCCGGCGTGTGGTGGCATCATCACATTTCCCAACACTTCGTTCAAGCACATTCAGGAGGCAGCTCTGGACTCGGATTCGACAGCGCGGCGCGAGGGTGAGGGCGAAGCGGCCGTCGAGGCGGTCGTCGTCACGCGCGCGCGCGAACTCGTCGAGGGCTTCAAAGTCCGGCGCGCGCTCCCCTCGGTCAAGAGGCGCATGGTCGGCCCCTTCATCTTCCTCGACCAGATGGGGCCGGAGGTGCTGCGAGGCGGGCGCGGGCTCGACGTGGCGCCGCACCCGCACATCGGGCTCGCCACCGTCACGTACCTCTTCGAGGGCGAACTCCTCCACCGCGACAGCCTCGGCACCGTCCAACTCATACGCCCCGGCGAAGTCAACTGGATGACGGCCGGCGGCGGCATCGCGCACTCCGAGCGCACGCCCGCCGAAGGAAGGCTCGGGGAGTCGGCGCTGTTCGGCATCCAATCCTGGGTGGCGCTGCCGCTCGAAGACGAGGAGTCTGCGCCCGACTTCGCGCACCACGAGGCGGCGGAGCTGCCCGTCGTCGAGGGCGAGGGCAAGCGCGTGCGCCTCATCGCCGGCTCGCTCTACGGCGCTCGCTCGCCCGTGCGGACTCTGTCGGAGATGTTCTACGCCGACGCGACGCTCGCGCCCGGCGGCGTGCTTGAGGTTCCGGCCGAACACGAGGAGCGCGCCGCCTACGTCATCGAAGGCTCAATCGAAGTCATGCCCGAGCGCGGCGTGTACGCGGCCGGCCAACTGCTTCTGTTAAGGCCCGGCGCGGAGGTCTTGCTGCGCGCCGCGCCGGGGGAGGGCGCGCGCCTGATGCTCCTGGGCGGCGCGCCGCTCGAAGGCAGGCGGCACATCTGGTGGAACTTCGTCTCAAGCTCGCCCGAGCGCATCGAGCAGGCCAAAGAGGACTGGCGCGAAGGCCGCTTCGCACACGTCCCCGAAGAGACCGAGCGCATCCCCCTGCCCCAGTCCGGCCCCGCCGTCGTCCGCTACCCTTAAAGTCTCAAACTCATCTCAAGACTTCCACCGACGTGACCGGGTGCAGCTCCCACGCCGTCGCGCGCCAGTTGCCGCGCGCGCCCGGCGCCGTATTCTCCGACTCGTCCGCGTGCTCGCGGTCGAAGAGCAGCCAGCCCTCGAAGCGGCAGCGCCGACCCACGAGCTCGCCCCGCAGCGCGGCGGCCGACCAGTCGAGGCCCGACTCCGCCGCACGCCGCCTCGCGCGCGGCGTGACCTCGACGACCACCCACTCCGTCCGCGGCGCTTCGCGGCGCGGCGCGACGTGTATGTGCACGTCGCGCTCGCGGTACGAGTAGCAGTTGGCCGCCTCGACGCCGCCCGCGACGACTTCGACGACGTAACCCTCGACCCTCCCCGCGCGCGACTCCGACCAGCGCCCGCGGTCTTCGCCGGGCCGCAGAAGAGCTTCGAGCGAAACGCTCTCGTCGAAGTCTTCCGCCGACGGCGCCGCGGCGCGGTTCTTCAAACGCGCGAACTCGCGCCCGCCCGGCGTCACGGCCGCGCCCCCCGCCGGGCACACCTCGCCCGGGAGGAGTGCAGACACGGCGGCCGTCAACAGGAAGAGGATTAAAAGGAGCAGGCCGGCGGCCTTGAAGCGTCTCAAACGGCTCACCCTCGTCCCGGACGGCGTCCCCTCTAAGGGCGGTAGTCGTAATGCCACGGCTCGCGCGGCGACGCGAGCGGCCCCGTAAACTTCGTGCTCGCGCGCGTGACCGACGCGCGCAACTTCTCGGTCCAGCCCTCACTGTCCCACGCGCCCGCGCCGGACGGGCCGGCGATCAACTGCGAGCCGCGCATCACCTGAAAGTCGAACGCGCGCGACTGCCCGTGCGGCGAGAGCCCCGGCACGGCCAGCGTCGGCGTCACGCGCGTCGTCGCGCCGCGCAGGAAGCGCTCGAACCTCTGCACGTCGGCCGCGGCCGGCGCCTCCGCGTAAGACGGCCCGGCCAGCTCCTCGCGCACGCGCTGAAGCAGCTCCTCGCCCGCGCGCGCGACCGAATCGTTCTCGTTCCACTTCTTCAACTGCTCGTCCAGGCTCCGCACCTGTGTGTTGACGCGCAGCGTGAAGCCCGGGTTCGCGCCCTCGAACTCGCGCCTGACCTTCTCGATCTCCGCCAGCGCCGCCGCGTACTCGGGCGACTTCTCGTAACTCTCGATGTACTCGCGCGACCAGGCCCAGCGCGCCGCCGCGTCGCGCCCCGCCCGCAGGTAGCCGCGCAGCGCAAGCACCCTCCGCGCGTCCGTGTTAACGCTCCCGAGCGCCTCCCGCTGCTCCGGCGCGAGACCCGCGGCGGCCGCGCGCACGTAACCTTCAAGCTTACCCCCCGCCTCGGCCAGGCCCGTTGGACTGACGGGCGACTCGGGGCTCGGGCTGCCTTCGGGGGCCGGCCGGCCCTCGGGAGTCGGGCTCGCCCCGCCGCCCGCGCGGTTCTCATTTGCGTTCACGCCTGCGTTCGCGGCCGGCGCGTTCGGCGACGGCTCGACCAGACAGCCGCCGAAGAGAAGCGGGGCGAGCGCCAGCGCACGCGCGAGTTTTCCGGGTGACATTCAAAGCCTCCTTACGAACCGACGGCTCCGGCGCATTATGCCGCACAGAGGTGCCTTTACGATTTTCGGCCCTCCCTGGCGTTTAACACACTGTCTGCCGGTAGACATTGTAACTCAAAGCTTCTTAAAGACTTGTACCGAACTTTTACGGTCAAATAGATAGTTAAAAATGTTCAACCTTGTATTGACAATTTAGAACCATTTGTTAAAATCCGCCCCACCAGAACCCCCATTCTGGGCAGAGCGTGTTTTTTGCCCCAGTCGCTTGAGCCCTGACCAAGACGACCCCGTTAGGCCAATCCTCAGAGCTGAAGGTTGTTTTCAGCAGGCCCGCCGCGGCCTCTGTCTACGTGTCCCAAGGAATAAGTTCATGAGTCGTACCGCCGTCTGGCTCGCCCTCGTGCTGACTCTGGCCGTCGTGTCTTCGACGCTGGCGCCGCCTTCGCGCGCGCAGTTGTTGGGTAGCGCCACCCAAAGTCTGACCCAAACTCTGAACCCCGGCCGCAAAGTCTCGGCCGAGATCATTCGCAAGGTCAACAACGGCCAGGGCACCGAGCGCGTCCGCGTCATCGTCCGCCCGCGCGGCGACTGGTCGGGCGAGTTGGACACGGCGATGCTCCTCAACGGGGCGAGCGACGTGAGGCCGTTTCAAAACTTCGACTTCCGCGCCGTCGACCTGCCGGCGGGCGCCGCCGCCGCGCTGGCGCAGCGCTCGGACGTGACCTACGTCTCCATCAACAAAGAGGTGCGCACGCTCGGCCACGTCTCCGCGACCTCGGGCGCCGACGCCGTACGCGCGACCGCGGGCACGACGACCTCGGGGCTCGACGGCACGGGCGTCGGCATCGCCGTCATCGACTCCGGCATCGACACGACGCATAAGGCTTTCCTCGACAAGAGCAACGGCCTGCGCGTCCTCGCGAACGTGGACTTCACGGGCGAGGGTCGCACCGACGACCCCTTCGGGCACGGGACGCACGTCGCCTCCATCGCGGCGGGCAACGGCCGCATCTCGAACGCGGCCTACACGGGCGTGGCGCCGAACGCGAACGTCGTCAACCTGCGCGTCCTCAACTCGCAGGGCGCCGGGACGACCACATATCTCTTGCGCGCGCTCGACTGGGTTTTGACCAACCGCGCACGCTTCAACATACGCGTCGTCAACCTCTCCCTGGGAATGCCGGCCGTGGAGTCTTACCGCGACGACCCGGCGTGCCAGGCCGTGCGCAAACTGGTCGACGCCGGGATAGTCGTCGTGGCCGCGGCCGGCAACAACGGCAAGGACTCCGCGGGGAACAAGGTTTACGGCCACGTACACTCGCCGGGCAACGACCCGTCGGCGCTGACGGTCGGCGCGGCGAACAGCTTCGGCACGGACGCGCGCTCGGACGACGGCGTCGCCACCTACAGCTCGCGCGGGCCGACGCGCAGCTACCACACGGACGCCTACGGCGTGCGCCACTACGACAACCTGATCAAGCCCGACCTCGTCGCCCCCGGCAACAAGATCGTGGACGCGGCGGCCGCGGGCAACCAACTCCTCGCGCAGCACCCGGAACTCGACGCGGGCGTGAGTCCGGTCGATAACCGCCGGCAGATGTACCTGAACGGCACGTCGATGGCGACGCCCGCGGTGGCGGGCGCGGCGGCTTTAATGCTTCAGGCCAACCCGACCCTGACGCCGAACCTGGTCAAGGCGCTTTTGATGTACACGGCGCAGCCGCTCGCCGGCTTCAACTTCTTCGAGCAGGGCATGGGCGAGCTGAACGTCGAGGGCGCCGTCCGCCTGGCGAAGCTCGTCCGGACAGACCTCTCTTCATCGACGCCGCTCGGCGCGCCGCTCCTCGTGGGCGCGCCGCCCGCGCCGCAGACGAGCATCGCCGGCCACACGTTCACCTGGTCGCGCGGCCTCCTGCTCAACTACAACTACGTGACGGGTCTCGAACTCATCACGCGTTACCAGAAAATCTACGGCCTCGGGGTCATCACGGGCGACGGCGTCATCACCGGCGACGGGGTGATTACGGGGGACGGGGTCATCACCGGCGACCGGACGATGATCACGGACGGGGTCATCACGGGCGACCAGATCATGACGAGCGTCGGCGTCATCACGGGCGACGGCGCGGTCTTCCTCGCCTCGTCGGCGCTGCTGCTCGAAGGGGGCACGCGGCTGCGCGACGGCGACCTGCTGAGCGACGGCGTCATCACGGGCGACGGCGTCATCACCGGCGACGGCGTCATCACCGGCGACCTCTTCCTTCAGGCGCAGTCGGCCGCGGTCGCGGGCGACGCGACGGAGGGGATGGCCGCCGCGGCCGACGACGGCGTGGACTGCCTCGACTACTGAGCCGGGGCGCAGGGTCGAACGTTCTCACCGGACTTACTCAAACGACCTCACGGTCGAAAGACTTCACAGTCGCCTCTCTCCCCGTACGAGGCGCGCGCGAGTCCGCGCCGCGCCGGCCGGAGCAAAAGCAGTAAAGACAATTCAGGAGGAGCTGTGGAGGAGAGAAAAAATCCCGCTCGGCCGTTCATGTGGGCCGTCATCGCGTTGGGGTCGGGTGCGGTCGTCTTCTCCGCCGCGTCTCTGCCGCTGGGCCGGCTCGACGCGCGCTTCCTGCTGCTGGGCCTGCTGGTCTGCGTCGGCTCGCACGGGGCGGTGCGCATCCCGCGGGTGAGCGGGCGCATCACGGTCTCGGACACGCTCGTCTTCCTCACGCTGCTGCTCTACGGCGGCCCGGCGGCCGTCACGCTCTCGGCGCTCGAAGGCGTCTACGCGAGCTTACGCATCAGCCGCAAGCCGCTCACGATCCTCTTCAACGCGGCCGTGCTCGCGCTCTCGACCTTCCTGACGGCGACGGCGCTGCGCGCGCTCTTCGGCGCGGCCGACCTCGCGGGCGACGTCTACTCGCCCGCGGCGCTGGTCGCCGTCTTCGTCATGGCGCTCGTGCAGTACGCGGCCAACACCGGGCTGATCGCCGTCGAGAAGTCTCTGAAGCTCGGCGAGCGCTTCTGGCCGACGTGGAAGACCTACTACCTCTGGACTTCGGTGACGTACCTCGCGGGCGCGTCCACCGCGGGGGTGACGGCGCGGCTCGTCCACTCGGTCGGCTTCTCCGCGGTGCTGGCGACGCTGCCCATCATCGCCATCATCTACTTCACCTACCTGACCTACCTCAAGAACATCGAGCACTCCGAGGCGCACGTCGAGGAGCTTTCGCGCTACCTCAGCGAGCTGAAGCGGAGCGAGGCCGAGCGCGAGAAGATTCTGCTCCGCGAGAAGGCCGCGCGCGCCGAGGCCGAGGCCGCCAACCGCCTGAAGGACGAGTTCCTCTCGACGCTCAGCCACGAGCTGCGGACGCCGCTCACGTCCATCATCGGCTGGACGACCCTGATGCGCGCCGGGCAGGTGCGCGGCGAGGTGCAGGCGCAGGCTTTGGAGACCATCGAGCGCAACGCGAAGGTTCAGTCGCGGCTCATCGACGACCTGCTCGACCTCTCGCGCATCATCTCGGGCAAGCTCCTGCTTGAGACGCGCGAGGTCGGCCTCGACACGGTCGTCTCGAACTCCATCGAGGTCGTGCGCCCCGCGGCCAACGCGAAGGGCATCCGTCTGACGTACGAGTGCGAGCCGGGCGGGAAGACCGTCTCGGGCGACTCGGCGCGCCTGCAGCAGGTGGCCTGGAACCTCCTGTCGAACGCGGTGAAGTTCACGCCCGAGGGCGGCAGCGTCAGCGTGCGCCTCGCGCGCGAGGGCGCGCGGGTCAAGCTCTCTGTGAGCGACACGGGGCGCGGCATCCCCGCGGAGTTCCTGCCGCACGTCTTCGACCGCTTCCGGCAGGCCGACAGCGCGACGACGCGCACGCACGGGGGCCTCGGCCTCGGCCTCGCCATCGTCCGCCACCTCGCGGAGCTGCACGGCGGCGAGGTGACGGCCGAGAGCGCGGGCGAGGATCGGGGCTCGACCTTCTCCGTCACCTTCCCGCTCGCGCAGGCGGCGGCGGCGTGCTCCTGCCAGACCGAGGCGGCGGAGGCCGCTTTCAGCCTGAACAGGGCCGAGGGGCTGGCGGGCGTCCGCGTGCTCGTCGTGGACGACGAGCAGGACACGCGCCGTCTCATCAGCACGGTCATCGCGCAGTCGGGCGCGGAGGTGACGGCCTGCGCGTCGGCGGGCGAGGCCCTGGAGAAGCTGAAGACGTGGCGGCCGCACATCCTGATGAGCGACATCGGCATGCCGGGCGAGGACGGCTACGCCCTCATCAGGAAGGTGCGCGCGCTCCCGCCCGAGCGCGGGGGGCGGACGCCCGCCGCCGCGCTCACGGCCTACGCCCGCGACGAAGACCGCGGCCGCGCGCTGGCCGCCGGCTACCAGCTCCACCTCGCCAAGCCCTTCAACCCCCACGAGCTGCTCGCGGCCGTCTCCGATTTACAGGGTTACGTCGTCGCGTCGTAAGAGTAGGCAGTAGGCAGTAGTCAGTAGAAAAAAGAGGCGGCGCGTCTCAGCCTTCGGGCCGGGCGCGCCGCTTCGTATTGCTACTGACTACTGTCTACTGTCTACTGTCTACTCCCTTATTGAGCGAGGCGATGTCGATGACGAAGCGGTAGCGCACGTCGCCTTTGACGGTGCGTTCGTATGCCTCCTCGATCTTCTGAACCGGGATTAGCTCGATGTCGGAAGAGATGCCGTGCTCGGCGCAGTAGTCGAGCATCTCCTGCGTCTCGCGGATGCCGCCGATCATGGAGCCGGCGAGCGAGCGGCCGTTGGTGATGAGCGAGAAGGCGGCGACCTCCAGCGGCTTCTCCGGCGCGCCGACGAGCGCGAGCGCGCCCTCGCGCCGCAGGAGGTTGAGGTAGGCGTTGATGTCGTGCGGCGCCGAGACGCAGTCGAGCACGAAGTCGTACTGCCCGGCGAGCGCTTCGAGCCGACCCGGCTCGCGCGTGACGACGAAGTCGTGCGCGCCGAGGCTCCGCGCGTCCTGCTCCTTGTTGGGGGAGGTGCTGAAGACCGTCACGCGCGCGCCCATCGAGGCGGCGAGCTTCACGCCCATGTGCCCCAAACCCCCGAGGCCCACGACGCCGACCTTCTGGCCCTCACCCACCTTGAAGCGGCGCAAAGGCGAGTAGGTCGTAATCCCCGCGCAGAGCAGCGGCGCGGCGTTCGGGAGCGGCAGCCCTTCGGGGATGCGCAGCGCGTAGTCTTCGTCGATGACGATCCTGGTCGAGTAGCCGCCGTAGGTCGGCGTCTTCTCGTCCTTCTCAGTGCCGTTGTAGGTCGAGACGAGGTGGTTCTCGCAGTACTGCTCCTCGCCGTCGCGGCAGTTGCGGCAGGTGCGGCACGAGTCGACGAAGCAGCCGACGCCCGCGAGGTCGCCCACCTCGAACTTCGAGACCTCGGCGCCGGCGCGCGCGACGCGGCCGACGATCTCGTGGCCGGGCACCATCGGGTAGATGGAGCCTCCCCACTCGTCGCGCACCTGGTGGATGTCTGAGTGGCAGACGCCGCAGTACTGTATGTCGATGAGCACGTCGCGCGCGCCCACGTCGCGCCGGTCGAACGAGAAGGGCTCAAGCGCCGCGCCCGCGGTCGGCGCGGCGTATCCGTCTGTTTTAATCATGATCTGCTTTCCCTCAAAAAGTTCAGCCCGCTCGTGGGCGGGCGTGTCTTACCGTACGTCTCTACGGATGTGTTGTTGTCGTGCTCCGTATTCTACCCGCTTCCGCCGCCGCGTTCTTCGCGGGAGTGTGGCGCGCGCCTCACGACACGTTGGCGGACGCGCGTCCGCGCACGGCCGCGACGAGCTCGAAGGAGCGCAGGCGAGCGGCAGGGTCGTGGATTTGGGAGGTCAGCATCAGCTCGTCGGCGCGGGTCAAATCCGCGAACGCTTCGAGGCCGCGCCTGACCGCCTCGGGCGAGCCGACGACCGAGTAGCGGAGCGCGTGCTCGACGCCGGCCATCTCCAGGTCAGACGCGAAGCCTTCGAGCGCCTCGACCGGCGGCGGGAGTTTGCCCGGGCGGCCGCGGCGCAGGTTGACGAAAGCCTGTTGGACGGACGTGAACAGGCGTCGCGCCTCCTCGTCCGTCTCGGCCGCGAAGACGTTGAGGCACGCTAAGGCGTAGGGCTCCTTCAACTCTTCGGAGGGGCGGAAGCCTTCGCGGTAGACTTCGAGCGCGTGCAGGAGGTAGTCGGGGGCGAAGTGCGAGGCGAAGGCGAAGGGGAGCCCCAGCTCCGCCGCGAGCCGCGCGCTGTAGAGGCTCGACCCCAGGAGCCACAGAGGCACGCCGAGCCCTTCGCCCGGCACGGCGCGCACCGACTGTCCGGGGCGCGGCGGCCCGAAGTACGCGCGCAGCTCGGCCACGTCGCGCGGGAAGTCTTCGTTCGCGGCCGCGAAGTTCCGGCGCAGGGCGCGCGCCGTGAGTTGATCGGTGCCGGGCGCGCGGCCGAGCCCGAGGTCGATGCGGCCGGGGTAGAGCGCTTCGAGCGTGCCGAACTGCTCGGCGACGACGAGCGGCGAGTGGTTCGGCAGCATCACGCCGCCGGAGCCGACGCGGATGGTGTTCGTGCCGCCCGCGACGTGGCCGATGAGGACGGCGGTCGCGGAGCTGGCGATGCCCGTCATGCCGTGGTGCTCGGCCAGCCAGAAGCGCTTGTAGCCGAGCGCCTCCGCGCGCCGCGCCAGTTCGAGCGTGTTGCGGAGAGAGTCCGCGACGCCGGAGCCCTCGGGCACGGGCGCGAGGTCGAGGACGGAGAAAGGGATGTCGCTCAGTTGTCTCATCACCCTTAGACGCCTGGGGGCGGCTCAGAGTAGCTCGACCTCGTCGCCGACCGAGACGCCGCCCGCCGACTCGACGTTGGCGTAGAGGCCGAAGTTCTGCCCCGCCTTCTTGACTATCGTGCGCAGCACGCGCGGGTCTTTGGGGAGCCCCGCCTGCGCCTGGATGGTCATGCTGCAACGCGGCGCGGGCATCTCGCACTTGAGGCGGAGCGGGCCGACGCGCAGAGTGCGCCCGCCCCAGCCGGATTCGACCAGGCCCTCGACGCCCTCCGACGTTTCGATCAGAAAGTTGGGGCGGAAGCGGCGCGCGTCCCAGGCCGTTTCGGGCGCGTGGCGCGCGAGCGCCGCGAGCGAGGCGGTCGTGAGGAGGTGCACGGGGAAGGCGTCGAAGTACGTGCCGGGCGGCGAGGTGAACTCGAAGATTTCGGCGGGGAGGAGCGAGAGGTCTGGCAGGGGCTCGCCCGGCTCGCGGCCGAAGTCCTCGCGCAGTTCCTTGTCCTTCCCCGCGAGCCTCATCGCGCCGAGCGCGAGCCGCCGGAAGTTGCGCGAGCGGCTTAAGAAGCCGACGACGCGCGCGGCCGGCATCGCGCGGCGGTAGTGCGCGCGGTCGCTCGCCGGCCGGAGGGGGCAGAGCGTGACCCTGCGCCCGAGGAGCTCGGACAAAAGCTCATTAATCTTCGGGTCGTCCGTCGAGGTCTCTCTGCCGCCGGGGAGCGTGATGTCCGCGTGGGGCGGCGCGCCCTCGGCCGCAGGTTCTTCCCTGTAACGTGCGGCGCAGAGCATGAGCGCCGGGCTTATCTTCGCGCCGCGAATCTCGCCCGCCTCCTCGTCGCGCAAGGCCCAGCCGCGGTCGCCCCACAGCCCGCGCGCGCCGACGCCCGCGCCTTCGAGCCGCTCGCCGGCCATCGACTTCAAAGGGTATCGCCAGACCTCTTTGACCTTCCCGACGATCATGCCTCAGACCCTCAAGGTGTCCGCGCGCCAGCCCTTGATGGCGCGCTTGATCTCGTCGGGCTTCGTGAGCCTGCCTTCGAGCACTTCGCGGACGAGCCCTTCAAGCTCCTCGTCGGGCGCGAAGCGCAGCGCGACGGTCTGCGCCGTCGTGAGCGAAGCGGCGCGGGCGGCGAGTTCTTCGGGCAGGACTTGGTAGTAACGCAGGCTCTCTTCGAGCCGGATGATTCTGTCCTGCGCCTTCAGAGGGTTGAGGCGGACGAGCGCGGCCAGCACCAGCAAGGCGATTGAGACGACTAGCCACCAGCCCCTGTCCAAACCGGGGTCGCGCACCAACTGGACGACGGCCACGATGACGTTCGTCAACAGCACGGGCACCACGAAGAAGTGGAAGGGCGCGTGCCAGCGCGTGTGGGTCTCGTAGGTCTGGGGAACTTCTGCCACTCTATCAGTCCTCCTTTAAAACGTCGTCGGGCGCTCGGCGGAGACTGTTTTAACGCGGAGGGCGCCGAGGCGCGGAGGGCACAGAGGGATACAGATTTGAGATTTGAAATTTCAAATTTGAAATCCCTCAACCCTCTGCGCGCCGTCCGCGTCCCCCGCGCCTCCGCGTCGGGGCGCCCCGAGCTTTACTTCCAGGTGAAGATATAAACGGCAACACTCTTCCCGCTCACAGGTTCGTCGGCACGGCGGGCGGCGGGAGAGCCTTCGGCGGCTCGGGCGTGAAGTCCTCGCCGGGGTTGATGAACTGGTTGCGCTCGAAGCGGTACTGCTTGTCGTAGAGCTGGCGGTAGCGCCCGCCCGCGGCCAGCAGCTCCTCGTGCGTGCCGCGCTCGACGATCCGGCCCTCTTCGAGGACGAGTATCTGGTCGGCGCTGCGGATGGTCGAGAGGCGGTGCGCGATGACGAAGGTCGTGCGCCCGCGCCTGAGCGTTTGCAGCCCGTCCTGTATCATCGCCTCGCTCTCGCTATCTAAGCTCGACGTGGCCTCGTCGAGAATCAGAATCTTCGGCCCGGCCAAAATCGCGCGCGCGATGGCGACGCGCTGCCGCTGCCCGCCCGAGAGTTTCACCCCGCGCTCGCCGACGACCGTGTCGTAGCCGTCGGCGAAGCCGCGGACGAACTCGTCGCAGTGGGCGACGCGCGCGGCGGCTTCGATCTCGGCGCGCGTCGCGTGCGGGTTCGAGAAGGCGATGTTGTCGGCGATGGTTCCGTCGAAGAGGAAGTTGTCCTGCAAAACGGCGCCGAGCTGTTCGCGGTAGTCCCTGAGCCGGACGGTCGAGAGGTCGCGGCCGTCGACCGACACGCGCCCCGAGAGCGGCCGGTTGAAGGCCATCACCAGCCCGATGAGCGTGCTCTTGCCGGAGCCGCTTGAGCCGACGAGCGCGGTCGTCGTCCCGGCCGGCGCGCGGAAGGAGACGCCGCGCAGGACGGGCGCGCCCTCCTCGTACTCGAAGGTCACGTCCTCGAAGGCGATCTCGCCCGCGACCTCGCCGAGCGGCTCCCGCCCCGCTTCGCCCTCGTCCTCGGTCGCCATCCGCTTTATCTCGCGGATGCGGTCGAGGCCGGCGAAGGCTTCCGTGATCTGCGTCCCGATGGCGGCGATCTCGACGAGCGGCGCGGCGACGAGCGCGGTGAAGAAGATGTACATGAAGAAGTCGCCGAGCGTCATCTGGCCGGCGAGCACGGCCCGCCCGCCGACGAGCGTGAGGATGACCCCGATGCCGCCGACGATGACGGTCGAGAAGGCCGTCACGCCGGAGACGCCCGTCATCGAGCGCGCCACGTTGCGGAACAGGCGGTGCGCGCCGCGCGCGAACGTCAGGGTCTCGCGGCGCTCGGCCGAGTAGGCTTTGACGATGCGTATGCCGCCCAGGGACTCGGCGAGCCGCCCCGTCACCTCCGCGTGAATCTGCCCGCGCTCGCGGAAGAGCGGCCTTAAGCGAGAGAAGGCCAGCGACATCACCCCGCCGAAGGCCGCCAGCGCGACGAGCGTGATGGAGGTCAGGCGCCAGTTCAGATAGAAGAGCACGCAGAGCGCGATGAGCGACGTGACGAGCCCGCCGACGAGCTGCACGAGCCCCGTCCCGACGAGGTTGCGGATGCCCTCGGCGTCCGTCATCACGCGCGAGATGAGGACGCCGGTCTGCGTCGAGTCGAAGAAGCGGACGGGGAGGCGCGCGACGTGCGCCTGCACGCTCTTGCGCATCTCGGTGATGGCGCGCTGCGCCGCGACGCCCAGGACCTGCGAGAGCGTGAACGACGTGACGGCCTGCACGAAGGTCGCCGCGCCCGCCGCCAGCGCGATGGTCGCGAGCAGCTCGCCCCGCCGCTTGATGATGACCTCGTCGACCAGGTACTTCGAGCTGGCCGGCAGCACGAGGCCCACCAGGCGGTTGACGAGCATCAGCCCCATCCCCAGCGCCAGGCGCGAGCGGTGAGTCCACACCAGCTCACGCGCGTCGCGCCAGGCCTGCGACGGCGACACACGCTTCTTCTTCTTCTCTTCGGCCATCCTTAAGGCTTCGCGAGCAGCCCGCCGATCTCGCGCCAGGTGACGAGCTTGACGTTGTGCTCCCTGAGCAGCCTGCGGAACTCGCCCCCCGTCACGAAGTCGAAGTCGCGCTGCCGCCAGGCCGCGCCCCAGTTGGGGTGGTCGAGCGCGACGGCGCGCATCTCCTCGTCGTCGTATGCGAGGTGGACGATCAGCTCCGTCACCCCCGGCTTCAGGTTCTTGACCACGTCCGCGTAGAACTCGGCCCAGCGCTCGGGGCGAACCGAGGGGTCTGCGCCGACGACGCGGTCGAGGACGAGGCCGTCGGGGCCGAGCGCGGCGGGGAGGAAGGGCGCCTCCCCGAACCACTCGCGCGAGACCATGACGGGCAGCCGCTCGTCGCGCGCCACGCGCAGGAACATCTCGAAGAGCGGGCGCGTCGTGTAGAGCGTGCGCATGTGCGAGTCGAGGTGCGTCGGCCGGATGCCGAAGGCGCGCGCTCGCTCTATCTGCGCGCGTATCTCGGCCTCGGCCTCGCGCACGTCGATGCGCGCCGCCGCCACGTCTTCGGTCGGGTAGAGGTAGCCGTCGGGCGCGTAGAGGGAAGCGGCGCGCTCTTTCGGGAGGACGCCGCCCCAGCGGTACGTCTTCCACTCGCTCGTGAGCGTCAGGTGAAGACCGAGGTCTGCGTCGGGGTGCCGGCGCGCGTAGTCGGCGACCTCCGGCAGCCAGGGGCACGGCACCATGACGCTCCCGGAGTTGACGAGCCCGGTCTCGAACGCCTTGAACGTCGCGGCGTTGACGGAGTGCGCCGCGGCGAGGTCGTCGGCGTGGACGATTAAGAGCTTCGCGTCCGCCGGATGCCCGAGCCGCGCGGCCAGAGACTTCACCCCGGCGGGCGCCTGCGCCGCCGCGAGCCCGGCGCAGAGGTGGCCCACAGCCGCCGCGAGGATGAAGGTCGAGAGCCTTAATCTCATGCCGACTCTTCCGAAGGCCGGCCGCCGGCCTTCTCCAACTTGAGCACGACCGAGTTGATGCAGTAGCGCAGGCCCGTGGGCCGCGGGCCGTCTTCGAAGACGTGGCCGAGGTGCGAGTCGCAGGTCCCGCACAGGACTTCGGTGCGCACCATGCCGTGGCTCGTGTCGAGCTGCGTGCGGACGTTGTCGCCCTCCTTCGGCTCGTAGAAGCTGGGCCAGCCGCACCCCGAATCGAACTTCGCGTCGGACGTGAACAGCTCCGCGCCGCAGGCCGCGCAGAGGTAGACGCCGGCGTCCTTGTTCCGGTAGTACTCGCCCGTGAACGGCCGCTCCGTGCCCTTCTGCCGCGCGACCCGGTACTGCTCCGGCGTGAGCGACTGCCGCCACTCCTCTTCCGTCTTGATTACTTTCTCTTTCAACCCGTCTTCCCCTTCCCGCCGCGCCCCTTGCGCGGCCGACGCCTGGCGGGCGCCGGCTCCGCCTTCGCGGGCGCCGCCGCGCCCGAGTCCGGTTTCGCCGCGGCCGTGTCCACGATGCTGAGCGTGCTCGGGCCACCCCGGTCGATGCGCACGACGACGCTGAAGCCGCGGCAGTCGAGCACGCGCGACTGCCGCTCCGCGTCGGACAACGTCTCGCCCCAGGAGTCCCCGGGGACGGCGAGCCGCTTCGACGCCTGCGCCGAGAACTCCGTCACCTCGCGCCACGGCACCGGCTGCCGGTAGCGCACGTCGATGCGGTGGAGCGCGCCCCCGAGGAAGGTGAGCAGAAGCTCGTTCACGTCCCCGAAGTGCTCCCTGCGCACGCCCAGCTCCAGCCCGCCGAGCGACGCGACGAAGGGCTTCGAAGGGTCGCCCGGCGCCTGCGCCGCCCTCTGCAAATCCGCCGAGCCGGGGAACATCCGCGCCAGCTCCCCCGCCCTCATGCCGAGCATCACGCCGCCGTAGTCGGGCGCGACGGCGCGCTCCAGGCGGCACGGCTCCTGCGCCACCGTGACAGACGCGGCGGGCGCGGCCGACCCGCAGCCGACGAGCGCCGCGGCGAGGGCGAGAATGTTCGCGAGGTCTCTCTTCATCTTTCGAGCGGCGCGCGGTCAGTCCTTGAGCTGTCCGGGGAAGTCCGACAGGTCTATGTCTTCGCCGCCCTTGCCCGCGGAGGCGATGATGGAGGGGAGCGGCTTCTCGACCCTGCCGTGCCTGAGCAGGCGCGCGACCTCCGCGTGCCCCTTGCGCTCGGCGATCATCAGCGCCGTCCAGCCCGTGGCGTTCTGCGCGTCCGGGTAGGCGCCGCGGCGCAGCAGCGCGGCGACGGCCTGCGGGTGGTTGTTGAGCGAGGCGATCATCAGCGCCGTCCACTCGTCGCGCAGCAGCGCGTTCGGGTCGACGCCCGAGTCGAGCAGCTCGTCGAGCCTGGCGAGGTCGCCGTCGCGCGCCGCGAGGAAGAGGCGCGCGTTGCGCAGGAGCGCGGCGAGCCCCGCGTGGCCGCGCGCTTCGGCCAGGTCGGCGGCCGACTTGTGGTTGCGGTTGCGCGCGTCCACGTCGGCGCCGGCGTCGATCAGCTCCTCGGCCACGGGCTGGTGGCCGGCGCCGGCGGCGTACATCAGCGCCGTCTGGCCGAAGGCGTCGCGCGCGTTCGGGTCGGCGCCCTCGCGCAGCAGCGCCTCGACGCGCGAGAGGTCGCCGCGCGAGGCCGCGACCATCAGGCCGTCGATGCCGTTGTTCTTCTCGTTGCCGCGCGCGCTCATCGTAAGGCGGGGATTGTAACACCCCTCTTCGGGCCGCTGCGAGTGCCGGATTTGGCTGGTCAGGGTCTATTCAATCTTGAGCTACGGAGGTAAGGGCGGCTAACCACGGAGGCACAGAGTGCTCAGAGGTTGCACAGAGACTTGAATTACTCCGTGCCCCCTCCGTGCCCTCCGTGCCTCCGCGGTTAGCCGCCCTCCCCGTCAAACTCAAGAGCGCATAAATCCCGCCCCGCCGGCCGCCCTTTACTCGCGCCGCGCGCGCACGTAACATGCGTGGCGCACGCCCGAAAAACACCGCAGACAGTTTACGGAGGAGAGCATGAACCTCTTTGGCAAGCCCGCCCGCCGGCCACTCTTCTGCGCGCTCGCGCTCGCCGCCGCCTGCGCCTTCGCCCCGCACGCGTCCGCGCAGCAGAGGGCCGACGAAGCTTACGCGGCGAAGATTAAAGAGTACACGACCGAGAAGTACTTCCTGACCGAGCTGGTAGACCACCTGCCTGCCTCCGAGCGCGTGCCCTCGCCCGACAAGGTGCTCGGCTACGTCGTCGGCACGCCGGGCAAGCTCACGCACACGAAGGACCTCCACCGCTACTTCCGCGAGCTTGAGCGCACGAGCCCGCGCGTGAAGGTCTTCGGCGCGCCGGAGAAGAGCGAGGAGGGGCGCGAGCAAATCCTGGTCGCCGTCGGCGACGAGGCGGCAATCGCGCGTCTGAACCGCTACAAGGAGATCACCGCGCGCCTCGCAGACCCGCGCACGCTGAACGACGCCGACGCGCAGAAACTCGTCGGCGAGGGCAAGGTCTTCTACTGGGCCTCGGGCTCCATCCACTCGCCCGAGACCGGCTCGCCCGAGATGCTGATGGAGCTGGCCTACCGGCTCGCGGTCGAGGAGTCGCCGTTCGTCCGCGACATCCGCAAGAACGTCGTCGTCCTCATCACGCCGGCGCTCGAAGTCGACGGCCGCGACAAGATGGTCGACCTCTACAACTACCGCACGGCCAACCCGGGCAAGGCCGTGCCGCCGCTCGTCTACTGGGGCAAGTACGTCGCGCACGACAACAACCGCGACGGCCTGGGGATGGCGCTCGCGCTCACGCGCAACATGATGAAGACCTTCCTCGAATGGCACCCGGCCGTCCTCCACGACCTGCACGAGTCCGTGCCGTTCCTCTACACCTCGACGGGGACGGGGCCGTACAACGCGTGGCTCGACCCGATAGTCGTGGACGAGTGGCAGCTCCTCGCCTACCACGAGATCGAGGAGATGACGAAGCGGGGCGTGCCCGGCGTGTGGACGCACGGGTTCTACGACGGGTGGGCGCCGAACTACATGTTCTACGTCGCCAACGGCCACAACGCCGTCGGGCGCTTCTACGAGACGTTCGGCAACGGCGGCGCCGACACGCTCGACCGGACGGTGACGGCGCAGGCGCAGCGCGACTGGTACAGGCCGAACCCGCCGCTCCCGCGCGTGAAGTGGTCGCTCCGGAACAACGTCAACATGCAGCAGTCGGCCCTCCTCTTCGCGATGCACTTCGTCTCGGAGAACAAGGAGCGCTTCCTACAGAACTTTTACCTGAAGAGTAAGCGCGCGGTGGCGAAGGCGACCAACGAAGGCCCGGCCGCGTACGTGCTCCCGGCGGACGACCCGCGCCCCGCCGAGGCCGCCGACGCCGTCAACCTCCTGCGGCTGATGGGCGTCGAGGTGCACAGGCTGAGCAGCGGGCAGAACGTCGGCGGCCGCGTCTTCCCCGCCGACTCCTACGTCGTGCGGATGGATCAGCCCTACTCGCGCATGGCCGACATGATGCTCGACACGCAGTTCTACAACGTCAACGACCCGCGCCCATACGACGACACCGGCTGGACGCTCGGCGCGATGCGCAACATCCAGACGGTGCGCGTCACGGACCGGGCCATCCTGCAAGCCCCGATGACGTTGCTCCGGACGGAAGCCGGCGCCGCCGGGAACCTTACCCCTTTGATACCGACTCCTTCGACGGTCGCCTACGTCATCAACCACAACACGGACAACACGCTCGCCACGCTCCGCTTCAGGCTCAAGGACGTGCGGATGCTCGCGGCCGAGGAGCCCTTCAAGGCCGAGGGCCTCCAGTTCAACGCCGGCTCCTTCCTCATCAGGCGCGAGGGGAACCCCGCCGACCTGGAGGCGCGCCTGCGGGCGGCCGCCGTCGAGTTGGGGCTCAAGGCCCGCTCGCTCGACAAGATGCCGGACGTGAAGACGCACGAGATGCCGGTGCCGCGCATCGCCATCGTCCACAGTTGGATCAACACGCAGAACGAGGGCTGGTACCGCATCGAGTTCGACCGCTACCGCGTTCCTTACACATACATCTCCGACCACGTCCTGCGTAACACGCCGAACCTGCGCGAACGCTTCGACGTCATCATCTACCCGCCCGTGGGCGGCTCTGCGCAGCAGGTCGTGGCGGGGCTGCCGATGCGCGGCGAGCCCATCCCTTGGAAGCAGTCGGAGCTGACGCCCAACTTCGGCACCTCCCCCGACCAGACCGACGACATGCGCGGCGGGATGGGCCTGGCGGGGCTCTCGAACCTGCAAAGGTTCGTGGAGGAGGGCGGCCTCTTCGTCGCGGTGACGAGCAACGCGCGCATCCCCATCGACTACGGGATGGTCTCGGGCGTCGCGGTGCGCGAGCCGCCCCAGTTGCAGGCGCGCGGCTCCATCTACAACGCGACCTTCGCCGACCGCAGGAGCCCGATTGCATACGGCTACGGCGAGACGCTGCCCGTCTACTTCAACCAGGCGCCGGTCTTCCAGGTCGCGGCGGGCGGCGGCGGCGGGGGCGGCGAGGGCGGGCCGGGGGCGGGAGGCCCGGCGGGACGGCCTTCGGGCCGCGGCACCTTGAGCGACCCGGACGTGGTGCAGGCCATGCCGCAGGCGTCGCCCGCGCCGCGGCGTCAGCCCGCGCGCCCCGGCGAGGAGCAGTTGACCGACGAGCAGCGGCAGCAGCAGCGGAGCCCCTTCTTCGTGCCGCCCGCGCAGCGCCCCCGCGTGGTGCTGCGCTTCGCGTCGGACGAGAAGAACCTGCTCGTGAGCGGGATGCTCGCGGGCGGGTCGGAGCTTGCGAACGCGCCGGCCGTCGTGGACGTGCCCGTCGGAAGGGGCCACGTCCTGCTCTTCGCCACCAACCCGATGTGGCGCCACCAGACGCAGGGCGCCTTCTTCCTCCTCTTCAACGCCGCGCTCAACTACGACTCGCTCGGCGCGGGCCGCGCGCCCGAGGCCGCCCCCGCGCGCGGGCAGTCGGACGAAGACGAGCAGCAATGAACAGTAGACAGTAGACAGTAGTCAGTAGAAAGAAACGAGCGGCGCGTCTCAGGCTTCGGGCCGGGCGCGCCGCTTCGTCTTCCTACTGTCTACTGTCTACCTGCTTTTACTTGACCGTCACGGGGATGGTCTTCGAGCCGCAGGGGGTGGCGAAGCGGACGGCGTAGAGGCCCGGCCTGCCGCTGAACGACCTCACGGAGTATCTCAACCAGCCGTTGCCGGTTCGGCCTTCGTAGAGCACGGCGATGTTCGACCAGTCGGGCGTGGAGACGTTGACGCGCCCCGCCTCGCCCGGCCCGCCCAGGACGAGCGGGGCCCCGCCGCCTCCGCGCAGGGTCAGAGAGCCCGCGCTCGCGTACAGCGCGCAAGGCGCCGCCCGACGCTCTTCCGACTGCGACGCCGAACTCTTCTCGACCTCCCACCTTGTGCCGGGACGCACCTCCACTTTCGGCCGCCGGCTCACTTCGCGCGCGGCGGGCGTCGCGGCGGGCTTCGGCGGGCGCGCCTCGACCGAAGCCGCCGCGGGCTCCTTCGAGGCCGCGGTCGCGTCCGCCGTCTCGACCGGGGCTCGTATGTTTCCGGTCTCTCCTGCCGGCGCGGGCGCGTCGGGCGCCGGGCGTGAGCGCGCGGCGCGGCCGGCGGCGGAGGCCATTCGCGCGTTGATCCAGAAACCGCAGGCGACGCCGAGCGCCACCGCGACCGAGGCCGCGAAGACGAGCGTGGCGACTTCCGAGCGGGAGCGCGCCGCGTCGGCCTTCGTGCCGACGGCCGGCTTGGATGTCGTCATGTTCTGCCCCGCCCCGACACTCATGGTTAGTCCTCCAGAAGCCCCCCGCGGAAGAGCGAACGGCCGCCGAGCGAGACGCGGAAGCCGTAGGCGGCGAGCGCGAGCGAGACGGCGAGCGCCAGCACGAAGTCGCCCGCGTACCACGCCGTAAACTCGGACGTGATCGGGAAGAAGATGTTCAGGTGCAGGAAGTATATCGCCGAGATGAGCGCCAGCAGCCCGTAGCGGTAAAGCACCCACACGACCATGAGTGCGGCGAGGCAGGCGAACGGCACGCCGGCCAGGCCCTCGTGCGTCAGGCTCAGGGCCAGGGCGCCCACCAGCCAGAGGGCGCCCGCCGCGAGGCGCTCCCGGCGCAGAACGATGTAGAGCAGCAGCAGGAAGAAGAGCAGGATGAATGACTGGAGAAGCGCGCCGAAGAACTGCTGGACGATGCCGTACGGGGCGGAGCGCATCCCGAGCAGTTGCGTCGCGGGGGAGTCGAACCACGGGACGCCGGGCGGGTAACCGAGCCAACGCGGGACGAGTTCGGCGAGGTAGAAGTTGCACAGGATGCCGGCGGCCCCGAAGACCGCGCCGACGAGGACGTCGCGCCCGACGAGCGGGTCGCGGAAGCCGCCGGCCAGGAGGCGGCTCCAGGAGATGATGCGCCCCGGCCAGCGCCGCCTGACGAAGGGCTCGAACGCGACGTAGACGACCCAGAAGAAGCACGACCAGAAGAGCGTCCGCTGCACGCTGTTGAGGAAGTTGAGAACCTCGTCCTCGGCCGGCACGTGATGCCCCGCGAACAGCCAGCGGAGGAAGAGCGCGGCGAAGAGGAAGGCGGCCAGCCGGAACGCGCCCCTGCGGTCGCCGCGGCCCAGACGCAGGTTCCTCCAGGCCAGGAGGGCGCTGCCGACCATCACCGTAATAAAGACTGACAGAAGGAGTACGACGAGCGCGCGCTCGGTGAAGCGCGATAAAGACGCCTGCCGTTCGAAAGGCACGTCCCAGGCGTCTATGATCTCGAAGTAGACGGGCCTGCCGCCGTACGCCGCCGCCTCGACGTGCACCTTAAAGTCCGGCAGGCCCGGGTACGAGCCGTCCCACGCGGCGCGGGCCGTGTACCCGTGAGGCGGCGTCCACGTGGAAGGCGCGGGTTGGAAGCGCGCCTGGTCGAGGCCGCTCTCGGCGAACAGGGCGCCCCAGTCGGGCGCCGGCTCGTCCCCCGGCGCGGGACTCAACTGCGGGGGCACGGCGTAGAAGGAGCGCAGGCGCCCGCGCGTGTCGAGCGTCAGCGCCGCCATCCCCGGGGTGTCCCGCGCGGGCACGTGCTCCGTCACGTACCCGCCGTTCGACACGTCGAACGTGTTCGGGCTCTGCCCGTACCAGAAATAGATCGCGGCCGGCTGCCCCGTCCTTAACTTCTCCCAACGCTTGGTGGAAGCGTCCGTCCTCCTCACGTAGTCCAGATAGCCGCGGTCGCTGCCCATGCCGTAGGCGCTGTCGGCGGGCGGGGCGTCGTAGCCGAGCCTCTTCACGAGCTCTGACGCGCGGTCGCGCAAGACCTCGGGCGACTTGTCCAGGGGGACTTGCCGGTAGAGCCCCACGTCTTTCGAGAGGAAGCAGACGAGCCCCAACAGGGCGAGCAGGGAGGCGAGGAGCGAGACGGCGACCGCGGGCCTGAGCGCGCCCTCCTTCGGCGCCGCGGCGACCATCTCGGGCGAGGGCGTCTCGCCCGCGGCGAGCGCCGCCGCCAGGGGGTCTCCGCCGGGCAGCGCCGCCGCGACCTGTAGGGCGGTGGCGGGGCGCCTGTCCGGGTCTCGTTCGAGGCAGCGGAAGATGACGCGCTCGACCGCGGGGTCGAGGTCTTTGACGTGGCTCGAAGGCGAGGAGGGCTGCGTGTCGCTCTGCCGCAGGCGCAACAGCTCCGGCAGCGACGAAGCCTCGAAGGCGCGCCTGCCCGTGAACAGCTCGTAGAGGAGGAGGCCGAGCGAGTAGAGGTCGCTGCGCGCCGTCAGCTCTCCGCCCGCCAACTGTTCGGGCGACATGTAGGCGGGCGTGCCGGCCAGAGCCTCCGCGACGTGCCCGCCGTTGGCGAGCGCCGCGATGCCGAAGTCCGTGATGCGCACGTCGCCGCGCTCGTCGAGCATGACGTTGGCGGGCTTGAGGTCGCGGTGGAGCACGCCCGCGTCGTGGACGGCCGCGAGCCCGGCGCAGAGCTGCCGCGCCGTCTCGACGGCCTTGTCCCCGGGCAGCCGCCCGATGCGCTTGAGGAGCGAAGAGAGCGACTCGCCGCGCACGTACTCCATCGAGATGAAGTGCGAGCCCTCGGCCTCGGCCACGTCGTAGACGCGGCAGACGTGCCGGTGCGAGACCTGACGCGCGACGCTCACCTCCTGGTAGAAGCGCGCGAGCGACGCGCCGTCGTTCGACAGTGCCTCGGGGAGGAACTTGAGCGCGGCGGGCTGCTTGAGCTTGAGGTCGTCGGCGCGGAAGACCTCGCCCATCCCGCCGCGGCCGAGCAGGCCGACGACGCGGTAGCGCCCCGCCAGCACGTCGCCGGGGATGAACCTCGACTCGTCGATGGAGGAGGGGTCGAACGGCCCCGCAGACCTCTTCGCGCCGCCGCCCTCTGACGACGCGCGCGAGGGGCGCAGGGCGCGCGCGCCGATGAGCGCGGCGGCGGCGCCGAAGACGGGCGTCTCGATGAAGTCCTCGGCGCGCTCGTCGAAGCGCAGCATCTCTTCGACCTCGCGGCGCAGCGAAGGGTCTGCGGGGCAGGCCGCGTCGAGGAAGCGCGCGCGCTCCGTCGGGGCGCGCTCCAGAGCCTGCTCGAACAGCTCGTCCACCTGCCGCCAGCGCTCAGACTTCATCGGCCCCGCCCTCCCCCTCGGCAATCGCGCGGTACAGCCAAGCCTTCGCGCGCCGCCACTCGCGCCTCACGGTCGTCGGCGATATCCCTAAGACCTCCGCCGTCTCCTCGATGCTCAGCCCCGCGAAGTAGCGCAGGGCGACGACGCGCGCCTTCTGCGGGTCAACCTCTTCGAGTCCGCGCAGCGCCTCGTCGAGCGCGACCACCTCCGCCGAGCCCGCGGCCGCGGCGTTCGCCGCCTCGTCCAGGGGGACGTGCGGCGCGCCGCCGCCGCGCTTGTCCCGCGCGTGCGCGCGCGCGTGGTCGACCAGGACGTGTCGCATCACCTGCGCGCAGACGGCGTAGAAGTGCGCGCGGTCTTGCAGGGCGAGCCCCCCGCCGCCCGCGAGCCGCAGGTAAGCCTCGTTGACGAGCGCCGTGGCCTGGAGCGTGTGCCCCTCGCGCTCCCCGCCCATCTGGCGGCGCGCGATGCGGCGCAGCTCCGCGTAGACGAGCGGCGCGAGCCGTTCCAGCGCTTCGGCGTCGCCCGCGTTCCAGTCCGCGAGCAGCCTCGTGATCTCCTGCGGCGAGAGGGTCTCCATCGGGTCGGGGCCTTCGACTCCCGGCGGTCTTGAGTAGTGCCGGACTGCGGCGCGGATTTTATCACCGGCCGCCGCGCCGCCTCGGACGAATTTCTTCAAGCCGAAAAAAAATTTTCGCGGGGTGGACGCTTCCCGCGCCCGGCGTCGCTTCCACAGTTGAAGGAGGAGACGACGATGAGACGGAACGCCGACACAGAGAGACGGGCCGAGACCGGAACCCTGCTCGCCGCGACGCTCGCCTGCTACCTCGCGGGGTTCGCGTGCGTGCTCGCCCTCAGCTACTCGCTGGCCGCGCTGGCCGCGCCCGGCCTCGCCGACAACGTGCGCGCCACGCTTGAGCGTGAAGCACGGCCGTGAGGGGGCGCGTCGTTTGACTCAAACGTGAGGAGAGAGACATGGAAGCAGAGTCGGCCGCGGCGCGCGCGTAACCCCGGCGAGCCGAGCCTCGGCGGGACAGGGGGCGTCGGTCGCGCGGGCATAAGGAGGGGCTGAGAGGGCGAGGCCGTCAGACTTCGCAGCGGCAGCCGCAGAGCAACTGTATCTCGACGGGCGAGACGTGCCGTTGGACTTCGTCGCGGCGGACGTGCAGGACGAGTAAGGTGTAAGGGTTGAAGACGACCACGTCCTTGACTCCCTGCGAGAGGTAGAACTGCGGGCCGATCTCAAGGTCTTTCGCCTCGTAGCCTTTGCTGATGACCTCGATGACGGCCTCGGGGACGAGCCTGACGGCCTCCTCCTCATCCTCCGGCTCGCGGCAGAAGACGGAGATGTCGGGCCTCTTCAAAGAGCCGTCGGGGAAGCTGACGTACACGTCCGCGGCGTGGACGCACTGACACTTCGGCCCGCCCTCCGCGGCGGGCTCGGCCCGCCTGATCGTCGCGCGGATGCGGTCTACGGCCTTCTGGTGCTTGTAGACGGGGTACGGCTCCCAGATAGGAAGACCGCGCACGATCTCCAACCTGATGCCGAACTCTTCCGCCTTCAGGAACTTTGAATCCATACCTGCCCCCGGGACGCAAGGGTATTACAGGTTCGCGCGCCGTGCCAGCCCCTTGCTACTCGCGGCCGACGCCGAGCGCGTCGGCGACGCGGTTGATGTAGTTGAACCAGGAGGCGATGAGGGTGATTTGAAGGATCGCCTGGTCGTCGAAGCCGGCGTCGCGCAGGCGCGCGTGGTGGCCGGGGGTGATGCGCGTGGCGTCGCGCGTGAGCTGCGCGACGTAGTCGAGCATGACGCGGTCTTCGTCGGAGACGGGCGCGGCGGTGTAGTCCTCCCGCAGCGCCCTGACCAACTCTTCGTCGAGCGTGACGCGACGCAGAAACTCTGCGTGGGACTCGATTCAATAGTGGCAGCGGTTCACGGCCGAGACGACCGTGGCGATCATCTCGTGGCGCGCGCGGCTCAGGGGCAGGTCGGGCGACATCAGCACGCCGAAGGTCGAGAAGGCGTGGTAGAGCGCCTCGGGGATGAGGCTGTGCGAGGCGACGATGCCGGAAGACTGGCCGTCGGGCGTCGGGTGGACGGGCGCGGCGTACTCCGCCGGGTAGAGCCCGCGCTGCGCCTCCAACGCCCGGCGCAGCTTCTCGTCCGCCTCGTCGAATGGGATGGTCTTAATCCAGGCCATACTCTGTCTCCTCCTCCTTCAACCTCACCGCGCGCCCCACCGTCTGTATCCGCCCCGGGCTACTCAAACAAACGTCGCTCACTCCGCCACGCGGTACTCAAGCAGGAAGCGGCCGATCTGGATGTTGGCGCGGCCGGCGGCGGGCGGGTTGATGAGGAGCGAGCGGACGCCGACGCCCTTGCGTGTGCTGCGGCGCGCCTCGACGTCGCCGACCGCCTCGCCGGTCGCGGCGCGGTAGAAGCTGACGCGGAGCGAGTCGTCGGACGCGCGCGTGTAGCCGAAGACGTACTGCCCGGCCGGCAAGTCCAGCTCGCCCACGCGCAGAGGCGCCTGCGTCAGGAAGAAGTGCGAGTACTTGCCCTCGGCCGAGTAGCCGGCCGTAATCATCACCACGCCCGCGATGAAGCGGCCGCGGTTGTCGACGGCGCCCGACGCGGTGCGGAACTCGGTCTCGATGTTCTCCTTGACGACGGGCGCGCGCGCGGGGATGACGCGGCGCAGCTCGTCGGCCGTGGCCGTGCGCCAGCGCGCGGGCGCCGCCGCCGCGGCCAGCGCCGCCGCGACGATTAACGCCGCGACGGCGGCGAAGAGTTTCGCGTCCCTCATCCTTCTCCTCCGGCGAATGCTCAAAGGGTTCCTTGCCTGTCGAATGCGACGGGAATCGTCTTCCGTTATAATCCGGCGAACAGTCCGACAAGCGGGCCTGAAAGTCCGAGCCCTTCGTCAACGATGCGCCTAACGTCCCGCCGCACCAAGTGTAGCGCACTCCCACTCAAGTTGCTCATCCCCGTGCTGCTCCTCTGCGCGGCGCGCGCGGGCGGGCTCGACCCCGGACGCCCGGGCAACGAGTTCGCGCGTCGCGCGTGGCAGACCGACAGCGGTCTGCCGCAGAACACCGTCCACTCCGTCGCGCAGACGCAGGACGGCTACGTGTGGGTCGCGACCGAGGAGGGGCTCGCGCGCTTCGACGGACTGTCTTTCAGAATCTTCGACCGGCAGAACACGCCCGCGCTCAAGAGCAACGACGTGCGCGCGCTGCTCGCCGCGGGCAAGGCGGGTGACCTCTGGGTCTGCACGGCGGCCGGCGTCGCGCGCCTCTCGGGCGGCGTGTGGCGGACGTTCACGACCGCCGACGGCCTGGCGGGCGACGACGTGGCCGCGGCTTACGAAGACCGTGCGGGAAGCGTCTGGTTCGCGACCTCGGCGGGGCTGAGCCGCTACGCGGACGGGAGGTTCACGAGCTACACCTCGAAAGAGGGGCTGGCCGGCGGCGGCGTCCTCTCCGTCGCGGAAGACGCGGAGGGCGACCTCTGGGTCGGCACCGACGAGGGGCTCAGCCGCTTCCGCGAAGGCTCTCTCCGCCCCGAGACCGGGACGGGCGCGGGCTGGCCGCGCGGCGTCTCGGCCATCGCGCGCGGCGAGGACGGCTGCCTCTGGCTCGCCACGCCGACGGGGCTCGCGTGCCTGCGCGGCGACGACGTCAGGACCTACACGGCGGCCGACGGCCTGCCGAACGACCGCGTCACGGCGCTGCGCGAAGGGAGCGGCGGCGACCTCTGGGTCGGCACGGCCGGGGGCCTGGCGCGCATGCGCGGCGGACGCTTCGAGACGTTCAAGGGCGAGGACGACGGGCTCTCCGACGGCATCATCCTCTCCATCTTCGAGGACGCCGAAGGGAGCCTGTGGGTCGGCACGGAGTCCGAGGGCTTGACGCAGCTCAAGGACAGGAAGTTCACGACCTACACGACGCGCGAGGGCCTGCCGAGCGACCTCGTCAAGTCCATCTACGAAGACCGGCAGGGCGGCGTCTGGGTCGGGACGTACGGCGGCGGCCTGAGCCTTCTGAAGGACGGCCGCTTCAAGACCTACACGACCGACGACGGGCTGGCGAGCAACGTCGTGCTCTCGCTCGCCGAAGGGCAGGACGGCGCGCTGTGGGTCGGCACGCCCGACGGGCTGAGCCGTCTGCGCGAAGGCCGCTTCACAACCTACACTTCGGCGGAGGGGCTGCCGAACGACTTCGTCCGCTCCATCTACGCCGACCGCGCGGGCGCGCTCTGGGTCGGCACGCGCGGCGGGCTCGCGCGCCTGAGCGGCGAGGAGTTCGAGACCTACACGACCGCCGAAGGGCTGCCCGACAACTTCGTCGGCACCATCTACGAGGACGCGGCCGGCGTGCTGTGGGTCGGCACGCTCGGCGGATTGAGCCGCTTCGAGGCGGGGCGCTTCAAGACCTACACGACGCGCGACGGGCTCTCGGACAACGTCGTCATCTCCATCCACGGCGACGCGGAGGGGCGCCTGTGGATCGGCACCAACGGCGGCGGGCTGAACCTTTTTCAGGACGGCCGCTTCACCTCTTTCACCACGCGCGACGGGCTGCCGAACGACACGGTCTACCGCGTGCTCGAAGACGGCCGCGGCCGACTCTGGATGAGCTGCAACAAGGGCGTGTTCAGTCTGGGCAAGTCGGAGCTGGAGGAGTTCGCCGCGGGCCGCGCGCGCGCGCTGGAGCCCGTCGTCTACGGCACGGCCGACGGCATGCGGACGCGCGAGTGCAGCGGCGGCGGCCACCCTTCGGCGTGGCGAGACCACGGAGGCCGCCTCTGGTTCTCGACCATCAAGGGCGTCGCCACCATCGACCCCGAGCGCATGCCCACCAACACGCAGCCGCCGCCGGCCGTCGTCGAGCAGGTGCGCGTCGACGGCGAGGCGGTGGCGGCGGCGCCCGACCTCGGACTGCCGCCCGGCAAGAGCCGCTTCGACTTCTACTACGCGGGCCTCAGCTTCGTCGCGCCGGAGAAGGTGCGCTACCGCTACAAGCTCGAAGGCTTCGACAAGGACTGGGTCGACGGAGGCGACCGGCGCGTCGCCTACTACACGAACCTGGGGCCGGGCGAGTACCGCTTCCTCGTTCTGGCCTGCAACAACGACGGCGTCTGGTCGAGCCAGCCCGCCGCGTTCAGCTTCCGGCTCAGGCCGCACTTCTACCGCACCTACTGGTTCTACGCGCTCGTCGTCGTGGCCTCCGGGCTCCTCGCGTGGCAGCTCTACGCGCTGCGCCTGCGGCAGGTGCGGGCGCGCTACGGCGCGGTGCTACAGGAGCGCAACCGCATCGCGCGCGAGATACACGACAACCTCGCGCAGGAGATACTCGGCATCTCCGTCCAGTTGGAGATCGTCGCGCGCACGATGGCCAACGCGCCCGACGCCGCGCGCAAGCACCTCGACCGCGCCCGCGCACTCGTCCGCAGCAGCGTCGCGGAGGCGCGCAGGTACGTCTGGGACTTGAGGTCTCAGTCTTTGGACGAGCGCGACCTGCCGGCGGCGCTCGCCGAGATGACGCGGCGTTTGACGGCCGAGAGCGGCGTGCAGACGCAGTTCAACGTCTCCGGCACGTTCCGCCCGCTGGCGCCGCAGGTCGAGAACAACCTCCTGCGCATCGGGCAGGAGGCCGTCGGCAACGCCGTCCGCCACGCGCAGGCGAAGACGGTCACGGTGAGCCTGGACTTCGGCGCGCGCGAGGTGCGTCTGGAAGTGAAAGACGACGGGCGCGGCTTCGACGCGGACTCATACGACGGGGGCCGCGGCGGCCACTTCGGACTCGTCGGCATGCGCGAGCGCGCCGAGCAGATGGGCGGCGAGGCCGACGTCAAAAGCACACCCGGCGCTGGCACAGAGGTGTTGGTGCGCGTGCCGATTGAGGCTTGAGCGTATAATGTATCCGCGATGGGCAACGAGAAGATTCGCATAGTCGTGGTGGACGACCAGGCGGTGGTGCGGCAGGGCTTCGTCTCCCTCATCAACACCGTCGCCGACATGGAGGTCATCGCCGAGGGCACGGACGGCCGTCAGGCGGTCGAGTTGTACCGGAAGCTCCGGCCCGACGTGCTGCTCACAGACCTGCGGATGCCGGTCATGACCGGCGTCGAGGCCATCGCCGCCATCCGGCGCGAGTTCCCCGGCGCGCGCGTCATCGTGCTCACGACCTTCGACGGCGACGAGGACATCTACCGCTCGCTACAGGCCGGCGCGCAGGGGTATCTCCTCAAGGACATGTTCTTCGAGGAGCTCGAAGACGCCATCCGCACCGTGCACGCGGGGGGCCGCCGCATCCCCGGCGTCGTGGCCGAGCGGCTGGCGGGGCGCGTCGGCGGGTCGGACTTGACGGGGCGCGAACTGGAGGTCTTGGAGCAGATCGTCTTCGGCCGGAGCAACAAGGAGATCGCCGCCGCGCTCGACATCAGCGAGGCCACCGTCAAGAGCCACGTCAACAACCTCCTCAGCAAGCTCGGCGTCGCAGACCGCACGCAGGCCGCCACGACGGCCATCCGCCGCGGCCTCGTGCGCCTCCCGGACGCGCCGCGCGGCTCCAACTAAAGTTGGAGTACAGGCACCATCTTCATTCCGATGACAGGGAGGGGGGTGAGTGCTACTTTACAGTCCCCTGGATTACTACCCAGCCTGGGGCGCGAGTGAGCCGGCGGCCAACCCGCCACGACCTGTTGCTGACCGACCAAAACCGGCAGCCGGCACACCACCCGAACAAGCGCCCCGGCTGGGCTTCCCTTTTTTCAAGCACTTCCACCACGCAAAAATGCCCTCCCACGCCGGGAGCGCGGGCAGGGATGCCCGCTCTGCGCGCCCGCAGAGCGGTCTCGCGTCCGTGCGGCTGCCCGGCGCGTTGACGCGGCGGCCCGGCGCGTCAACGCCGAGCGGCTCCGCGTTGACGCGGAGCCGCTCCGCGGGGCCGTAAAACCGTTCTGCGGAGCCGCGGCGGGGCTGTGCGCGGCCCCTCAGATTGCCGGTACGGCCACGGGGCTCAGTATTTTAGCGGCGTTCGTGCGGACGCCCGGCCGGCCGGCGTGTCGCACTCGCGCGAACGCCTCTTTCGCCCCCCTCACGGCCGAGCCGACGCACCCCCGGCCCACGCCGGGCGGGTAAACGCGCCCGTCCGCTCCTTCATCAAATCTCCGTCTGATTCCCATACAAGGAGACCCTTATCTCATGAGTTATCGAGACCTTTTAAATTCTAAAGGGCGGGCCGGCAGGCTCCTGCTTTCGGCCGCCCTGGTCGTCTCGGCCGCGGCCTTCGGGGGCGTCGCGGCGGCGTCCGGCGCCGACACGGCAGCGACCCCGGCGCCCGCGGCCGTCGGGGCGGCGCAGAGCTCCTACGCCGACGTGCTGTCGCGCGTGACGCCCGCGGTCGTCACCGTCCGCGCGTCGCGCCGCACGCGCGAGGCCCGGCAGTTCCCGTTCGCGGACGACCCGATGTTCCGCGAGTTCTTCGGCGACCGCTTCCGCCAGCAGGCCCCGCGCTCGGAGGAGCGCGTCGAGCGCGGCCTCGGCTCCGGCGTCGTCGTGAGCGCCGACGGCTACATCCTGACGAACCACCACGTCGTCGACGGCGCCGAAGAGATTCGCGTCGAGCTCAACGACGGCCGCACGCTCGCGGCGAAGGTCGTCGGCACCGACCAGCCCTCCGACCTCGCCGTGCTCAAGGTCGAGGCTTCGGGGCTGCCCGTCCTCCCGCTCGGCGACTCGGACAGGGCGCGCGTAGGCGACGTGGCGCTCGCCGTCGGCAACCCGCTCGGCATCGGGCAGACCGTGACCTCCGGCATCATCTCGGCGAAGGGCCGGACGACGGGCCTCTCCGACGGCAGCTTCGAGGACTTCATACAGACCGACGCGGCCATCAACCGCGGCAACTCGGGTGGCGCGCTCGTCAACACGGCGGGCGAGCTCATCGGCATCAACTCGCAAATCTTCTCGCCGACCGGCGGCAACATCGGCATCGGCTTCGCCATCCCCTCGAACATGGCGAAGGACGTGATGGGGCAGTTGATTCAGACGGGCCGCGTGCGCCGCGGCATGCTCGGCGTCAACATCCAGCCCGTGACGGCCGACCTCGCCGCGAGCCTCGGGCTCGGCCAGGCTCGCGGCGCCATCGTCAGCGGCGTGCAGGCCGGCGGCCCGGCCGACCGCGCGGGCGTCAAGCGCGGCGACATCATCACGGCCTTCAACGGCACCCCCGTCACCGACAACAACACGCTGCGCAACGCCGTCGCGCGCACGCAGCCCGGCAACGTCGCCACGCTCACCGTCTCGCGCGACAACCGCGAGCAGCAGCTCCGCGTCACGCTCGGCGAGCTGCCCGCCAACACCGCGCGCGGCGGGCGCGAGGAGGGCGAGGGCGCCGCGCACGAGGACGCGGGCGGCCTCGGCCTCAACGTCCAGCCGGTCAGCCCCGCGCTCGCGCAGCGCTTCAACCTGAAGGGCGAGACGCAGGGCCTCGTCGTCACAGACGTGGCGTCGGCCGGCGCGGGCGCCGAGGCCGGCTTACAGCCCGGCGACGTGATCGAAGAGGTGAACCGCCGCCCCGTCCGCACGGTCGCGGAGTTGCAGGCGGCGCTCAAGGGCTCGGGCGAGCGCCCCGTGCTCCTGCTCGTCAACCGCGGCGGCAACAGCGCCTTCATCACCGTCCGCCCGCGCGCGCAGGCCCCGACCCGCTAACGCAATAGTTAACCACAGGGACACAGAGACACGGCTTGAAGACTTAAGTCTTCAAGCCGTGTCTCTGTGTCCCTGTGGTTAACTTTCTTCAGAGCAGGTCTTCGTGCCCGGACTCTCTGGCGAGAGTGTGCAGCTCCTTGAGGCGCTCGGCTTGGTCGCGGCGGGCGACGAGGAGGCAGTCGCCAGCGTCGACGATGACGAGGTCGGAGACGCCGAGCGTGAAGACGGGGCGCCCCGCGGCGGCGTGGACGAGGCAGCCCGTCGTGTCGAGCGCGACGACCTCGCCGCGCGTCGCGTTCGCCGGCCCGCCTTCGGCGCCGAGCTCGTAGACGGCGGCCCAGGTCCCCACGTCGCTCCACCCCGGGTCTGTGACGACCGTGGCGAGCCCTTCGGCCTTCTCAAAGACCGCCGTGTCGATGGGCTCGCGGTCGAGCCCGGCGAAAGCCTCCTCCATCGCCTCGCCCTCGCGTCCCGTTCCGAGGTGCGGCTCTAACTTCATCAACGCCGCGTGGTGCGCCGGCTTGTGGAGTCGTATCAGCTCCAGCAGGCGCGAGGCGACCCACGCGCTCATCCCCGGGTTCCAGTAGTAAGAGCCTTCGGCGAGGAAGGCGCGCGCGCGCTCCGGGTCAGGCTTCTCCTCGAAGCCCGCGATGGCATACGCGCCCTCGTGCCCTCTCAAAGCCTCACCCGCGCGTATGTAGCCGTAGCCCGTGGCCGGCTGCGTGGGGCGTACGCCGACGATGACGCCCGCCGTCTCGCGCGCCACGCGCGCCGACGCCGCGAGCGCGCGCCGGAACTCTTCGCCGTCGCGGAAGTACGAGTCGGCCCAGCCGACGAAGATGACGGCCTCGGGGTCGCGCCGCGCGACGTGGAGCGCGCCCAGGCCGACGGCGAGGTTCGTCCCGAGCGGGAACGGCTCGCCGACGATCTGCGCCGCCGGCACCTCGGGCAGCTCGGCGCGCGTCTGCTCGACGTAGCGCGCGCCGGTGACGACCCACACGTCCCGCGCGGGGATGACGGGCAGCACGCGCTCGACCGTCTGCCTCATCAGAGATGACTCGCCCGCCAGCGCGTGGAACTGCTTCGGCCGCGCCCCGCGCGACAGAGGCCACAGCCGCGTCCCCGCGCCGCCCGCGATGAAGACCGCCCTCAACCCTTCGCCCATCTCTCCGAACGCCCCTCCCAGCGGATAATACCGTTAGAGCTTTCTCAACCCGAACGCGTCGAGCCACACGGCGCCGAAGGCCGGGCACGGCGAAGTCGCGCAGGGCTTGCGCCGGAGCGCGACGCGCACCGCGCCCGCCGACGGCGCCGTGAACTCAAGCGCCGCCTCACGCCAGCCGTCCGTAGACGCGGGGAGCGGGGCCGCCTCCGCCAGCGCCTCGCCCGACTTACCCGCCGAGACGACCTGCACGAACGGCGGCCCGCCGGTCACCAACTCCTTCGTGCGCGCCCAGAACGTGAGGCGGTAGCGCGCGCCCGGCTCGACCGCGACGAGCCGCGAGGCGGCCGGCTGTGAGGGCTCGGAGTTGCCGGCGTACTCGACCTTCAGACTGCGCGCGCCCTCGCGCGGCGCGTCCGCGTCGAGCGAGAGTCTAACGCCCTGCCCCCCCGACGCGAAGCGCCACCCGAAGCCGTCCTCTTCGGAGCGCGCGTCATCCTCGAACCCGCCGTCGGTAAGTGACCCGACAGAGCCGCGACCCTCCGACCAGACCGCGTACGCGTCCGCGAAACGCTCGGCCGCGACCAAGTCCCTGACGAGCGTTCTGCGCGACTCGTCCGTGAGCCGTGCGCCCGACCCGCGCAGGAGTTCCAGGCCCTCGCCCGGCTCGCCCTCTTTGATTAAGAACCTGACGAGGGCGAGCGTCTCTTCGGGCGTGCGCGGCCCCGCGGCGCGCGCGAGAGCGCGCGGGTCGCGCCCCGTGGCGTGCCAGAGCGTCTGTAAGAGGTTGGGGTAGAGGCCCGGGTCGCTCTCGGCCGCGCGCCTCAACTCCGCGGCGGCCTCTTCGCGCGAGCCCGCGCGCAGCAGCGCGTTCCCCAACAGCCAACGCGGGCGCGCGTAGAAGGGCGCGAGCGAGACGGCCCGGCGGAAGGCTTCGAGCGCGCCCGCCGCGTCCCCCGTCTCCTCCCGCGTCTTCCCCAACTCGACCCAGATGACGTAGTCCCGGGGCCGCAAACGCAGCGCCGCTTCGTAGGCCGGCGCCGCTCCGGCGTAATCGCCCGAGTCGGCCAGGACGTTCGCGCGCTGGTAATGCGCCTCCGGGTCGGAAGGGGCGAGCGCGACCGAGGCGTCGGCCGCCTCCCTCGAACGGGACCTGCCCGCGTAGTCCGAAACCACCCGCGAAGCCCCCGCGCGCACGGCCGCCCACGCGCACCAGATGAAGAGGGCCGAGCAGGCCAACGCCAACGCCGCCCGCACGGGCGCGGGCGGCAGTCGCCGCGCTTCGGATTGTCTTCCCTCGGCGTGCAAGACGGTTCCCTGTCCCGGCGTCGGTACTCGTTCGGAAAAACTTGTGCCCTCAGAAACCGAGTTTCTGAGGGCACATTAAACGGAAGGAGACCTGCCGGCAAATCAGTTCGTCACCGGCACTCGTCGTTGCGGCCGCGCGGCGTGCCGGGGCTCGGGTTGGGGCCGCGGCGGCAGGGCGTGCTGATCACTCTGTTCCCGACGACGGCGAAGGTCCCAACGCTCGCCGCCGTGAGCACGAGGGCAGTGCCGGTCCCGAGGCCGCCGCCGGTGCCGGCCGCCGTCGCGGCAGCCGTGCCCGCACCCGTGGCCGCGCCGCCGCCGGATGCGCCCGCGCCCGCAGCGGCCGCCGCGCCCTGCCCGACGACGGGCGCCCCGCCCGGAGTCGCCGACGAGCAGACGTCGATGACCCCGCCCTCCTCGCCCTCCGTGCGCTGCGTCGCCCCGCCCGACTCCACGCCACCCGCGTTGCCGCGGTCGGCCGTCAGGATGGCGCAACCAGAGACGAGCGCGACGTTGACCTTACCCGCCTCGAACGACACCGTCAGGTTCGTGTTCGGCGCGATGTCCACCCGCCCCACCCCCGGCAGCGTGACCGTCGCGCCCACGCCTGCGGGCGTCTGTATGGACTGCCCCGTGAAGATCGTCTCGCCACTCCTGGCGCCGGCGCCGTTGACCGAGACG
>DASVQJ010000011.1:0-18364 GCA_036389235.1 Pyrinomonadaceae bacterium | reverse complement strand
CTCGGCTTCAGGGGCGGCGAGGAGTCGAACGTCTTCCTGTCGAACGGCGCGGCCTCGTCTTTGAAGGCCGGGCTGATGACCGCGGACGCCGTCTCGACCGTCAGCCCGCGCTACGCTTTCGAGATTCAGGGGCACGAGCAGGGGCACGGGCTGGACTGGCTGATGCGGCAGCGGCGCGACCGCCTGGTCGGCATCACCAACGGCGTCGACTACGACGTCTGGGACCCAGCCACCGACCCGCACCTGCCCGCGCACTACACGGCCGAAGACCTGACGGGGAAGCGCGCCTGCAAGCTCGAACTGCTCAGGCGCTTCGGGCTGCCGAAGGAGCCGGAACGCCCCCTGGTCGCCTCCATCTCGCGCCTCGTCGCGCAGAAGGGTTTCGACCTCGTCAGGCGGGTCGCGTGGCAGATGCTCGAGGCGGGCGCCTCCTTCGTCTCGCTTGGCTCGGGCGAGAGCGAGTACGAGGGCTTCCTCCAGCGGCTCAAGGATCGGGCGCCCCGGCGCGTCGCCGTCTTCCGCGGCTTCAACGAGCCGCTGGCGCACCAGATCGAGGCCGGGGCGGACATCTTCCTGATGCCCTCGCTCTTCGAGCCGTGCGGCCTGAACCAGATGTACTCGATGCGCTACGGGACGGTGCCCGTGGTGCGCGCCACGGGCGGCCTCGACGACACGGTCGAGCGGTTCGACCCGGAGGCGGGGACGGGGACGGGCTTCAAGTTCGGCCCCTACGACGCGCGGGCGCTCCTCGGCGAGGTGCGCGAGGCGCTCCACTGGTACACGCGGCCCGAGGCGTGGCGGCGGATACAGTCGAACGGGATGCTGGTGGACAACTCCTGGGGCGCGGCGGCGCGCAAGTACGTCAGGCTCTACCACGCGCTGTTCGACCTGTAGGACGCGAGGGTTTGGTCAGCAGATAAAGCAGTCGAAGGAGATTTGAAATCATGGGTGACAACGTCAAGGACGTGAACGACAGCAACTTCGAGTCGGCCGTGCTCAATTCGGACAAGCCGGTGCTGGTGGACTTCTGGGCGCCGTGGTGCGCGCCCTGCCGGATGCTGGCGCCGACGGTCGAGGCCGTCGCGCAGAACTTCCAGGAGACCGCCTCGGTCGTCAAGCTCAACGTGGACGACAACCCGCAGGTCTCGCAGCGCTACGGCATCAAGGGCATCCCGACGCTCATCCTCTTCAAGAACGGCAAGGAAGAAGAGCGCGTCGTCGGCGCGACCTCGAAGGAGGCCATCTCGCGCATGATCGACAAGCACGTCCAGAGCGGCGCGGCCAGCGCCTGAACCTGACGGGCGGCGCGGGCGTGCCACCCCCCCGGGGGCGGGCGGCCGCGCCGCCCGCGCGCTCGCCCGAGTCCGCCGCGAGTGATGAGACCGACAGCAGCCAGTCGCGCCGCACGGCAGCGCCGCACCTTCGAGGGGCGGCTCGCCGCGAAGCGCGCCGAGGCCGTCGCGGACGCCAAGTTCCGCGCGCGCCAGGCGCACGGTAAGCTCCGCCGCTTCGTCCGCATCCGCTTCAAGAAGGAGGAGGTCACGGCGGCGCTCGCCCTCCGGCGCGGCGACTGCAACCGCTGCGGCGCCTGCTGCGAGATACTCTTCAAGTGCCCCTTCCTCAAGAAGCACGGCGACGGCACGACGACCTGCGGCATCTACGAAGACCGCCCCTCGCAGTGCCGCCTCTTCCCCATCGACCAGCGCGACCTCGCGGAGGTGCGCGGCACGTGCAGCTTCTACTTCATCGAGAAGCCGATCAAGCTGGAAAGAGCGAGTTGAAAGGCAGATGTCGGATGCCGGATGCGAGATGTCAGTTAAGGACTCTGTTCTTTTACCGACATCCAGCATCCGGCATCCGACATCTAGCACCTGACTTCCATGCCTAAAGTTATAGTCGTAATCGGCGCGCAGTGGGGCGACGAGGGCAAGGGCAAGATCGTCGACCTGCTGGCCGAGCGGTTCGATGTGGTCGCGCGCTACCAGGGCGGCCACAACGCGGGCCACTCGGTGAAGGTCGGCGACAAGTCTTACGCGCTGCACCTCATCCCGTCGGGCATCATCCACCCGGGCAAGACGTGCGTGCTCGGCAACGGCATGGTCATCGACCCCATCGCCTTCTTCGCGGAGGCCGACCGCCTCACCGCGCAGGGGCTCTCCGTCACGCCCGACCGCGTCAAGGTCAGCACGCGCGCGCACCTGATACTCCCCTACCACCGCGCCCTCGACCACACGTCCGAGGAGCGCCTGGGCAACGAGAAGGTCGGCACGACCCTGCGCGGCATCGGCCCCGCGTACGAGGACAAGGCCGGCCGCCGCGGCATCCGCGTCGCCGACGCGATGAACCCGGAGGTCTTGCGCTCGCGCATCGAGCGCAACATCGCGGACGCCAACCTCATCATCCGCGAGTACCGCGGCACGGAGCTCAAACCCGACGAGGTCTTCGGGGAGATCGCCCCGCTCGCCGAGCGCATGCGGGCGTTCGTCACCGACACCACCCACTTCATCAACCGCGCCGTCCGCGAGGGCCAAAGCGTCCTCGTCGAGGGCGCGCAGGCCACGCTCCTCGACGTCGACCACGGCACCTACCCGTTCGTCACCTCTTCGAGCACGACCTCGGGCGGCGTCTGCGCGGGCCTCGGCCTCCCGCCGCAGAAGATCGGCGGCGTGCTCGGCATCGTCCGCACCTACTCGACGCGCGTGGGCGAAGGCCCCTTCCCCACCGAGATGCTCGAAGGCGAGGACGGGATCGGCCAACTCATCCGCGAGCGCGGCCACGAGTACGGCGTCTCGACGGGCCGGCCGCGCCGCTGCGGCTGGTTCGACGCCTTCGCCACGCGCTACGCCGCGGAGATCAACGGCTTCGACACCGTCGCCCTGACCAAGCTCGACATCCTCGACGCGCTCGACGAGATCAAGGTCTGCGTCGGCTACAGGCGCCAAGGGGCGGCGTGCGAATCCTTCCCCGCCGTCTCGCAGGAACTGCGCGAGGTCGAGCCCGTCTACGAGACGCTGCCCGGCTGGCGCACCTCGACCGAGGGCGTCACGGAGTTGGAGAGGCTGCCCGCGGCGGCGCGCGACTACGTCGAGTTCATCTCCCGGCAGCTCGGCGTCCCCGTCGGGCTGATCTCGACCGGCCCCGAGCGCAGCCAGACCATCCTCGTCCGCGACTCGGCGCTCGCGCGCTGGCTCGAACCCTGAAAGTGAGGGCGCGGCCCCTTTGAAGCGAGGGCGCAGAAAAGTCGTACGCGTGGCGGCGGAACTCCCCGTCGAGTGGGGGCTGACGCCGCGCTACGAGCACCACGGCAAGATCACGTCTTTGAGCCGCGGCGGCTGCCTGCTCCAGACCGAAGCCATCCAGCCGCTCTTCGGCAAGACGATTCACATCCGCATCCCGCTGCCCGAGCACGAGTGGTGGGAGGTGCGCGGCGAAGTCCTCTACTACCTCCGCGAAGTGGGCTTCGGCGTCGAGTTCTGCGACCTCACAGACCAGGACTCCGCCACCCTCCGCGCCCTCATGCGCCACCACCGCGAACAACCGCCCGACGAGTGACGGCGCTCGCCACAGTCGCCCCACGTCGCGATTGAACAATTATTTTTTCGAGACTATAATCACCCGCAAGTCAGTGCCGACAAGGCGTGTGCACCCGTGGCGCAATGGTAGCGCAAACGGCTTTTAACCGTTGGGTTGTAGGTTCGAATCCTACCGGGTGCACCACAACTTTGCTTTAGACGAAAGAAGAGGGACAGCGTTGCGGCTGTCCCTCTTCTTTTTGAGCGCGAGACAATCAGGCGGCGACGCCGAGCGATGTCTCGGCCAGGACGGAGCGCATCGAGACGTGCTTGAGGAGGATTTCGAGGTAGCAGGTGAAGCGGTGGAGGTAGAGCCGCAGCGAGCGGCGGTTGCTGAGCAGGGGCAGGTTGAGGCCGTCGACGAAGTTCTGGCAGGTCTCCTGATCCTTCTGCATGAGGTGGCGCATGCTCCCGGCGCGGAAGAGTTCGAGCCGCTCGGAGAAGTTGACGAGCGCCTCCGCGCCGTCGTGCCACTCGGCGTAGCGCGCGCTGCGCAGGAGCGCGTCGAGGTCTTCGTAGAGGCGCAGAGAGTTGTCGCGCTTGGCGCGGAGGTCCTCGAAGATGTCGGCGGCGTCCACGTCGGCGCGGAACGTGCGCGCGAGCGAGACCGTGGACTGCTCGAAGCAGTTGCGCAGGAGGTCGTGCGCTTCGGCGAGGAGCGCGCGCGCCGCGCCGGACTCCCCGGCGGCCTGCGCGGCGGGCAGCAGGCGCTCGAAGACGGCGCGCAGCTCGTGGCGCACGGCGAAGCTCGTCCGCTCCAACTCTTCGGAGAGTTCGTCGGGCGCGTCGAGGCAGGCGCAGAAGTAGTCGAGGCCGCCGGCCGCCGCCAGCGCCTCGCAGCGCACGGCCTCGAAGATGAAGTGCGCCTGGTCGGCCGCGCCGCCGTCCCGGACGGCCTCCCTCACGCCGTCGAGGTAGCCGAGGAGGCGCCTGAGGTCTTCGAAGACGCCGCGGACGAACTCGCGCGTGGCGCCGTGCTCGATGCTCTCCAGAATCGAAAGGAGCTGGGGCTGCATGGGGCAACCTCCTTCGGGAGGGGGATGGTACAGACTCGTTCCAGCTTGTCTTAAAGGGGACGCTTGCTCGGCGTTGCCGGTGCGGCGTGAAGGGCTTTCGGGTAAGCGGCCTGGCGGCCTTGCTGGCGAAGAAGCGGGCGGGTCGAGGAAGACCTTCCCGGCGAGAGCCACATCGAACTTAGCACTTGCGCGCCGCTGGGCACAAGAACTTTTTTCGAGGCCGCGCGACCAGCGCCTTCAGTTGGATGTTAGTAAGAAGGTATTAACCACAGAGACACAGAGGCACGGCTTGATGACTGTTGTCTTTAAGCCGTGCCCCTGTGTCTCTGTAGTCAACCCCGTCCAGCGTTGAATCGGCCGCGTTAAGACCTCTGGCCGAGCGGCATCATCATCGGCAGGCGCGGCGGGAGGCCGCCGTGCGCCCCCGCGGGCGTGCGACGCGGGGCCGGGTGGATGTTCTCGAAGTAGTCCACGGCCGCGACGCGCAGGCCCACGTCGCGCCCGAGCCGCTCGCCCAAATACCACTTGTGTTCGAGCACGCTCGGCCAGACGGCGCGCGCCTCCGACGCCGACAGCTCGACCCCGGCCAACTGCCGCAGCGAGCGCCTCAGCCTCCGCGCGCTCTGTTCGACGGCGGCGGACGCCGCGGGCCTCTCCGACTCGAACGACAACGGCGTGAACAATCCTTCGTGCGCCTTCCGACTCTGGTGCTTCAGATAGATTGAGAGCAACTCGCCCGCCACACGGCGAAACTCGATTCTGGTTGACATAACTTTCTCCTTACACGATCCGTTTTCGATGACACTGCGGCCGGGAACCCGCCCACCGCCCTAAGTATCGTACGAACCGTATGTGTCAAAGGTGTTATGTCTCGCCGTATAAATTTCAATCGCGCGCATTAGCCATTCTAATCACGCGGGGACAAGATTGTGACACCCCTCAGCGCAGGCCGAGCGTCCTGAGGTAGCCCCCGTTGACCTTGCAGTTCTTGAACTTGAACATGTAGCCCTCGGGCAGCAGCCAGTTGCCGAGGTTGATGCCCTTCAGAAAGAGCGGCCGCCCGTCGGGCGCCACGAACTCCCTGCCCCGCGTCGTCACGAACTTCGCGCGCCCCCGCGGCCTGAGGGTTAACTGAGAGCAGCAGGAGCGCGAGCGAGACGAGCAGCGCCCTTCTCTTCTTCACAGTCGGCATGCGTCAAACCTTCCGGGTCGTCGGCGGAGTCGTCGAGGCGGCGGCGCGCCGCGCCTGCCTCGCGCGCCACCTGTCGAGGAGCGGGACGACGGGCGAGTCCGTGAGCAGCTCGCGGCCGGCCTTCGCCAGCCAGGAGAGTTCGTTGCGCGGGTTCGGTTCGAGCCTGAAGCCGAGCCTGCGGTAGAGCCCGGCGGCGCGCGTGTTGGCCTTCTGCACGCTCGTCTCGAACCCTTCGAAGTCTTCCCCGGCGACGAGCGTTCTGAACCCGTCGAGCAGCCGGAGGATGAGGCTTGAGCCGCGGTGCCCCTCGTCAATCTGGAGCGAGCCGACGTAGATGTAGCGCGGGTCGTTCCAGCTCCGAAGGTATTCGACGTAGCCGGCGATGTCGGGGCCGTCGAAGGCGATGACGAAGGTCGGGCCGCTCTCCAGGCCCTTGCGCCTGTTCTCCTCGGGGTACTCCATCCCGGCGCGCTCCCAGACGTGCCGCATGTTCCGCTTGTCGAACTCGACGATCTTTTCGACGAGGCCGGCGTCGAACACCTCCCGCCCTCTGAGGATTCTGACCTCGAACATGAAAGCCTCCGTGCCGTCGCCCCGCGCTCAAAGGTCGGTCGAGAAGAGGCTGACGTCCGTCTCTTCGGCCGGGAGCCTGACCGCGCGCTCGAACCTCATGCCGAGTTTTTCGAGCACGCGGATGGAGACGGCGTTGTCGGGGTTCACGACGGCGTAGAGGCGCGGCAGGCCGAGCACGTCGCGCGCGTGGCGCAGCGCGGCCTCGGCCGCCTCGAACGCGTAGCCCTTCCCGCGGAACGGCGGGAGGAAGGCGTAGCCGACCTCGACGCCGGGCACCGGCGCCCCCCTCTTCAAAAGCCCGCAGATGCCCGCGGGCGCCCCCCCGTCTTTCGTCTCGACCAGCCAGAGGCCGTAGCCGTTCTGCCTGTAGCTCTCGACGAAACGCTCGTCGGTGTAGCGGGCGGCGTCCTCCAACGTCCGCACGCCGCGGTCGCCGACGAAGCGGACGAAGCCCGGGTCGTTTAAGATTTCGAGCACGAACGCCGCGTCCGCCTCCGACAACTCGCGCAAGTTGAGCCGCCCCGTCTCGATGACGTTCAAGCGTGAATCAACGCCTCCTTTTTTTTAACTACGGTTCGCGGGAATCATAACCCGCGGGCGCCGCAACCGAAAGATAATCTCATCGCAACGAAGGAGGCGCGCGCGCGGCATATGATTGCCGTGCTCTTCCCGAGTGTTCTTGCCTCGTTTTGAAGCTCTCTTAACTCAAGCAGAAGCCGACGCCTTTACGGCGCACGCGTGTGCCGCGACGCGGGACAGTCCGCCCGCGCGGAGTGCGCACGGGCCGGAGGCGCGTACGAACCGACCCCTTCGGATGGAGGAATTATTCGATGTTGAGAATGGGACGTTCCCCTAAAGTCGAGCCCGACGAACCCGGGCTCAAGCAGCCCGAGCCGGCGCGGCCGCAGCCCGCGCAGCCGCCGCCGGCCGCGCCCGCACAGACCTACCAGACGCAGCCCGCGGCGCACGCCCCCGAGCAGCCCGCGCGCCCCGCGCAGCCGGCCGCCGCGACGCCTTCGGCGCCGCGCGCGGTCACGGAGTCCGAGGCGCTCGCGCGCGACCTGCGCGAGGGCGTCGTCAGCGGCTTCGTCGGCGCGGGCACGGTCGTCTCCGGCGACGCCGAGTTCAAGGGTATGCTCCGCATCGACGGCCGCTTCTCCGGGCGCGTGCGCTCCGAGAAGGGGTCGCTCATCGTGAGCGCGGGCGGCGTGGTCGAGGCGGACATCGAGGTCGCCTCCGCCAAGATCAACGGCACGGTCAGGGGCGACATCGTCGCCACCGGCCGCATCGAGTTCGGCCGCTCCGCGCGCGTGCACGGCAACATCCAGACGCCCGCCCTCGTCATCGAAGAGGGCGCCGTCTTCGAAGGCAGCTGCCGCATGCAGACGCAGCCCAGGCCCGAAGCGACCAAGACGCCGAAGGTCGAAGCGCCGCGCCCTGCCGCCGCCGCCACGGCCCACAAGCCGGCCGCGCCCAAGCCCGCGCAGCCGACGCCCGCGCCCGCCGACAGCGGCGCCGCGCGCGCCGCGGCCGTCAACACCACGAGTTCCCCCGAGCCGACCGCCTGACCCGCGGACGGGCGCGGCGGGGCCAGAACCCTAACACCCCGCCGCGCCCACCGGCCGAAGGAAAGCAGTAAGCAACAGACACAAGTAGGCAGTAGACAGTAGTCAGTAGCCAGTAGAAAAGAGAGGCGGCGCGTCTCAGCCTTCGGGCCGGGCGCGCCGCTTCGTCTTCCTACTGGCTACTGACTACTGTCTACTGCCTACTGCTTTTTATGCGACGAGCGTGCGGAGGCCGGCGAGCCCTTGCGAGTTGGCGGCGCGGAGGGAGTCGGGCGAGGAGTCGGAGAGCACGCGGCCGACCGCCGCCGCGTTGACCGCCTTCGAGAAGAGGTAGCCCTGGCCGTAGTCGCACGAGAGCGCCCGGAGCTGCGCGAGCTGCGCCTCGGTCTCGATGCCCTCGGCGACGACGCGCATCCCGAGGTTGCGCGCGAGCAGGAGGATGGTGTGGACGATCTCGGTCTTCTCGTCGGCCCCGCCCATGCGGCCGATGAAGGAGCGGTCGATCTTGAGCGTCGTCGAGGGGAAGTGGTGCAGGTAGCTCAGCGACGAGTAGCCGGTGCCGAAGTCGTCGATGCTCGACTCGACGCCGAGCGCGCGCAACTGCCGGAGCATCTCGATGGTCTTCTCGATGTTCTCCATGACGACCGACTCGGTGATCTCCAGCTTGAGGCTCTGCGGCCCGAGTTCCGTCGTCTCCAAAGCCTCCTTGATCTGTTCGCACAGCTCGGGGTTGGCGAACTGGCGCGCCGAGAGGTTGACGCTGACGTACATCCTGGCGGCGCGCGGGAACTGCGCCTGCCACTCGCGCATCTGCCGGCACGCCTCTTCGAGCGCCCAGCGGCCGATGGGGAGGATGAGCCCCGTCTCCTCGGCGACGGGGATGAACTCGGCCGGCGGGATGAAGCCGTGCGCCGGGTGGCGCCAGCGCAGCAGCGCCTCGAAGCCCTGCACCTCGCCCGACTCCAGGGAGACGATGGGCTGGTAGTAGACGTTGAACTCGCGGCGGTCGAGCGCGCGCCGCAGGTCCGTCTCCAGGGTCAGGAGGTTGACGGCGCGCGTGTGCATCTCCTTGTCGAAGATTTCGTAGCGCGACTTGCCCGCCGACTTGGCGCGGTACATCGCGGTGTCGGCGTCGCGCAGGATGTCGTCCGGGCGCTCGTAGCCGGTCGTCGAGGGCGCGATGCCGATGCTCGCCGTGGTGTAGACCTCGTGGCCGCCGAGGTTGAACGGCAGCGCCAGCTCCTTCTGGATGCGCTTCGCGATGGCCGTCACCTCGCGCGCGTCCGTCACGTCTTCGAGCAGGATGGTGAACTCGTCGCCGCCGAGGCGGGCGACCGTGTCGCCGGGGCGCAGGCAGGTCTCCAGCCGGCGCGCGATGCCGACGAGTAGCTGGTCGCCGATGGCGTGGCCCAGAGAGTCGTTGATGACCTTGAAGCGGTCGAGGTCGAGGAAGAGGACGGCGAAGTGGTCGGCGCCGAGCCGCTGGTGGCGCGCGAGCGCGAGCTTGAGGCGGTCGATGAAGAGCGCGCGGTTCGACAGCCCCGTCAGCGCGTCGTGGAAGGCGTCGTGCAGGAGCTGGCGCTCGGCCAGCTTGCGGTCGGTGATGTCCTGAATCTGGAAGATGAGGCGCGAGCCGGCCGCCTGCGCGCCGCCGACGCGCGAAATGCCCAGATTAATCCAGACGACGTGGCCGTCCTTGTGGATGTAGCGCTTCTCGGTCTGGCAGGTCGGCATCTCGCCTTCGAGCATCTGCCGCACGTGCGAGAGCACGGACGCCAGCTCGTCCGGGTGCGTGATCTCCTGGAAGGTCATCCCGAGCAGCTCCTGCTCGGCGTAGCCGAGGATGTGGCACAGGGAGCGGTTGACCTGGAGCCAGCGCCCCTCGGTCGAGACGAGCGCCATGCCGATGGCCGCGTAGTCGAAGGCCGAGCGGAAGCGCTCCTCGCTCTCCTGGAGCGCGGAGATGTGGCGCTCGACCGTCTCGATGTTCTTGAGGTAGGTCTGGTAGGTCAGGTAGACGATGGCGATCATCGGCGTGGCGACGACGAAGGCGGTGAAGCCGACGACGCCGATGAGCTTGACGATGACGCCCGCGGCGCCCGCGCCGACGAAGTACGTGATGGAAGTCCAGAGGTAGTACTTGCGCCACGTCTCCCAGACCCCCTGCCCCGTCTTGAGGGCCATGCCGGCGGCGACGAGGCCCGAGTTGACGAGGTACTGCGTCACCGCCATCACGCAGACGGCCGTCACGAAGCGGGGCGTCGCGCCCGCCGCCAGCCCCCCGACAGGGCCGAAGCAGAGCTGCAACACCCAGACCGTCAGCGAGGTCGAGAGCGCCGTCAGGGCCATGTTCGCCATGTAGGTCTGCGGGCGGCGCGACAGCCGCAGCGTCGAGCTGAAGCCGTCGAGCGCCGCGAGCAGCACGGCCGCCTCGCCGCCGCAGAGCAGGACGGCGAGCAGGACGAAGGTGTCGGAGACGGAGACGTGCGAGCTGAGGCGCGGAATCTTGACCGTGATGCGCGAGCCGATGAGGAGCGTGAGGATGCAGAGCAGCAGGAAGTGGAAGTCGAGCCGCTCGGCCGGCAGCCGCCAGAGCGCGCACGCGAGCGCCGCGCCCCCCGCGGCGATCAGCAGGCGGAAGTAGTTCTGCGTGTGGCGGTGCGGCTGCGGCGCGTCCATGCGGGGGGTTCCTTCGTCCTGTCTGAGACGGCCCGGGTGATAGGGTGAGGCGGGGTGCGGGGTGCGGCCGGGCGCGCGGCGCGTGCGTGCGTGCGTGGGCAAGTCGCGCCGCGCGCCCCTACTTCTTTTCTACTACTCAGCGGTCGCCGCCGGCAAGCACCGACGCGGCCTGGGCGGCGTAGTCGCCCCGGGTGACGAGGTCGCCGAAGACGCAGCCGTCGCTCATCATGACGCCGTCGCCGAAGACCACGCCGTCGCCGAAGACGACCCCGTCGCTGAAGATGACGCCCGCGCCGAGGAAGGGCGAGCCGTCCCCCATGATGGAGCCGCTGCTCGTCATGAGCTGGTCGGCGAAGATGACGCCGTCGCTGAAGACCACCCCGTCGCCCGTGACGGCCCCGTCGCTGAAGACCACGCCGTCGCCGAACACGACGCCGAGGGCGTACGCGGCCTGGTAGGCGCTAATCAGCTCGGCGCCCGTGGCGTAGGTGTGGCTGAGGATGACGCCCTGCCCCCACGGGAACGAGGTCGCGGCCGGGCTCCCCGAAGAGTCGACGTAGTTGATGGTCGTGCGCGGCGCGGGCGTGGCCCCCGAGAGCATCGGCGTGCCGACGGGCGTGCCCGCGGGCAGCACTTGCATGAGCTTCGCCAGGCGGACGGCGCCCTCCACGTTCACCTCGCCCGCGCCCTGCTCCAACTGGTTGGAGCCGGCGAGCTGCTGCGAGGTGTACATCAGGAGCATCTTGACCATGTTCGGCGTGAGCCGCGGGTTGAGTTGGAGCAGCAGGGCGGCCGCGCCCGCGACGACCGGCGTCGCCATCGAGGTGCCGCTCAGGCGCATCATCTTCTGGTTGGCGAACTTCGAGGTGCCGGCGTCGAGCGCCGGGTTCGTGCGGACGAGGAGGTTGGCCTCCGCCTCGGCCGAGACGATCTTGTTGCCGGGCGCGACGAGGTCGGGCTTCAACAGGTGGTCGTAGTGCCGCCGGCCGGCCTCGTCCGTCCAGAAGCTGCGCGTCGGCCCGCGCGAGCTGAAGGAGGCCATCGTGTCGTCCTCGCGCCCGACCGTGCCCATGTCGTTCGAGGAGCCGACCGTGATGGCCGAGGGCTCGTTGCCGGGCGAGTGGATGAGGCCGTAGACCTTGTTCCCCGCGGCGTCCTTGCCGTTGTTGCCCCCAGCCACCACGACGACGACGCCCGCGTCGACCAGCTTGCGCACGGCCCGGCAGACGGGGTCGTCGCGGTACGAGTCGACGGCCGGCATGCCGAGGCTCATGTTGACGACGCGGATGTTGTAGTTGGCGTGGTAGAGCAGCAGGTCGTTGAGCGCGGCGAGCACCGAAGAGACGCGGCCGACGCCCGCCGAGTTGAGCACGCGCAGGTTGTAGATGGTCGCGCCGGGCGCCACGCCGCTGTACTTGCCTTTCAGGACTTCGTTGCCGCCCGCGGCGATGGCCGCGACGTGCGTGCCGTGGCCGAAGGGGTCGTCCGTGCGGCCCTCGCCCGTGTAGTCCTTGCCGCCGGCGTAGCGACCCGCGAAGGACTTGTGCGCGGAGTAGAGGCCGGAGTCGAGGACGGCGATGCCGACGCCCGCCCCGTTCAGGCTGTAGGCGGTGCCCGCGTCCGAAGTCTGCTGGCGCACCGTCTCGGCGCCGACCTCGACGGAGAGGTGGCCGCCGAGCGAGACCATCTCGCGGTCGGCCGAGACGTAAGAGACCTCCTCGAACGAGGCCAGCTCTTCCAGCGCGGAGAGCGGCAGCTCGACGGCCAGCGCGTTCAAACGCTCGAACTTAGAGTTGACGTGGACGCCGTTCCGGTTGAGGAAGGCGTTGAGCATCCCCGTCGGCTTCTCCCTGAGCTGGACGACGACGCCCGCCTTGTCCGAGCCGCCCGGGCGGCGGCGGCGCGAGTCGCGGCTGTCGTCGAGGCTCTGGCGGAGGTCGGCCGAGACCTTGTTGCGCCGCGCGGGGTCTGCCGCCTGCTGCGCGGGGCCGCGCGCGCCCTTGCCCGCCGCGCCCGGCACGGCCGCCGGCGCCGCGAGCAGGAGGGCGGACAGCGCCGCCGAGCAGAGCCGGACGACCGCCGCACGTCTCCCCGTCCTCGTTTTCGTGCCCATCTTAGTTCTCTTTCCCGAAAGCGTCGTGTCGGTGCCTTTCATGAAAGCCCCCGGAGCCGTTACCGCATGAAGGAGGTGTCGTCGCCGTTCACCAGCGCCGACTGCGCCTGGAGGCACGCGTCGCCGAACAGGATCGAGTCGCCGAACAGGATGGCGTCCGACAGCAGGATGCCGTCGCCGAAGAGAATCGCGTCGCTCATCAGGTGGCCGTCCCCGAAGAGGATGGAGTCACCCAGCAGGTGGCCGTCGCTCATCAGGTGGCCGTCGCCGAAGAGGATGGCGTCGCCGAACAGCCGCGTGCCGCCGCCGAGCGGCAGGCCGTCGCTCAGCAGTATCCCTTCGCCGAACGCGACGCCGCCCGCCCACGCCGTGCTGTCGCACATCAGGCGGCCGTCGCCCAGCAGCATGCCGTCGCTCAGGAGGAGGCCGGTGCCGTAGACCTTCTGGTACTTCGAGACCAGGTCGCCGCCCGTGGCGTAGCCGTAGTCGAGGACGACGCCCTGCGCCCAGGGGAAGGCGTGGCCGGCGACGGTCGTCGAAGGGTTCGGCGCGGCGGCCGTCAGGAGCGGCGCGCCGGGCGAGGTCAAAGAGGTCAGGTCGGTGCGGACGAGGCGCGCGAGCCGGACGGCGCCCTCGACGTTCAACTGCCCCGCGCCCTGCTCCAGTGTGTTGAAGCCCGCGAGCGGCTGCGCCGTGTACATGAGGATCATCTTGACCATGTTCGGCGTGAGCTTCGGGTTGGCCTGGAGCATCAGCGCGGCCGCGCCCGCGACGAGCGGCGTCGCCATCGACGTGCCCGACATGTACATCAGCCGCTTGTTGTCCGAGTCGACGAGCCCCGCGTCGAGCTGCGGGTTCTGCCTGACGAGCGTGTTCGGGTTGTTGCCGTCGTCGGCCTCGGCGTAGATCAGCTTGTTGCCCGGGGCGGACAGGTCGGGCTTGACGAGGTTGTCGAAGCGGCGCGCGCCGAACTCGTCGACCCAGGAGCCGCGCGTCGGCCCGCGCGAGCTGTAGGAGGCGACGCCGTCGTCCGAGCGCGCGTCGGTGCCGAAGGTGTTCGCGGCGCCGACCGTGATGGCTGAAGGCTCGCTGCCCGGCGAGTGTATGGCGCCGTAGAGCTTCTGCCCCGCGCCGTCCTTCCCGTTGTTGCCCGCCGCCGCGACGACGACGACGCCCGCGTCAACCAGCCTGCGCACCGCCTTGCAGACGGGGTCGTTCTTGTAGGACTCGACCGCCGCCGTGCCCAGGCTCAGGTTGACGACGCGGACGTTGTAGGCCGCGCGGTTCTGGTAGACCCATTCGAGCGCGCCGAGGATGTAGGAGACGCGGCCCACCCCCTTCGAGTTCAGCACGCGCAGGTTGACGATGTTGGCGTTCGGCGCGACGCCGACGTACTCGCCGCGCGAGATGCGGCCGTTGCCGGCGACGATGCCCGCGACGTGCGTCCCGTGCCCGAAGGGGTCGTCGGTGCGACCCTCGCCCGTGAAATCTTTGCTGTAGACGACGCGCAGCGTGTTGTTGCGGTCGAGGAAGGTCGTGTGCCCCGTGTCGATGCCGGAGTCGAGGACGGCGATGCCGACCCCCGTGCCGTCGAGCCCGTTGACGTTGGTGCCCGCCGTCTCGCGCACGTCGTCCGTCCCCGTCGTGCGCGTGACGTGGCCGAAGCCCGTCGTCTCGCGGTCGAGGGAGACGAAGCGCACCCCCTTCTGCTCCGACAGCCGCTCGACGAGCCGCGCCGGGAGTTCCACGACGCGCGCGCCCAGCGTGTCGAAGCGCCCGCGGGTCTTCGCCTCGCGCCCGAGCGCCGAGGCGAGCAGCGCGTCGAGCCCCGCGCGCTCCTGCACGATGACGCGGACGCGCCGCCCGGCCTGCTCCGGGTCGCGCGCCAGCTCAAGCAGTTCGGGCGAGACCCTGTCGGCGGGCTCGCCCTCCCGGCCGTCGAGGGCCGCGGCCGGGGAGACCGCGCGCACGACCTTCAGCCCGGCGCGGCTCCTGCCGCCGGGCGCGAGCCCCGGCCCCGCGAGACACAGCAGCGCCAGCAGAGAGACGAGCGCCGCCGCCGTGTACGTTCTGACGTGTTTCACCTTCATCACCCTCCAGTCGGTGCGCGCCGGATGACTTGCAGACGGGACCGGCGTGCCCGCGGGCTTCTTCGGTGCGAGGGATATAGGAACGCACCTGTCACAACCTGTCGGGGGTACGCGCCGGACGCGTCCGGCGCGTGGTTCTTTTTAAGAGAGTGTGCCTCGGGCGACCACGCAGGGGGGCGGGCCGTCCGGGGAGGGAAGAGGGTATAAAGTATCCGGCTCCGCGGAGACTTCGTCAACCCTTTGGCGCTCATTTCATGCACGGCGTCTCGTCCCCCCTGACCATGACCGACTGCGCCCGCAGGCTCGTGTCGCCGGCCATGATGCCGTCGCCGGCCATCGTCCCGTCGCCGGCCATGACGCCGTCGCCCGCCATCGTCCCGTCGCCGCCCACCGCCCCTTCGAGCAGCGCCGCCGCGTCCATGACGGGCGTGCCGCCCGCCATCGTCGAGCCGTCGCTCACCAACAGCCAGCGCCCGAGCGTGACGCCGCCCGTCATCACGGAAGTGTTCAAGGTCTGCGCCCCGCCCGAGCCCTCTTCGACGCCCGAGCCGAGCTGCGCGCCCGGCGCGTAGACCTTCTGGTAGAGCGTGTAGAGGTCGGAGCCGGCCGCGAACGTGTGGTTGAGGACGAGCCCCTGCGACCACCAGAACGTCTCGCCCGCGACGGTGCTCTGCGGGACGGGCGCCCCGCCGTCGAGCAGCGGCGCGCCGAGCGGAGTCTGTGACGAGAGGTCTGTGCGGACGAGCCGCGCCAGCCGCAGCGCGCCCTCCACGTTCAGAAGCCCCGCGCCCTGCTCCAGCGTGTTGTAGCCGTAGACGGGCTGCGCCGTCAGCATCAGCAGTGCTTTAACCAGGCTCGGCGTCAGACTCGGGTTGGCCTGCAACATCAGCGCGGCCGCGCCCGCCACGACCGGCGCCGACATCGAGGTGCCCGACATGTACATCATCCTCCGCGAGGAGGGCTGGCTCGCGTCCGCGTTCAGCTCCGGGTGCCCCGCCAGCAGCGCGTTGTTCGGGGCCGCGGCGCCGACGATCTTGTTGCCGGGCGCGACGAGGTCGGGCTTGACGAGGTTGTCGTAGTGGCGCACCCCGCCGTCGTCCGTCCAGAAGCCGCGCGTCGGCCCGCGCGAGCTGTAGCTCGCCAGACGGTCGTCCGAGCGGCCGTTCGTCCCGAAGCTGTTCGAGGCCCCCACGGTGACGGCCGCGGGCTCGTGCCCCGGCGAGTGGACGGCGCCGTAGAGCTTCTGACCCGAGGCGCTCTTCCCGTCGTTGCCCGCGGCGGCGACGACCACCACGCCCGCGGCGACGAGACGGCGCACGGCGTCGCACGCGGGGTCGTGGCGGTAGGTGTCCGCGGCCGGCGTGCCCAGGGAGAGGTTGACGACGCGAATCTTGTAGAGCACGCGGTTCTGCAAGACCCATTCGAGCGCCGCGAGCAGGCCCGAGGTCGTCCCGCGCCCCTGCGAGTTCAGGACGCGCAGGTTGACGATCTTCGCCGCCGGGGCGATGCCTGCGTACGCGCCGTTCGAGGGCCTACCCGACCCCGCCGCGATGGAGGCGACGTGCGTCCCGTGCCCGAAGGGGTCGTCGGTGCGACCCTCGCCCGTGAAGTCCAGGCTCACGGAGACGCGGCTCAGTCCCGCCGCGTCGCGGAAGACCTCGTGCCCCGCGTCCAGGCCCGAATCGACGACCGCGATGCCGACGCCCGAGCCGTCGAGCGTGGTCGTCGTCTGAAGCAGCCCGAGCAGCGCGTAGGACGTCTGCGTGCGGACGGCGGCCGTGCCCGTCGTCGTCTCGACGTGGCCGGACGCGCCGACCGGCCGGTCGGGCGACACGTAGCGGACTTCCGAGCGCGAGGCCAGCGTGCGCAGGGACTGCGCCGGCACGCGCGCCGAGACCGCGCCCAGCCTCCCGAAGCTGCGCGTCACGCGACCGCCGACGGCGTTGACGAGGTTGACGAGGTTGAGCACCGAGTCGAGCAGCGTCTTCTGCGACGAGCCGTCCTGCTGGACGATGACGTTGACCGAGCCGGACTGCGAGCCGTCGGCGAGCGCGAGCAGCTCGGGCGAGAGCTTCGCCGCATCCGCCGAGCCGCGGGCGGCGTGCGCCCCGCCGCCCGCCGCGGCCACCAAAACGCAGAGCGCCGCCGCCGCCACACAGGCCGTGTAGCCCCACCCGCGCAGACGGCAGTGCTTCCCACCTTTCAACTCTTCCTCCTCCGTACCTATCTTCTGGGGACTGCGAGAATGCTTGATCGGGGCGCTAACGGGTACGCAGACTTTTATGACCGCGCACGGATTCGAGCAACCCCCGTTCCACCCTCCACACGCCTCGACCACCCGGCCCGCCCGCCCCTTCTTAAACGACAGGGACGGACGCTCTGCACACCTCGCACGAACGCCCCCCGCCGAAGGCCGCCCGGCGAATGTTGTTGACAGCAAAGGGAAAACTTTCCGACCCGGCCGCGGACGGCAGCCGTCGCCCGCGCGGTTCCGGGCGCTCGCACGCGCTCCGAGAAGGTCGGAAGACCGGGCGCAACTCCTCATCCCTTAAGCGCTCGGGACGCGGCATTGTGCAGCAGCAGCGCGAATCCCGCCGATGCAATTTACACGGCAATACAACTGTCTAAATACGGCAACGGCACTGCAACAATGGGGAATTAACAGCGGTTGGCGGGGTCAGTGTTCAGGTTTTCGCTCTGAACTTTCAACTTTCAAATCTCAAATTCCAGTTGGCATGGCCGTTGCCGGGAGGACTGCGCCCTGAAGCTACCCCCTGACAATTTGAGAGTTTCGTTCACGTCACGGCGTGCGGGCCGGCGTCCGTGGGCGAGTCGCGCCCCGGCAACCGTGTTTCGCCTGAGCCCGAGGATGAGGGGGACTCCATGTCGCCGCCGATGAACATGAGGATGAGTTGCACGCCTTTGCAGGCGTGTCCCGCGCGCCTGCTCGTCGCCGACGACGACGCGGCCGTGCGGAGCGTGCTGGCCGAGTTGCTGTGCGCGGAGTACGAGTGCGAGGCCGTCGAGTCGGCCGAGGAGGCGCTCGGGCTTCTGAGGTCGGGCGAGTTCCAACTCGTCCTGTGCGACCTCGCGATGCCGGGGATGAGCGGGCTGGAGCTGATCCCGCGCGTGCGCGAGCTTTCGCCCGACACGGTGGTCGTCGTGGTGAGCGGCTCGCAGGACATCGAGAGCGCCGTCGAGGCCCTGCGCGCGGGCGCCTTCGACTACATCTTCAAGCCCTTCGACCTCGAACACATACAGTTCGCCGTCCGGCGGGCGCTCGAACACCAGCGCCTCCTCGCCGCCAAGCGCGGCTACGAGACCTACCTCGAACGGATGATCGAGCGGCGGACTGAAGAACTCGACGGCGCGCTGCGCTCCTGCGAGTCCGCCTACCGCATGACGCTCAAGGCGCTCGTCACCGCGCTGGAGACGCGCGACCTGGAGACGCACGGCCACTCGGAGCGGGTCGTCAACTACAGCCTGCGCCTCGGCCAGGAGTTGGGGCTGACCGCCGAGCAGATGCGTTCGCTGGAGTTCGGCTCACTCCTCCACGACATCGGG
>DASVQJ010000010.1:0-43624 GCA_036389235.1 Pyrinomonadaceae bacterium | reverse complement strand
GACCTACGGCTTCGTCGGGGAGGAGCGGATCGTCTGCGCCTACGTCGAGCGCGGCGTCTCGCGCCTCGCGCTGTTGGACGCGGCGGCGAAGGCCCTGCGCCCCTTCGAGACGCCGTTCGAGGAGATCGCTTACGTCCGCGCCTCGCCCGAGACGGGGCGCGCGCTCTTCCGCGCGGGCTCGCCCACGCGCCGCACGGCGATAGTCGAGCTAGACCTCGCGACGCGCGAGACGCGCGTGCTCCGGCGAGCGAGCGAGACCGAGGTAGACGAGGGCTACCTTTCAGTGCCGCGCGCAATCGAGTTCCCGACCGAAGGGGGGCGCACCGCGCACGCCTTCTTCTACCCGCCGCGCAACCGCGACTTCGCCGCCCCGGAGGGCGAACTTCCGCCGCTCCTCGTTAAGAGCCACGGCGGTCCGACCTCCGCCGCTTCGACCACGCTCAGCCTGAACATTCAATATTGGACCAGTCGCGGCATCGCCGTGCTCGACGTGAACTACGGCGGGAGCACCGGCTACGGGCGCGAGTACCGGCAGCGGCTCAACGGCGAGTGGGGCGTGGTGGACGTGGACGACTGCGTCAACGGCGCGAAGTACCTGATCGAGCAGGGCGAGGTGGACCCGGCGCGCTGCGTCATCACGGGCGGGAGCGCGGGCGGCTACACGACGCTCAACGCGCTCACCTTCCGCAGCACGTTCCGCGCGGGCGCGAGCCACTTCGGCATCGGCGACCTGACGGTCTTCGTCGGCGACACGCACAAGTTCGAGTCGCGCTACCTGGAACGGCTCATCGGCCCCTACCCGGAGCGCGCAGACCTCTACCGCGAGCGCTCGTCGATCAACTTCACGGAGAGGCTGTCGTGCCCGGTCATCTTCTTCCAGGGGCTCGAAGACAAGATCGTGCCGCCGAATCAGGCCGAGCTGATGGTGGAGGCTTTGAGGAAGAAGCGGCTGCCCGTCGCCTACGTCGCCTTCGAGGGCGAGCAGCACGGTTTCCGTAAGGCCGAGAACATCAAGCGCGCCCTCGACGGCGAACTCTACTTCTACTCGCGCGTCTTCGACTTCCCGCTGGCGGACGAGGTGGAGCCCGTCGAGATCGAGAACCTCTGAGGCGATGGCGGTCAGTACCACCCGCGGTAGCGGGTGAGTCGGTGCGACACGGCGCGCCCGGTTAACCAAGCACCACCCGCTACCGCGGGTGGTACTGACCCGGCTTCCTCGAAGCAAAAAGGAACGCGGCCGAGTCTCTCGCTTGAGACTCGGCCGCGTTGTTTATCTTGTGGCTGTTTAGCTGCGCGGGCGCATCGGGCGCGACTTGCGCTTGTTGCGCTTGCGGGCGAGGGCGGACTTGAGCTTGGCCTTCTGGCCGCGGGACATGAAGAAGGCGTGCTTCTTCGCGTCCTTGATGATCTCCTCGGACATCACCTTGCGCTTGAAGCGGCGCAGCGCGCTCTCGATGGACTCGCCCTGGTTGACGACGACTGTTGCCATGACATCTCTCCGTTCAAAAACTGATGGAACTCGCGCTCGGCGCGTGCGGCGCCCGGCGAACACTTGCGACTCTTTGCCCGTCTTGTTTTTAAAATCTATCGGTTAAATCCGGCAACACCCGCCTCTCGGTCGCGAACGGCGACGACAAAAGCAACGGCTATTCTGCCTGCCGAAACGTGTTCTGGCAAGCGGGGAGGGCCGTAGCTGGTGAGCCCCGGAGGGGCTTCATGTTTATAGCTCAAGGCTGATTATTAATTTCATAAGCTCCGGAGGGGCGGCATATACATGCCGCCCCTGACGGGGCTCATGGTTATTTAGAAGTCGGGGCTATAAACATGCCGCCCCTCCGGGGCTCTTAACTGCCATCTGCCTACTGCCTGCTGCCTACTGGTTCCGTGATGATGACGAAGTCGCCGAGGCGGCCGAGGTCCGTGTCGAAGTTCGGGAAGCCTTCCGCGGGGACGATGGTGACGACGACGGCGTGTGCCTTCGAGCGGTAGCGCGCGAGCTGTTCGGGGACGCCCATCCGCTCTTCGCTGTGGAAGGCGCCGTTGACCTGCACGACCAGCGGGTCGCGCCCGCGCTTGAGGTACTCCGCGATGGCGTAGGCCATAGAGGCGTCGCGCAGCGTCTGCGCTTCGAGCAGGTGCAGGCCGCCGTGCGGGCTCGCCTGCGCCGTCGTGCCCGCGCCGGCCGCGGGCGCCGCGCCGGCGCCGCCCATGAAGCGGTTGAACTTCGCCGCGTAGCCTTCCGACGCCGTGGGGAAGGGCAGCGGCGGCAGCCACGACTTGACGGCGACCGGCGGGAGTGACTTCAAAGAGTCCGGCCCACGGCTCGACACGCGCGACACGTAGCGCGCGGGCGCGTTCGCCGCGATGACGGGCAGATGGTGCTCGCGCGCGTACTCGACGAGCGGCTTGTAGTCCGTCTCGTAATTCCTCCACGGCCGGCTGCTCAGAAGGAAGTGGCGCTCCGTGATGAGCCCCTCGAGGTACTCGTCCAAGACCGTCTGCACGTCGCGCTCGAACATCTCAAGCGAGAGCGCCACGGCGCGCTTCCGCGGCGAGGAGGGGCCGTAAGCCTCGTCGGCGCGGCGCAGCAGCTCCGCCTCCAGCAGGTGCGCGACCGCGTTGTCGTGCGTCTCGCCGACGAAGAGCACGTCGGCGCGTGCGAGCGAGTCGATAATGTTTTGGAGCGTGACGGCGTTGCCCTTCGCGTCGAAGGCGCGGTAGTGCGGCGCGGGCGCCTGCGCCCCCGCGGCGAGTTGTGCGGCGAGCGCGGTGAAAAGTAGTATGCTGCCGAGGCGTCGCACTCCGTACTTCTTCATGTTTGACCTTTTAGCACGCCGCCCCGCGGGGCGGCAACGGCCGCGCCCGCGCGCCCCGGCGACGGCCGTCACACGAGCCGGAGGAGGGAATAGCTTTGGAGATTTACGTCAGCACGGACGTGGAGACGGACGGGCCGATCCCCGGCGTCTACTCGATGCTGAGCATCGGGTCGGCGGCCTACCTGCCCGACAAGACGCTCCACGGCGGGTTCACGGCGAACCTGGAGACGCTGCCCGGCGCCGCGCAACACCCCGAGACGATGAGGTGGTGGAAGACGCAGCCCGAGGCGTGGGCCGCGTGCCGCCAGGACGTGCAGTCGCCGGAGGAGGCGATGCGGCGCTACCTCGACTGGCTGAAGGCGCTGCCGGGCGAGCCGGTCTTCGTCGCCTACCCGGCGGCCTTCGACTTCATGTTCGTCTGCTGGTATCTGAACCGCTTCGCGGGCGAGAACCCCTTCGGCTGGCACGCCCTCGACATCAAGACCTACGCGATGGCGCTCACGGGGCGCGACTTCCTCAGCACCGTCAAGCGCAACATGCCGCGCCACTGGTTCGACGACCTGCCCTACACGCACAAGGCGCTCGACGACGCCGTCTCGCAGGGGGCCCTCTTCTGCAACATGCTCGCCGAGCACAAGCGCCGCCTGAAGGCCGGCGGGGTCTGAGCGGTCGGGTGTCGGCGTAAGAATCAACCACGGAGACACGGAGACACGGCTTGAAGTTATAAGTCTTCAAGCCGTGTCTCCGTGTCTCCGTGGTGAAAGCCCGTCCCGTTTACCGGGGTTCGGGTATCCGCCTCTTACCAGGTGTCGTTGAGTTCGGAGGCGCCGCCGTAGGTGTCGTTGAAGGTGACGAAGTCCTCGTAGCAGTTCCGGCCGCTGGACGCGTCGTAGCTGTAGTCCCAGCAGAAGCTGGAGGAGTTGCTGTAGCCGCCGACGGAGAGCGTCATGCGCGGCGCGGCCGACATCGTCGTCCCGTCCGCGCCGGCGAGCGACACGTCGAGGCCGTGCTGCGAGCCGAAGGGCAGCATCACGCCGTACTTCTCGTTGGTGACGTTGTTGTAGCTGTAGGAGAAGTCGGTCTGCGTCTGCCCCTCGGAGGCCCAGAACTGGCTGTAGGTGCCGGCCGAGTGGTAGGTCACGTCGCCCGCCTGACGCGCGTAGGTGATCTCCGTGAAGTCGGTGCTCCAACCCAGCCCCGCGTCCCTGATCGAGTAGCTCGTGACGAAGACGTAGAAGCCGGTCGCGGAGTCCTGCCGGTACGAGGTGCTGCCCGTGAACTTGTACGAGCCGCTTTCGGAGGTGTACGTCACGTCGGGCTCGACGCCGGGGTAAGAGGCCGCGGCGACCGCGCGGCCGTCGCTCAGCTCCGTGACCGAGACGTTGAGCGGGAACTTGAGCGCGCCGCGGTAGCTCCAGCCGTAGAAGTACACGTTCTGCGCGTGCGTGCGGTTCTCGTAGCTGTAGGTCGAGGCGTCGCGCGACACGACGCTGCCGTCGTTGTAGTTGTACTCGTAGTCGCTCTTGTAGCCGTTGGAGAAGTGCCTGTCCGAGGCGTAGACGCTGTAGCTCAACTTCGTCCGCGGCGAGACGATCTCGACGCTCGCGGCGGCCGCGTTGTCGGCCCCGTCGTAGTCGCCGGGCGCGACGCGCTCGACGCGGACTTCGAGCTGCTTCACGCCCTCGGAGGCGAACGTGTGCGTGAAGGCCGCGGAGACCGTGCCGCCCGCGTCCACCCAGACGCCGTCGGCGCGGTCGGCCTCGCGGCCGTCCACGTAGAGGACGAGGTTGGCCCTCGCGCCCACGTCGCCGTGGCGCTCGCGGACGACGGCCGAGAGGTGTACGGCCGTGTTGACGACGGCGCGCTCCGGCCCGTTGAGGCTCACGGCCGAGAGGTCGGGGCGGAGCTTGACGGTCTCGACGACCGTCACCACGTCCGTGCGGTTAGGGTCGACGCCGGTGACGTTGGCCTGCGCCTGCACCTGCTGGCCGCGGCGGAGGTCGTTGACCGTCGTGCTGAAAGTGCCGCCGCCCGCGAGCCCCGCGAAGTTGCGCGCGTAGGCGGCCTCGCCGTTGGCGTCGAGCGGCTTGAGCTGCGCCTTGACGATCCTGCCCGGCGCGGGCGTCGAGGAGTCGAGCGCGCCGGTCGTCAGCTCGACCGAGGTCTGCCCGTCCTTGCCGAGCAGCGCGCGCGCCGCCAGGCTCGCAGAGCCCGAGCGACCCGTCGCGGCGGGCAGGCCCTTGTCGCTGTACTTCTTCGCGTTGGAGATGAGCCGCGGCTTCGAGAAGGCGGCGTTGCCGCCCGTCTGCGCGCGCGCAGGCCCCGCGAGCGGGAGCGCGAGCAGGGAGGCCGCGAGTGTCGAGAGGGTCAGTTTGCGGACGAGGCCGGCGGCCTTTGAGGCGTTCTTGAGCGAGGTTCTGTAATACATTCCTTTTGTTACCTTGTTCCTTGTTCGTGAAGCACCGACCCTTCCGGGGCGAGATGCGGTTTCGCGTGGGGCGACGACATAACAGTGCGTGCCGGCGGCGTGAAAATACATCGCCCGCGACTAAACTTTTCGTGCGGGCCGGCCGCGGCGGAAGTTGATTGACAGCCGGGCGGCGGGTAACTATCTTCTCCGCAGTAAGTCAGTCGCGCGCCCTTCGCGCCGGAGTCGAACCATGAGAACACTCCTGCTCCTGCCGCTCCTGTTAACGCCGGTCTCCCCTTCGCAGAACGGCGCGGGCGGCGGCGCGCCCGTCACGGTCGTCGGCGCCAGGTGGACGAAGACCTGGCAGAAGGTCGAGCACGCCGACCCGCAGGCGCCCGGCCCCGCGCCGGCCATGATCCCCGCCAACAGGGTCGCCGAGCGCAACCGACGCGCCAACGGCCCGGCCGGGGTGCGCGACCCGAACGAAGACACCATCGACGGCCGCAGCGCCGCGCTCGACAAGGCCGTGCGCGAGTCGCGCTCGCCCAGGTCCGTGACGGTCGAGGGCTACGCCTACCGCGTCAAAGTCCGGAACGAGACGCAGAAGGCCGTCGATGTCATCTACTGGGAGTATCAGTTCGAGGAGACGGCGAACCCTTCGAACCTCACGCGCCGGCAGTTCCTCTGCGGCGTCCAGATCAAGGGCGGCAAGGAGAAGGAGATAGAAGCCTTCGGCGGCTCCGGCCCGGCCGTGGCCGTCAGCGCCGGGAGCCTCGCCAACAAGGCGGCCAACCCCTTCGCCGAGCGCGCCCTCATCAACCGCGTCGAGTACGCCGACGGCACCATCTGGCAGCGCAAGGATTGGAGCTACGCCGAGGTGGGCGCCTCCATCAAGCGCGCCGTCTCCACGCCCTGGGGCGCAGAGATGTGCCGCGCCCTCTGAGCGGAGCGACGGGCAAAAATTTTCCGTTGACGCGCGGAGCGTCGAGCCGATCCTCAGATACTCGTACCCGCGGCAGGCGGTGAGCGGCGGACATCTTTTCAACACAGAGACACGGAGACACGGAGACACGGCTTCGAGTCTATAACTCAACAAGCCGTGTCTCTGTGTCTCCGTGTCTCTGTGTTAAGTAGGAAGCAGAAGTCTCATGTGAGGTGTCGATAACTCACCTCTTCTTCTTACTCCCCTTCGACGAACTCTTCTTCCGCCTCGACCGTTTGAAACGCCCCATCCCCTCCTCGACCAACTCCCGCGCCCGCTCGGGGCCGAAGCGGCCGAGCGGCTTGAACTCCTTACCCTTGACCTGGTTGTAGGAGACGAAGAAGTGCTCGATCTCTTCGAGCAGGGTCGTGCCCAGACTTTCGAGCGTGCGGACGCGCGTGTGCAGGCGCGAGTCGGCGGCGACGCCGATGAGGCGGTCGTTGCGCGTCGTCTCGCCGTCGCGCTCGGTCTGCTCCGCCTCGACGACGCCGACGAGGCGCGTGCGGACGAGGCAGCCCGCGAACGCCGGCTCGTCCATCAGCACGAGCACGTCGAGCGGGTCGCCGTCGCCGCCCACCGTCGAGGGCACGAAGCCGAAGTCGAAAGGGAACGACGCCCCCGACGGCAGCACGCCGCCCAGCTTGAAGAGCCCGAGCTTCTCGTCGTAGTTGTACTTGTTGCGGCTCCCCTTCGGCGTCTCGATGACGACGTTCAGCTCGTCGTCGTGGAAGGCTTCGAGGTTGAAAAGATTAGTCACGGCCATTGTCCCTCACCACCCACGTTGAATCTCCCAACGGTCCACGACGCGCGAGCCTTCGAGGACGTGGTAGTGCGCGTGCTGCGCGGCGGCGAGGCACGAGTGGTTAGACAGGATGCGGACGCGCGCGCCGACGTGGAGCGCGTCGAGCAGTCGGTCGTCTTCCGACAGCACCTCGCCGTGCTCCTGCGAGAGCGTGGTGACGCGCAGGCCGGTCTCCGCGCCTTCGAGGTCGAGCACGCGGCCGTAGCCGCACGAGGGGTCGAGTTCCACGGGGCCGCGATCCTTCGAGAGCGCGACGGCGCCCGCGTCGAGCACGACCCGGCGCCGCGCGCGGTCGCGGTGGACGACCGCCGCGAGCACCGTCAGCGCGCAGTCCGCGAACGCGCAACTGCCGAGCGTGGCCTGGAAGGCGTCGAAGAAGATGTAGTTGCCGGGGCGCGCCTCGTCCACGCCTTCGAGGTGGTCGTAGTGCGTCGCGGTCGGCGTCGAGCCGACGCTGACCGTCGGGACTTCGATGCCTTCGGAGCGCAGGCGCGCCGCGAACCCCGTCATCACGTCGCGCTCATGCCGCGCGATTGTAAGAAGCTCTTCACGTGAGCCCGCGTGGTAGGAGTGGCCGGCGTGCGTGAGTATTCCGGCGAAGCGGAGATTCGCCGCGGCGTCGATGCGGCGCGGGATTTCGAGCGCCTCGGGCAGTTCGGGCTCGACGCCGCAGCGGTGGTAACCGCAATCGACCTTCAGGAAGAGGTCGAGCGTGACGCCCGCGCGCCGCGCGGCCTCGTCCAGCAGCGGCGGGATAGACAGGTCATCCGTGATGAGCGCGAGGCGCTCGCAGAGCCTCGACAGCTCAACCGCCTCGCCGAACTTCCCCGGCTCGATTGGAACCGCGTAGGTGATGTCTTTGAACCCGTGCGCGGCGAAGGCTCGCGCCTCGGCCAGTGTGGAGACGGTGATGCCGCCCGCGTGGCCCTCGGTCTGGATGCGCGCCACCTCGACGCACTTGTGCGTCTTGACGTGCGGGCGCAGCGTGGCGCCGAGTCGCGTGATGCGCCCGGACATCTTCTCCGCGTTCCGCCTCACGCGCCCCACGTCGAGAACGAGGGACGGGGTCTTGATTGTGTGCAAGTCCATGTGTGTTTGAAGTGAAGGTGAATATAACACCAACGGGGCGGGTAGGGTGAAGGGCGCTCCAACGCAGAGGCGCGGAGGACGCGGAGGGGGCGCGGAGGGTTTTACAGCGGCGTTCGTTCGGGTGCGACCTCACGCCGGGAGCGCGGGCATCCTGCCCGCCGTGAGCGCTGAAGCGCGAAAGCCGTGAGACTTTAAATCTCCACGTCGAGGGAGAGCGCTGCACGGTGAAGCGTGCTTCAGCACGCTTCGGCGGGCAGGATGCCCGCGCTCCCGGCGCGGAGGACGCGGAGGGGGCGCGGAGGGTTTTCAGAGTTTGAGAGTTGAAATTTCAACTCTCAAACTCCGTACTACTCTGCGCCCCCTGCGCCTCCGCGCCCTCTGCGTTGAGAGGGGTTTACTTCAAACTCACTGCACGGTGATGAAGACGCCGCCGCGGCTGGTCGCGCCGTTGGCGGTGGTGACGAGGACGGCGGCCGGGCCGTTGACGCCGTCGGGGATGACGAGGTTGATCTGGTCGAGGCCGTTGAAGCCGCCGGAGGGGCCGGCGTAGTTGACCTTCGCGGACTTGCCGCCGATCTGCACGGTGACGGGCAGCGCGTTGCGCCAGCCGGTGCCGAAGAGTGCGACCTCGGAGGCGGCGTTACCCGTGCGCGCGCGGAAGGGCGCGCGCGTGTAGAGCATGTCGGAGACGAGCAGCGCGACCGCTTCGCCCGTGCCCGTCTGCGGGACGGTGAAGAGGCCGGGGTTGGCGACCGCGAAGAAGGCGTCGTCGGCCGCCGTCACGTTGCCGTTGACTTTGACGACGACCGAGCCGAAGCCCGTGCCGAGCGCCTGCGGGACGTGGACGTGAACCTTCGTGTCGTCGAAGGAGAGGACGGGGGCTTCCAGGCCCTCGATGGTCACGCGCACGCCGGCCGCCGCCGCCTCGGACTGCGTCGCGCCGCTCAGGCCGCGCGTCAGCCCCGTGCCGTTGACGGTCGCCAGTCCCCCGGTCGGCGCGTCGCCTTGCACGCTCGCGCTGTTAGTCACGCCGAGTCGTGCGACGGGCGGGAGCACGGTCTCGACGCCGAAGGCGAGGCCGGAGTAAGCCTGTGTGAACTCGTCGTCGGCGAGGACGAAGGCGTCCCCGTCGCGCGGCACGCCGTTGAGCGCGGGGTCTGGAAACGCGTAGACGTGCGGGATGCCGCCGTTGCCGCCGTCTTCGGGCAGGTCGCTCTCGCCCAACGCGTCCTGTATGACGTAGACCGTCCCCTCGCGCGAGACGGTCAGGCCGTGGAGGACGAGGTTGTTGTCGATTGATAGTCCCTCGACGCAAATCTCGTCCGTGTCGGCGTCGCCGTCGCCGTCCGTGTCGTAGACGGCGAGCATGTACGTGTCGTTACCGACGGAATGCGTGAAGACGACGCCGCGCGCGTTGGCCGCCACGTCGAGCGGCGCGTCCGTATCGTAGAGGAACGAGTAGTAAGGCGCCGCGTCGAGCGCGTCGGGCACACCGTCGTCGTTCGTGTCGCGGACGACGCGCAGCTCGTTCGACTGGAAGTCCGCAATCAGAAGGTCGCCGCCGGGGAGGAGCGCGAGGCCGTTGGCGTTGAAGAGACGGTCGTCGCCGACCGCGACGAGCGCACGCGAGCGCGAGGAGTCGAAGCCGCCGGTCGCGGGGTCGCGCACGAGCAGGACGACGCCGGGCGAATCCTCGTTGGCGGGGTCGCTCGGGTCGTCGTCGTTGTAGTAGCCGCTGGAGGAGACGACGACGAACTCGCGCCCGGTCTTCGAAGTGCCCGCGACGACCGCGACGGCCGAGGGGAGGCCGAAGTCGCGGCCGAGGTCGTAGGTCGAGGAGGCGTCGCGCACGTAGTCGCCGTTGGTGTCTGAGGCGAGGACGAGCACGCCGGTCGAAACGTCGTCGGAGGTTTTCGAGGTGCCGCGGTCGTCGATGGCTGTGAAGACTTCGTAGCGCGCGCCCGTGCGCCCGACGGCGATGTCGTAGGAGCCGCCGCGCGCGTCGAAGGTGGCGCGGTCGTCGGCGCGCAGGTCGCCGTCGCGGTCAACGAACTCTTCGTGCGTGCCTTCGGCGCTGACGAGGCTCAACTGCGAGACGTGCAGCACGCGGCTGAGCGGCGTGCCCGGCGCGATGGCGGCCGAGGGGGTCGCGCGCGCCGTCTGAGTCGAAGCCCGTGCCTTGTCTTTCTCGACGCCCCTCGCGGGACGCGCGGCGCGAACGGGCGGGCGCCGGCTTGAATTCGCGTTCGTACTCAAAGGGCGCGTGCGCGCCTGCGCATCCGTGCGTTTGCGCCGCGGGGAGTATGCGTCGGGGCGCGTCGGCGTCCTGCCGGCGTGCGTGCGCGCGTCGAGAGCGCGGCGGCGGTCGGGTCTGTAGTTCTTCCCGGACGGAGACTGCGCGCCGCCCGCGCGCGGGAGCGGTGTGGCGACGGCGCAGAGCGACAGGGCGAAGACGAGTCCGACGAGGTGTGAGCGGGCGCGCATCTGAAATCCTTTCGGCTGTAGTCCGGAGAGAGCGCGTCTGGGGCAGAGCGGTGTGTTGCAACCGGGTCAGAACCACCCGCGGTAGCGGGTGGTCGTGGCGCATGCCGGATGATTGATGACAGCGCGGCTCTCATCAATCATCAAGCCGCTATCGTAAAACCCACCCGCTACCGCGGGTGGTTCTGACCTGTATTTCGGCGGCGGCAGAACGTCGTGCGACGAGTTGCGTCGGTCGTGTCCGCGCGGCGTTCCGCCGCCGCCAAGCGGAGGCGCGAGGCCCCGTCTCGCGCCCCCGACTTACGGTTACCTGTTGTCCGGCCTTTCGCGCGGGCGCGGCGCGTCGGTGTCGCGCGGGCGCGGGGCCTCCTGTCGGGGAGCCTCTTGACGCGGCGCTTCGTGACGGGGAGCCTCCTGACGAGGCGGCTCCTGTCGCGGCGGCTCGGAGCGCGGCGGCTCCTGTCGCGGCTGTTCGTGCCGCGGCTCGGGCGCCTCGCGTCGCGGGGCGGGCGATTCGCGCGGCGCGCTCCGTTCGGGGTTGTAGGTGGGCGGAGCCTCGCGGCGCGGCTCGGGCGCCTCGCGGCGTGGAGGGGCGGAAGAGCCGCCGCCCTCTTCGTCGCGGGGTCGTATGCGCGGCTCGTGACGCGGCCGGTAGACGGGGCTTGAGCCTTCGTCGCTCGGGCGCGTCTCGCGCGGCGCGTCGGAGGTCGGCGGTTCGGACGAAGGGCGCGTGGGCCGTGCGCGCGGCTCGCCGTTCTCGCCGCCCGTGTCACGCGCGCGCCGCTTGGGCGACATGGCGTCGTCGCCGGTCGGGTAGCCCGCGGAGGGTTCGGGGGAGACGTCGGGGCGCGTGGGTCGCACGCGCGCGGGCCGCCCCGGGTCGCCGCCCGGGTTGGTGCTCGGGGTGCCGTACGAGCGCGGGCGCTCGACCGCGCCGGTGCTCGCGCCCGCGTCGCCGCCGGGGGAGCCCGGCGTCGGGACGTTGCCGCTCGTTACGTCAGGCGCGGAAGGCATGCGCGGCTCGCGGTTGTTGAAGACGCGCGTGCGGCGCAGCTCGCCTTCGAGCGGCGCGCCGGGGGTGCGCGCGGCGGCGCCGGTCGGGCGGTCGGCGATGGCCCGCGGAGGCATGACGGGCGTCGGGCGGTTGATCGTCAGCGTGTCGCGCCCCTGCGCGGCGGTGCCCCTTTCGCGCCCCTGCGTCGTGCCGGCGCGCGGCGCGACGCGCATGGAGTCGCCTCGCGCGACGGGAAGTTGCCCGCGCACGGGCTCGCTCGTGAGGGCGCGCTCGGCGATGTCTCCGGCCGCGGGTCGTGCGCGCAAAGCCCTGTCGCCGAACTCCCGCGCGGGCACGGTCGAGACGGCGCGCAGCAGGTGCGGGTTCGCGCGCCGCAGGTGTTCTATGTCGCGCCCGCGCAGCGGCGACAGGCGGTCGTAGTTGCGCGAGTAGTGGCGCCCGCGCGGGTCGCGCTGGCCGTAGGTGAGCGGATACCAGCAGACGTGCCGGTCGCGCCCGAAGTCGAGCGTGACGAAGACGACGAGCGCGGGGCGCCACCACGCGCGCCGGTAGCGGTAGCCGTAGCCGCGCGGCGCCCAGCACCAGTTGCCGTTGACGTAGACCCAGCGGCCGTAGTGGTAAGGCGCCCAGCCCCACGGCTCGTCCGCCACCCACGTCCAGCCGTAAGGCTGGCACCAGACCCAACGCCCGTAGCGGTACGGCGCCCAGTCGTTGTAGACGTTGACGACGGTCGTGTGCGGACGCCAGATGTAGCCGTAGTCCCTCGTGTAGACCCAGTCGCCGTAGGCGTCCAACTCCTCCGCGCCGTACACGTCCGAGTCGTAGTACCGCTCTCGCCCTTCAAACTTTAGACGCCCGGCGAGGTAGCGCTCGCGCTCGTCGTTCCAGGCGTCCCACTCGTCGAAGCCCGCGGCCGCCATGAACTCCCATTCACTCTCGCCCGAGCCGTCGCGCGCGAGCCGCGCCGTGCGGTTGTTGCGCAGGACGAAGCCGGAGTTCTGCGAGTAGATGCGCGCGCGCCCGTCCTCGCGGACGGTGACGCGCACGGCGCCGTCGCGCTCGACATCGACGCGGTACTGGCCCGCGCGCTCGGCGGCGACGGTCGTGCCCGGCGCGTCCACCTCGAAGTAGCCCTTGTCCTTGTCGAAGTGCGCGAGGCGGAAGGTGGCCGTGCCTTCGGAGAGGCTGAGCGCGATGCCTTCGTCGCGCAGCGTGACGATGCGGAGGAGGGAGTCGGGGCCGACGCGCACGAAGTTGCGCGCGTCGGCCTGTATCTCTAAGCGCGAGTCGCGCCCCGTCGCCAGCACGTCGCCCTCGACGAGCGGCGCGTTCAGGCGCGCGTCCTCCCACTCGTCGCCGCCCGCGCGCTTGAGGCTGACCTCGCCCTTGAGGAGGCTGACGCGCAGGACGCGCGCGCGCTCCTCGTACTCGTCCGTGTCGTCGTAGGTGTCGTCGGCGGCCAGCGCCGCCGTGCCGAAGAGAAAGAGTGTGGAGAGAAGAAAGAGGAGGGCGGTCGGCGCAGAGAGACGAGAACGCATACTGGACGCTCCTTCGTTCGCGGATCAGACGGGCTCTGCTTTGGGGGCAGAATCAGGGCGGACAAAGCCTCACTCCCCGAAAGGGAGGAGCGCTTGCGGGTGGCTTTCGTCCTTTGCCCGCGGCCGGTGCAAAGCCCGTGCCCGTGGCCGAAGGTCGACGAAGGGCGGAAGCTTGTCAGGACATTCTCAGGGAAAAACGCGGGCCGGCCGTCGCCGCCCTATGCCAGATGGTGCAGGCCGAGCACTATTTGGTGTGAGACGCGCGGGCGGCCTTCGCCCTGGGCCTTCCTATCTCGCCGAAGTCGAGGTTGAGGATGGGGTACTGGCGCCAGTCCTTGAAGTCGTAGTGCCACCACTCGGGCTCGTAGGGCTTGAAGCCTTCGGCCTCCAACGCGGCGCGGAGCAGGTCGCGCAGGCGGCGCTGTTCGGGCGTGCCGCCCGCGTAGTCGATGTGCGAGCGCTCTGACATCTCGTCGTACTCGCCGGGCATCGAGACCTGTCGGCCGGTCTTCAGGTCGTAGAGCGTGAGGTCTACGGCGCAGCCGCGGTTGTGGCGCGAGCCTTTGGCGGGGTCGGCGACGAACTGCTTCTTGTCCGCGGGCGTGATCTCCCAGAAGAGTTTCGTCACCGACCACGGGCGGTAGCCGTCGAAGACCGCGAGGCCGTAACCCTTCTTCCGCAGCGCGCGGCCCGCGCGCACGAGCGCCTCCGCGGCCGGGCGCTGTAAGAACGCCCGCGCCTCCTTATAGACCGCCCGCCCCGCGAAGTTGTTCGCCGTCGCGTAGCGTATGTCGAGCTTGATCGTGCGGTCGAGCTTGATTAACTCGACCAGGTCGGGCTCGCGGAACGTGCCCTCTTCTTTCGGTGGGGCATCCTGCGCCGGCGCTGACGGCGAAAGCAGGATTGCTATGAAGAGCAACACCGCCAAGAGGCGGCGCGCGGGTCTGAGGGATAGTACTTCGCTCATTGCGTTCTCACGTTATCAAAAGATTCGGGCTTGCTCGGTTTATAACGGCGGTGAAGTCCCGTAGGGACGGAATGTTTATAGCGGGAGAAGTACGATTGCCCCGAGCCCCGTAGGGGCGACATGTTACATGCCGCTCATACGGAGCTTTGAATCAGGAAGGGAACCTGGGGCTATAAACATTCCGCTCCTACGGAGCTTATCGGCCTGCCTGATTGTTCACTGCGACCACGGCTTCGGCTTGCGCTCCCAGCGGTGCGGGCGAAGTTCTTCGAGCAGTTCGGCGGGGAGCGGGCCGGCGTCGCTCGCGGCGGCGTTCGACTCGACGTTCTTGAGCTTGCGCATGCCGGGGATGATGGTCGAGACCGTCGGGTTCGAGAGGATGAAGCGCAAAGCCATCTCCGGCATCGACAGCCCCGCGCGCGCCGCGACGGGCTTGAGCGCGTCGGCGCGCTCGACGCTCGGGATGAGGTTCTCGGGGACGAAATAGGTGTTGCGCCAGTCGCCCTCGGGCCAGGTGCTCTCTCCGGTGAGCGTGCCGGTCAGCGTCCCCTCGTCGAAGGGCACGCGCGCGATGACGGCCACGTCGTGCTCGCGGCAGGCGGGGAACAGCTCGTCCTCCGGGTTCTGGTCGAAGATGTTGTAGATGACCTGCACGGCGTCGATGAGTCCGGTGCGGACGGCGCGCACGCCGTTCCACGGCTCCCAGCGGTTGATGCTGATGCCGACCGCGCCGACGAGACCTTGAGAGCGCAGCCCGTCTAACTTCTTCGACCAGCGCTCGTCCGCGAGCCACGCGTCTTCCCAGACGTGGAACTGCATCAGGTCAACGCGTTCGAGCCTGAGGTTCTTCAGGCTCAGGTGGACGTACTCCTCGACGTAGTCGGGCGGGAAGGTGTCTTCGAGCGTCGACTCGCGCAGGCTCGGCCACTTCCGGTTCTTCGGCGGAACCTTCGACGCCGTGTAGAGCCTCTTGTCCGGGTTCGCGCGCACGAGTTGGCCGAGCAGCCCCTCGCTGTGGCCGTCGCCGTACACGAAGGCCGTGTCGAAGAAGTTGACGCCGAGTTCGACCGCGCGCTGGAGCGAGCGCAGAGACTCCTCGTCGTCCGAGCCGCTCCAGCCGCCCATGCCCCACATGCCGTAGCCGACCTCGCTCACTTCCCAGCCCGCCCGTCCGAATCTTCTATACCTCATCGTCCCTCCGTGGATACATCCGTCCGTGATTTCGTCCCCGCCGCGGGCCGGCTCGTCACGCCGGGCGCGCCGCCCGTCCCAGCCCGGGTCGTTTCGTCACAATTGCGTTGAGCGTTCGATCCGAAAGGCCGCATCCTTACGCGTTAATAAGGTCGGGAGTGCGCCTTAGAAAAAAGGAACCGCCCCCGAAGATTTTTTGAAACCTACGGTCGGGCCGCGCCACTAACAGGGCGAGAACGGCCAAGCCCGAGCGTCGCCAGACGCGAGAACGAACCGAGGGGCGGCCCGCGCGTTTAAAGCCATGAACTCTTATTGGTGAACGCCGGGCGACATTGTAAGCCAAAAAAAGTTGCCACGAAATCCGGGCGGGTGGTGTTTCGGGGGTAGTTGGAGCCGTTAGCAGTTTGGCTTAAGAGCAAAGGTCGGCGGGCCGCCAAGGCCCGCACGGAAAAGGCGGGTCGGGTTATGAAGCACAGATCGGTCATCGCGTTCGTCATCGTCGCCGCGGCGCTCTTCTCTCTGCCGCAGCTCTCGCACGACCTCCGGGCGCTCAAGGGCGCGGTCGCCACGGCGCTGCACCGCGAACTCCTGCACACGTTCCTGAATCTGCCCGCGGGCGAGCCGACGGCCGCCGCCCCCGCCGCGCGCCCGGCCGAGACGCTGCTCGCCTCCTGCACGAAGGGGAAGTCGGGCGCCCCGGCCGCGAAGGCGGCTAAGGTGGAGGCGTCCGGCCGCGCGGAAAGGAAGTCCGCCGAGCAGACCGCGATGATCGGCGACCCGGCGTCAGACCCCATCAACCAGGTGGCGAGCGCCGAGATTAACGAGTCCGCCGACAGGGTCGTCGCGTCGCTGCCCGAGCTGAAGGTTGAGACGACCGAGGTCGCCATGATCGTCCCGCCGGACGGCGGCATCGACCCGCGCTCGCTCGCCAACAGACTGACTTCGGTCGAGGTGGCGCGCGCGGAGGCGGACAAGCTCCGCGTCGAGGCCGAGGGCCTGCGCGTGGCCTACGCCGCGGCGGCGCTCTCCCGGGCGAACGGCCCCGAGTGGCAGAAGGCCACCGAGGAAGCCGCGCGCAAACTCGACGGCGCACTGCCCGGCTCCTACGAGTTCCGCGTCGTGCGCGACGGCGCGAAGACGAAGGTGCTGAAGTTCAAGTGCGGCGAATGCCCCGCGGGCGCGCCGCGCCTGCCGCGCGCGCCCCGCCAGGTCGCCGTGGACGTGCTGGCCCCGGCGCCCGTCGTCCAGTCGCTGTCCGCGGGCGAGTAAGCTTTCCGGGTGAGGCGGCCGTCCGCCTCACCCCTTAACAACTCTTTGCCGGCGCCGCTCAAGCGCCGTGAAGAGATTCGGGGGCGAGGCTTGTATAGTCCGCGCCCCCCGCGGACAGGCGAAACGGCAGGCCGGGACGAATAAACCCCTCCGCATCGCTCCCGGGCTACAAAGAAAAACTGAAAGGCGGATGCCCCGCGAAGGCGCGGGCGGAGTCGGAGCCCTCTGCGTGTGAGGCGTGTGCCCGCGTGTGCCGCGCCCCGCGCCCGCCGGGGTCGGAACGAAAACCCATGAACAAGCTTCAGAGAGTCGTGCTGCTTTGCGCCGCGGTCTTCACCTTCGCAGCCCCGGCGGCCGCGCAGGCGGCGGGCGCCGCCCCCACGCCGCAATTGGCGAAGGCGGCTTCGCCGACGCCCATCCCGACGCCGCCGCCCGCGGCCCCCACTCCGCCGCCCGCGGCCCCGGCCCCGAAGGCCGCGCCGAAGGGCCTGCCCGCGCTCCCGCCCGAGAAGGCGCAGCCCGTCCGCATCGCGCGCTTCGACAAGGCGCCGGTCATCGACGGCAAGCTCGACGACGAAATCTGGAAGTCGGCGGCCGTGCTCAAGGACTTCTACCAGATCGACCCCGGCGACAACATCGCGCCCACGAAGCCGACCGAGACGCTCATCGGCTTCGACGCCAAGTTCCTCTACATCGCGTTCCACTGCTACGACGAGCCGGACAAGGTGCGCGCCAGCGTGCCCAAGCGCGACGACGTGCTCAACTCGGGCGACAGCGTCCGCATCATGCTCGACACCTTCAACGACCGGCGCAAGGCTTACGTGCTCGCCTTCAACCCGCTCGGCGTGCAGCAGGACGGCATCCGCACCGAGGGCGTGGGCGCCGACTTCAGCGTGGACATCGTGATGGAGTCGAAGGGCACGATCACCTCGGACGGCTACGTCGTCGAGGTGGCGGTGCCGTTCAAGTCCCTGCGCTACGACGCGGGCAAGGACAAGCAGTGGGGCGTGCAGGTCTTCCGCATCATCCAGCGCCTCAACGGCGAGCAGTCATCGTGGATGCCCATCTCGCGCGACGTGACGGGGCTGCTCAACCAGGCCGGCCACATCACCGGGCTCGAAGGCATCTCGACCGAGCGCACGCTCGAACTCATCCCAAGCTTCATCGTCTCCGAGACGGGCCGGCACGTCCGCTCGCTGAGCCGCGCGCAGGGCAAGCTGCCCGGCGTCTTCGACCGCGGCACCTTCGTCAACCAGCCCGTCCTCTTCGAGCCGGGGCTGACGGCCAAGTTCGTCGCCTCGTCGGCGCTGACCTTGGACCTCGCCGTCAACCCCGACTTCGCGCAGGTCGAGGCCGACGCGCCCGTCACCTTCGCCAACCAGCGCTTCCCCCTCTTCTTCGAGGAGAAGCGGCCGTTCTTCCTCGAAGGCATCGAAATCTTCCGCACGCAGATCGCGGCCGTCCACACGCGCACCATCGCCGACCCGGACGTGGCGGCGAAGGTGACGGGGCGCAAGGGCAAGTACACGTACGGCCTGCTCTACGCCTCGGACAACGCGCCCGGCAACTACGAGGACGACATCCGCTACGACCCCGAGAACCTGCCGAAGGGGTTCGACCGCCTGAACGGTCAGAACTCGAAGGTCGGCATCTTCCGCGTCAAGCGCGACGTCGGCAAGGAGAGCTTCGTCGGCTTCCTCGGCACGTCCTACAACTTCGCCGACCGGAGCAACTACGTCGGCGGCTTCGACGCGCGCTTCAAGTTCGACAAGCAGACCTCGCTCGACTTCCAGGTGCTCGGCACCACGGCGCGGCAGTGCACGTTCGCCCGGGACGAGGCCGACGACAGGTGCGCCAACAAGAACGGCTTCGTCTACGCCTACAGCTTCAACAAGAACGCGCGCCACCACTACTTCAACGTCAACGGCGTGGGCCGCACCGCCGGGTACGTCGCGCGCGTGGGCTTCACGCGCCGCGTCAACACGAACGGGCACAACGTCAACTTCGGCTACTTCACCGAGCCGAAGCCGAAGGCGAAGATCACGTCGTGGGAGACGAACCACTACGCGGGCGGCAGCTTCGACTGGCAGGGGCGCTCGCAGAACTGGACGTACGAGGGGCAGGTCGGGCCGAACCTCCAGCGCCAGAGCTTCGTCCGCGTCGGCTACAACACGGGCTACGAGCGGGTCTTCGCCTCCGAGTTCGACAGGGTCAAATTCGCCGACGGCCGGTCGGAGGCGTCGGAGACCTCGAAGAACTTCTTCGCCTACGCCGGCTCGCAGCCCACGAAGCGCATCAACTTCTTCTACTTCTTCGGCTACCGCACGGGGCAGCTCGACTACGACTTCGGCGCCGGGCGCCGCTTCCCGCGCGTCAGCCCCTCGGGCATCGCGCAGCAACAGGCGGAGAAGGACGGGCTCTGCACGAGCGACAAGAAGGGTTTCGTCGCGCCGCCCGTCTGCGACGGCCCGCCGGAGCCGGGCGGCGGCGGCTACCTCTACACGAACGGCAACGTCACCTACAAGGCGACGAAAGACCTCAACATGACGCTCAGCTTCTCGAAGAACCGCCTGGTGCGCGAGGACACGGGGCGCGTCGCCTTCGACACGAACATCGCCAGCCTGAAGACGACCTACCAGTTCACGCGCTTCGCCTTCACGCGCGCGCGCATCGACTACGACTCGACCACGTCGCACTACAGCGGGCAGTTCCTCTTCGCCTGGACGCCCAACCCCGGCACGGCCTTCTACGTCGGCTACAACGACGACCTCAACCGCAACTACTACAACCGCTTCTCGGCCCAGCCCGAGCCGGGGCTCCTGCGCAACTCCCGCAGCTTCTTCATCAAAGCCTCCTACCTCTTCCGCCGGAGCTTTTAAGGAAGTGGTCAGTAGACAGTAGTCAGTAGTCGGTAGTCAGTAGAAGAACTAAGCGGCGCGTCTCAGCCTTCAAGCCGGGCGCGCCGCTTCCGTCTTCCTACTGACTACCGACTACTGACTACTGCCTACTGCCTACTCGCCCTTCTACTTTCGCCTCCCCCGATGTATGATTCGTCGCCCGACGTTCTGCCGGGGCGGCGGCCTCGCCGGAATCGTCGGCCGCCCCGCAACCTTCTGACGGTTTTTTCGTATATCTACAACGGACAGCGCCGCGGTCGCCGGCTCGGGGGGAGCCAAAGGTTTTCAGGTGCCGGCCGCGGGGTTCAGGCGTTAAAAGTGAGCGCCATTCTCATCATCTCAGTCTTCCTGGCCTTCGTCGCCTCCTACGCAATCATCCGCACGAAACGCTCCAGGTCTCAACAGGACGCGGGCGAGCTTCCGCCGGGCGTGAGCCCGCGCGGACTCTTCGCCGAAGAGTCCGGCGCCGACGAGACTCCCGGGGAAAGCCCCGAGCAGGTCAGGCGCGGCGAGCTGCGCGAGCGCGCGGAGCGCGGCGACCTCTCCGCGCTCTCGGAGGCGCGCGCGTCCGGCGACGCGGCGCTCTACCGCTTCGTCCTCGACGGGCTGGTCGGCCGCGCTTCGGGCGACGGGGCGCGCGTGCGCGAGCTGGCCGCGCACATCGCGGGCGGCCGCGACCTGCGCGCCTCGCCCGAGCTGGCCGAGATGCTGCTCGGCGAGTGGCGGCGCGAGCCGACGCCCTCTTCGACGGCCGAGCTGCTGCGCGTCTCGGCGCTCTCGGACGACGCCGGCACGTTCGGCCGCGCCGTCACCGAAGTCCTACAGCTCTGGGAGGGGGGGCGGCTGCCCGGGCTCGGCGCGGGGGAGTTGCGCTCGCTCTTCGAGGCCGAGTACTGGCTGCTCTCCTCGGAGGCCAAGCGCTCGGGGGCGGGCTTCGTCCTCAAGCAGAAACTGGCCGACGTGCGGCGCCGTCTGTCGGCGCGCGCGCGCGGCGGGCACACCAACACAGACGCGGGGCTCCCCGGAGGGGCGGCCGCACAGAAGGAAAGGCCATGAACGAAACACTTCTCGGGTTCCTGCCGATACTCGTGATCGGCTTCGTCGCGCTCATCGTGCTGGTCGTCCTGATCCGCCGCTGGCTGGTCAACGTCGGCGCGCGCGAGATCGCCATCAAGGAGCGCCGCTACTTCGGCGCCAAGATGCCGCCCGGCCGCGTGGTCGCCACCGAGGGCGAGGTCGGCATCCAGGCCGACGTGCTCAAGCCCGGCCTGCACTTCGTCAAGTGGCCCTTCGAGAGTGTCGTCCGCAAGGTGCCGCTCATCGAGATCGGCCCGGACGAGCTGGGCATCGTCGAGGCCATCGACGGCGAGCCGATGCCGCCGGGAAGAATCTTCGCGCCCGACCGCGCGCAGAACGCGCACAACAACTTCCAGGACCCCATCGCCTTCATCAAGCGCGGCGGCGTCAAGGGCATGCAGCTCCGCACGCTCCCGCCGGGGCTGTGGCCCATCCACCCGTACCTCTTCCGCGTCTCCATCTCGAAGGTGACGACCATCCCGCCGGGCAAGGTCGGCGTCGTCACGGCCTCGGACGGCGACCCGCTCGACCCCGGCCGCCTGCACGGCAAGGCCATCGACGGCCACCGCAACTTCCAGGACGCCGAGCAGTACATCGCCAGCGGCGGCCAGAAGGGGCCGCAGGTCGAGATACTGACGCCCGGCACCTACCGCATCCTGACGCAGAGCGTCCCGCTCGAAGGCGGCGACCCGAAGCCGGGCCTCTTCTTCATCCGCCTCTTCGACGCGACCGTGATTAACGAGAACCAGGTGGGCCTGGTCGAGGCGCTCGACGGCGCGCCCTTAGACCCGCGCGACTACGTCGCCACCCCCGTCGAGGGGCACGACAACTTCTCCGACAGCAACGAGTTCATCCGCCGCGGCGGCCAGCGCGGGCCGCAGAAGGACATCCTGCTGCCCGGCACCTACTACGTGAACCCGCTCGTCTTCAAGGTCATCCCCGAGAAGGCCAGCGAGGTCAAGCCCGGCGAGGTCGCCGTCATCGTCTCGAACGTCGGCAAAGACCCGGGCGACGAGGTGCGCCGCCAGATGGCCGACAAGGTGCGCGAGCGGATGGAGCGCGAGGAGCAGCAGCACGTCTCGGAGGCCGCCGCGCGCCTCGACAAGCTCGACCACGAGGAGCGCTCGCAGGCCGAGATTCAGGAAGACCTGATGATGGTCGACCCCGCCGACCGCCGCCTCGACGAGGGCGCGCACGAGGCGTACGTCGTCCCCGAGGGCTTCCGCGGCATCCAGGAGTCGGTCGTCGGCCCCGGCAAGTACTACGTCAACACGCTGGCCGTCACGCCCATCATCATCCCGACGACCAACCAGACCGTCGAGTGGACGGCCGGGGACACGTCGAACACCTTCGACCCGTTCGAGGTCATCTCCAAGGACGGCTTCACGATGAAGCTTGAGGTGCGCGTCGTCTTCCGCGTCAAGCCCGAGGACGCGCCCTTCATGGTCGCCAAGATCGGCGGCATCGAGCGGCTCATCGAGAACGTGATGCACCCGCTCATCGACTCGATCTTCCGCAACCAGGCGTCGGAGTCCTCCGCGATGGCCTACCTCCAGAACCGCCACGAGGAGCAGGAGCGCGCCGAGGCCCGCGTCCGGGCGCACCTGCTGAAGTACCACGTCGATGTCGTCAACGTCCTCATCTGCCACATACACCTCCCCGAGGAGCTGATGAAGACGCAGACCGAGAAGATTCTCGCCGAGCAGCGCCAGAACATGTTCAACGCGCAGCGCGAGGCCGAGGAGAAGCGCATCCAGCTTGAGAAGACCCGCGCACACGCCGACAACCAGAAAGACCTGATGGCGGCGACGGTCGGCGTCGAAATCTCCACGCGCCGCTCCGAGCAGCGCAAGGCCGAGGCCGACGGCGAGGCGCACTACATCCTCGCCACGGGCAAGGCCGAGGCCGAGAAGGTCAGGCTGATGGGCGAGGCGCAGGGCGTCGCCTACCACGAGCAGGTCAACGCGCTCGGGCCGCAGGGCGTCGCGCTCGTCGAGACCCTCAGGGTCATCGGCGAGAAGGGCGTCCGCATCACCCCCGACATCCTCGCCTCCGGCGGCGCGGGCGACGGCGGCGGCATCGGCACGCTCCTCCTGCTCAGCCTCTTCAAAGACCGGCTCGGCATCGACGGCACGACCGCGGGCAACGGCTCGGCCGGCAACGGCGTGAAGACGGTCAAGTGAAGGCGGTAGGCAGTAGACGGTAGTCGGTAGCCGGTAGAAAAACAGAGGCGGCGCGTTTCGGTTCAACCCGAGCGCGCCGCCTTTCTTTCTACTGACTACCGACTACTGTCTACTGCCTACTTTTTTTTGAAACCTTCACTTGACCCGCCCCGTACTCTGTGTCACTGTATTAGTTGACCGATACAGTGACGGTCGGGGGAAGCGTTGTTCATAAACATCGACCCGTCGAGCGGTCTGCCGATTTACCTCCAGATCGCTCAGCAGATTAAGACGGCCGTGGCGATGGGGCGGCTTCAGCCAGAGGAGCCTCTGCCGTCAGTGCGGCAGCTCGCCGTCGAGCTGGCGGTCAACCCGAACACGGTGGCGCGCGCTTATCTCGACCTGGAGATCGAGGGCGTCATCTACAAGCGGCAGGGCGCGGGCACGTTCGTCTCGGGGCAGGGGGTCGAGATGTCGAGGGGCGAGCGGCTCAGGGTCTTGAACGAGCTTTTGGAGAAGGCCCTGGTCGAGGGCGTCAACCTCGGGCTCTCGGAGCGCGAGCTGAGCGACGCGTTCAGGCGCGTGCTTGAGAAGATTATGCAGGCCCGCGCGCCCGAGGCGGTCGGCAAGTGAGAAGGCGCGACGGGCGCGGAACGAGAGTGAGCCGATGAGTCCAGACTTAGATAACATCCTCGGCGACAACGCCATCGAGACGCGCGGCCTCGGGCGCAAGTTCGGGAAGTTCGAGGCCGTGAAGAACGTGAGCCTGCGCGTGCCGCGGGGCACGGTCTTCGGCCTGCTCGGCGTGAACGGGGCGGGGAAGTCCACCATCATCAAGATGGTCATGGGGCACCTGCGGCCGACGGCGGGCGAGATACGCGTGCTCGGGCGCGCCCTCGGCGAAGACCTGCTCGACATCCGCCGCCGCGTCGCGTACGTCTCCGAGAACCGCTACCTCTACGAGTGGATGACGGTGGAGGAGAGCGTGCGCTTCACGCGCGCCTTCCACGAGACGTGGGACGACCGGAAGGCCGCAGACCTTCTGAAGCGCTTCAGCCTGCCGCCCGAGAAGAAGGTGCAACAGCTCTCGCGCGGCAACCGCGCGCGGCTGTGCCTGCTGCTCGCGCTCTCGTTCAACCCGGAACTCATCATCCTCGACGAGCCGACCTCGGGCCTCGACCCCATCGTCCGCCGCGACTTCATCGAGAACATCGTCGCCGAGATCGCCGAAGAGGGTAAGACCGTCCTCTTCTCGTCGCACATCGTCGAGGAGGTCGAGCGCGTCGCCGACTACGTCGGCATCATCAACGAGGGCGAACTCCTCCTCGTCTCGACGATGGACGACATCAAGGCCAGCTACAAGCGCGTGCGCTACGCGACGAACGGGGCGCGCCCCGAGGTGGCGGGCGTGCCGGGCGTGCTGGCCGTCGAGAACGGGCGGCACGAGCAAATCCTGATGGTGAGCACGTGGGGCGACGACACGCTGCGCAGCCTGGGCGAGCGCGGCGTGAAGAACCCGGAGGTGCTGCCGATCTCTCTGGAGGACATCTTCGTGAACACTGTGCGCGCGGAGCGCGAGCGGAGGGCGAACCTGTGACGAAGTCGATCATGAAGGCGATGCTCTGGAAGGAGTGGCGCGAGACGCGCTGGAAGTGGCTGGCGTTCGCGTTCGCGTTCCACATCCCGCTCTTCATCGCGGGGCTGACGTTCTCGCTCCAGCCGGAGGCGCGGTTCGACCTCTACGCGCTGTCGGACGCGGTCGCGGCGCAGGTCCTGGAGGTCGCGCTCGTCGCGCAGTCGGGCTTCCTGATTACGGCGGGGCTGTTCCTGCTCGCCTTCTTCGCGGTCGGCTCCATCGGCGCGGAGCTGGACAACCGCAGCATGTTCTTCCTCTTCGAGCGCCCCGTCCGCCGCTGGCAGGTTCTGCTCTTCAAGTACGCCGTGGGCGCGTTGCAGACGACGACGTGCGTGGGGGTGTCGCTCCTCTCGTCGCTGACGGCCGTCTACCTCCTGATGGCCGCGGCGGCGACGAACGTCAGCCTGGCCGGGTCGTGGGACGCGTACGTGCTGATCGTGTCGAACGGCGTGCGGGGGGCCGTGTGGACGACGGTCATCGCGCTGATGGTCTACTCGGCGACGTTCCTCTTCTCGGTCTGGTTCGAGAAGTGGTGGATCGCGGTCATCGCCGGCGCGGTCTCGCTCGTCCTGATGTTCTACTACTTCGGGAGCTACCTCATCGACTGGGTCATCAGCCGCGCCGCGCGCACTTCCGACGGCGTCGGCGACGGCGGCATCAACCTCGAATTCTACAGCCGGCTCGAACTCATGCCGATCCTGGGCATGCTGCTCGTCTCGGCCGGGCTCTACATGGCGTCGCAGTACGTCTTCTCCCGGAAAGAGATGAGGTGAGGCGGGCCGGCGGTTAACGTTTATCAAGCGGCTTCTTCGGAACGGAGGTTCATCGTGGAAAGACTGAAAAGCAAGAGTTTCATCCTGTTCGCGGCGGCGGTGCTCGTGCTGGCCGGGGTGGCGGCGGCGCAGTTGGCGCGGCCGACGAAGGCGGAGAACCCGCGGCTGGAGCGTCTGCTCCCGGCCGACACGGTCGGCTTCGTCGAGGTGAACGACCTGCGCGCGCAGGCGCTCAAGGTCATCGAGTCGGAGGCGTGGCGCGAGTTCTCGAAGGAGAACTCGGCGGCCAGCTCGCTCTTCATGATCGGCGCGAACCACGCGGGCGCGCTCGACGCGAGCTACGCCGTCGCGCTGCTCGGCGTGGGGAACACCGAGGACGGCAAGCCCGAGCCGCAGTTCGCCATCGTCGGGCAGTTCGACGGGTGGGAGTCGCGCCGCCAGTTCGAGAACCGCGTGCTGCGCTTCGTGACCGAGGGGCAGCAGAAGGGCGTCGAGACGAAGACCGAGGAGTACGAGAAGGCGAAGCTCAACGTCGTGACGAAGCAGGGCAAGCACGGCTTCGCCTACGCGTACGCGAGCGAGCTGCTCGTCGTCTCGAACACGGCCGACGCCGTGAAGCGCGTGCTCGACGTGCGCGCCGGCAAGCGGCCCTCGCTCGAAACCAACGAGACGTTCAAGCACGCGCGCGCCGCCACGCCGGGCGTGGACGGCATGTTCGGCTTCCTCGACGGCGCGGCGCTGACGCGCATCGTGGACGGCGTGCAGGCCGCGGGCGCGGACGAGAAGCTCGCGGTCTTCCGCCAGCTCTTCCACGGGCTCGGCGCGGCGAGCGTCCAGTCGGCCTCGTTCACCTCGACGTTCGAGGACGGCCGCGTCGTCGAGCGCTTCGGCGTCGTCGCGCCCAGGCGCGAGGGCGTGCTCGCCACGGTCGCGTCGAACCCGCCGACCGAAGGGGGGCTGCTCGCGCTCGTGCCCGAGGCGGCGTTGCAGGCTTTCGACGCCTCGGTCGCCAACGCGCCGCAGACCTTCGACCAGATGTTCGCGCTCGCCTCGCAGCTCTCCAACCAGGCGGGCAAGCGCGGCCCCGAAGAGGGGCTGGCCCAGTTCACAGAGAAGACGGGCGTTGACCTCCGCAACGAGATCGTCGGCGCGGTCGGCACCGAAGTCTGCGCGGCGCAGTTGGCCTCGGCCAACGCCGAGGAGGGCCGCATCGGCGTCTTCATCGTCAACCTGAAGGACGAGGCGGCGTTCGCGGGCGCGCTCGCGAAGTTCGCCGAGAAGAACAATCGCGCGACGACGGAGCGCGAGTACAAGGGCGTGAAGGTGCGCCGCATCGCGGGCGAGAAGGGCGGCGGTCTGGAGTACGCCTTCGTCGGCGGCAACTTCGTCGGGAGCGGCAAGGGCGAGGCGGTCGAGCGCGTCATCGACACGGCGCAGGGCGGCCGCTCGCTCAAAGACAGCGCGGCCTACAGGTCGGCCGCGGGGCAGTTGCAGGGGCCGGCGCAGTTCGTCTACTTCAACACGAACGCCGACTACCTCAACCGGCTCGGGCGCACGCTCTCCGGCGGCGAGCAGTCGTTCAAGACCGAAGGGCAGAGCGCGAACCTCCGCCCGAGCTTCGCCTTCGGCGTGACGCGCGACGACGGCTTCTACGTCGAGAGCCGCACGCCGCTCGGCACCTTCCCCCGCCTGCTGACGGCCGTCACCTCGAAGCTCGGCGGCGAGAAGAAGGACGGCGGCGCGGAGTAGGTCTAGTCAGGTCAGAAAGCATTAACCACAGAGACACAGAGGCACGGCTAAAATCAATTAGCCGTGCCTCTGTGTCTCTGTGGTTAATTCCCCTTTGCCCCCCAATCCAACCCTCCCGGCCTCCCCCCTCATCTGAGCACAAAATTTCTGCGGCGCGTGCCAACCGAATCCGGCGCCGCGGTGTCTTTTCCTGTGAGCACGCGGGGAGCGTGCCCGCCCGGGGACTCTAACAGTTGACCAGCGAGAACGAACTGATCCGGCGCGCGCAGGGCGGCGACCTCGACTCGTTCTGCCGCCTCGCGCGGGAGTACGAGCGGCGCGTCTACGCCCTCGCGCTCCACTACTGCCGCCGCCCCGAGGACGCCGAAGACCTCTCGCAGGAGGTCTGGCTCAAGGCGTTCCGCTCGCTCAAAGGCTTCCGCTTCGAGTCGAGCTTCCAGACGTGGCTGCGGCGGATCATGGTCAACACTTTTCTCAACCACAGGCGGGCCGAGACGGTGACGCGCGACGAGGTGAAGACGACGGTCAAACTCGACAGCCTCGAAGAACTCCTCGAAGAGCAGACGCTCGCGCGGGGGCTGGCCGACGAGGGGGCCGAGGGCGCCTACCACGACCGGATCATGGCCGGGCGCGTCATGCGCGCGCTCGGCGAGCTGACCGAGCAGCAGCGCCTCATCTTCCTCCTCAAGCACCGCGAGGGGATGACGAGTCAGGAGATCGCCGCGGCGCTGAACTGTTCGGCGGGCACGGTGAAGAAGTCCCTGTTCCGCTCGATTGAAAAGCTGCGCGCCTCCCTGGGCGTGGGCGAAGAGCTGCCGCTCGGGGCGGGCGGCAAAAGTTAGTTCGTGATGAGACACGACTGCCAGGCGACCGAAGAGTCACTCGTCGAGCTTCTGTTCGGCGAGGTGGAGGGCGGCGCGCGCGAGGCGCTGCTCGAAGAGGTCGTGCGCTGCGAGCGCTGCGCGGCCCGGTATCGGGGTATGGCCGAGACGCTGCGCGTCTTCGACGAGGCCGCCGAAACGTCTCTCCCGGCGGAAAGTTTCTGGGACGGCTACGAAGAAAGGCTGAGGCGACGTATGGCACAAGAGATTCGGACAGACTTCTGGGGGCGGCCCGAGTTCGCACGCGGCGAGTACCGTCTGACCTTCGTCGAGGACGAGGGGCTGACGCGCCGCCTCGTCAAAGAGTTGAAGGCCGTCGGGCGCGACGCGGGGCTGACGCTGCCCGAGTTCAAGCGCGACCCCGCAGGCTTCGTGGCGCGCTCGGTCGGGGCGTACGGCCGCGCCGGCTGGGGCTTCTTCTCTCAGCGCAACGTCGCGCTGGCGACCGCGAGCGCCTTCGTCTTCGTCACGCTGCTGCTGGGCGGCGTCTTCGCGCTGGAGAGGATGCGCGCGCGACACGTCGCGGCCGTCAACCCGTATGAGGGCGTCGAGGTCGTCGGGTGGGCCACCGACATCCCGAAGGAGCAGCCGACGCCGGACAGAGGCCCCGCGGGCACCAACGAGGGGAAGGGCGGCGGCTCGAAGCAGAAGTACGAGAAGCCGGGCGGCGGGGGCGGCGGCGGACGCCAGGAGCAGACGCCGGCTTCGCACGGCAAGCTCCCGACGGCGCAGCTCGAAGTGCCGCCCATCCTGACGGCGAGCCCGAAGCCCGCGCCGCCCAACGCGCACCTGCCGACGCCGCCGACGATGCAGGTCGATCCGATGCTCGTGAAGGTTGACCCGCGCGACATCCCTTACGGCCTGCCCGACTCGAACGCGACGACGCCCTCGTCCGGCCCGGGTAAGGGCGGCGGCATGGGCGAAGGCTCCGGCGGCGGCATGGGCACGGGCGAGGGCACCGGCGCCGGCCCGGGCCGCGGCGGCAACATGGGCGGCGGCGACCGTCGCGACGGCGGCGGCGGCCCCGGCGGCGGCGGCGGAGGCGGCGGCCCCGTCGATTACTCGCGCCCCTTCAAGCAGCAGGACGTGTCCGTCCGCGCCCTCATCACCTCCAAGCCCGAGCCGGGCTTCACGGAGGAGGCGCGCAAGAACGGCGTGACCGGCACCGTCAGGCTCCGCGCCGTCCTCTCCGCCTCGGGCGAGGTGACGAACATCAGCATCGTCAAGGGTCTGCCCGGCGGCCTGACCGAGAAGGCCATCGCCGCCGCGCGCCAGATCAAATTCCGCCCCGCCCAGAAGGACGGCCACACCGTCTCGCAGTACGTGGTGCTGGAGTACAACTTCAACATCTACTGAGGAGGAAGTCAGGGGTCAGGAGTCAGGAGTCAGAATAAATTTGAAGGCGGCCGGGCATCTCTGCTTCGGCCGCCTTCAGTTCTCTTCAGTCGCCTAACGCCTTCTGACTTCTGACCCCTGACTCCTTATTCTTCAGCGTGCATACTTTTCGGCGACGCGGCGGATGCGGCGGAGTCCTTCCTCTAACCTCTCCATCGAGGTGGCGTAGGAGATGCGGACGTAGCCTTCGACGCCGAAGCCGGCGCCGTCTGTGACGACGGTGTGCGCCTCGCGCAGGAGGCGGTCGGCGAAGTCGGCGGAGGTCTTGATCTCGCCGCCGAGGCAGCCGCGCACGCAGGGGAAGACGTAGAAGGCCCCCTCCGGCCGCGCGCACCCCAGGCCGGGTATCTCTTCGACGGCGCCGACGAGCCAGTCGCGGCGCTTCCTGTATTCGGCCAGCATCTCGCCGACGCATTCCTGCGATGACTCGAAGGCGGCGATGGCCGCGGCCTGCGAGATGGAGCTGGGGTTGCTGGTCGAGTGGCTCTGCACCTTCCCCATCTCGCGCGTCCAGGCGGCGGGCGCGACGGTGTAGCCGATGCGCCAGCCCGTCATCGCGTACGTCTTCGAGAAAGAGCCCGCGATGCAGAGCCGCTCGCGCAGCTCGGGCGCGAGCGTCGCCGCGCTGAAGACCTCGGCCGGCTCGTAGACGAACTTCAAATAGCACTCGTCCGAGACGGCGTAGATGCCGCGCCCGGCGACGACCCGCATGATGCGCTCGAACTCCGCGGGCGGGATGACGCGCCCCGACGGGTTCGAGGGCGAGTTGATGATGATGAGCTTCGTGCGCGGCGTGATGGCCGACTCGACCTGCTCGGCCGTCAGTTGAAAGCCCGTCTCTTCGGTCTCGACGAAGACGGGGTCGGCGCCGGCGAAGGTGGCGATCTCGGGGAAGGTGACCCAGTAGGGCCTGGGGATGAGCACGTCGTCGCCGGGGCCGCAGAGCGTGACGACGGCGTTGAAGACGCCCTGCTTGCCGCCGGCCGTCGCCATCACCTCCGACGGGCTGACCTGCGCGCCGAACTCGCGCGCGTAGTAGGCGGCGACCGACTCCTGAAACTTCTTCGTCCCGCCCGTCGGCGTGTACTTGGTCTGGCCGGCCTGCATGGCGCGGGCGGCGGCCTCCTTGATGTGCGCGGGCGTGTCGAAGTCGGGCTCGCCGGGGCCGAAGTCCACCACGTCGTGCCCCTCGTTGCGCAGGGCGATGGCCGCCTGCATCGCGGCGAGGGTAGACGAGGGCTGCATCCGCGCGACGTTATCGGCGACGGGGAAGGGGGTTTTGAGTGCCGTCTCTGTCATCCTGATGCCTGTGTTTTCAGAGTGTGTCGAGCGAAGGTGCGATGGTAGCCGCAACAGGCCGCGCGCGCAACAGTCGAGGATTCCATTCAATCCTGAGGTTAAAGCGGGCAGGGTTTTAACGCAGAGGACGCCGAGGCGCGGAGGGCACAGAGCAATCTGAAATTTCAAATTTGAGAGTTGAAACTCTGTATCCCTCCGCGCCCCCTCTGCGTCCTCTGCGCCTCCGCGTTGGAGTGCCCTTAACGCAACGCCCGAGTCCCGAGCATAAAGTCAGCGCCTCTTCGAGCCGCCCTTCTTACTGCCGCCCTTCTTCGCCCCGCCTTTCTTACTGCCGCCCTTCTTGCTCCCGCCCTTCTTGGCCGCGCCTTTCTTCGCCCCGCCCTTCGAAGCCTTGCCGCCCTTCTGGCCGCCTTTCTTGTACGGCGCCTTGTTCTCCTGTCTGCCGTAGCCGCCGCCGCCCGGCTTCTCGCCCCCGCCGTGCGCCGCGTTGACCGTCGCCCACGCGCGCTTCTCGGCCTCCTCCTTCGACACGCCGCGATCCTCGTAAGAGTCCTCGATGTGCTCGGCCTGCCGCTTCTGCTTGTCGGTGTAGGCGCCTTTGTCACCTCTGGGCATACTTCTCGCTCCTCCTTCATGTTCGAAAGTGGATAAGGGGGGAAGGTTCGGGCGTGAGTATAGCACCGGCGGGCGGGCGCCGGTTTCAGTTTTTGCCGAGCTTGACTCGCATGCGCTCCTCGACCGCGGCGGGGACTAAGCCTTCGATGGTGCCGCCGAGCGAGTAGACCTCTTTGACGAGGCGCGAGCTGACGTAGGAGTAGGACTCGGCCGCGAGCATGAAGACTGTCTCAATCGCGGGCTCCTGCCTCCGGTTCATCAGGGCCATCTGCAACTCGTACTCGTAATCGGAGATGGCGCGGATGCCGCGCACGACGGCGTCGGCCTGCTGCTCGACGGCGTAGCGCATCAGCAAGCCCTGGAAGGAGCCGACCCGCAGCCGGCACCCGCCCGACTCGACGAGCGTCAAGACCTCTTCGAGCATCTCGCGCCGCTCCTCGACCGTGAAGAGCGCGCGCTTTTCGGGGTTGACGAGGACGGCGATGATGATCTCGTCGAAGAGCTTCGAGCCGCGCTCGATGATGTCGAGGTGGCCGTTCGTCACGGGGTCGAAGGAGCCGGGGTAGATGGCGCGTCGCATACGGGGTTCGGAAAGGGAAGAGCCGGCAGGGAAGTTAGCACAGCGCGTGGAGGTTGGACAATACGGAATCAGGGCGGCCGGCGCCCGCGTGACATTCTTGACACCCGTGGCGTGCGGTGTTTCAATACTCAGGCAAACGTGGTGAGTTAAGGCGACTTGCGGCCACGTAAAATAAACCGCTAAACAGCTCGGCGCGCTTCCCAGAAGAGGCCCGTTACAAGAAGGCTTATGAGAGTTAAGCCCCGCGTTGTTTGGCGCGGGGCTTCTCTTTGCGGCCGGGAGTAGGTGAGCGACAAACCCGATGAGCAATTTTCTTGAGACTCTGAAAGAGCGCGTCGTCATCTTCGACGGCGCGATGGGCACGAGCCTGCAGGCGCAGCACCTCTCGCTCGACGACTTCGGCGGGCCGCGCTTCGAGGGCTGCAACGAGAACCTGCTGGTCACGCGCCCCGACGCCGTCGAGCGCGTCCACAGCCTCTTCCTTGAGGCCGGCTGCGACGTGGTCGAGACCAACTCCTTCAACGGCACGCCGTTCGACTTCGAGGAGTACGGCATCGGCCACCTCGCCTACGACATGAACGTGCGCGCCGCCCGCCTGGCGAAGCGCGTCGCCGCCGACTTCTCCTCCCGGGGCCGGCCGCGCTGGGTCGCCGGCTCGATGGGGCCGGGCCGGAAATTGCCGACGCTCGGCCAGGTCAAATTCAACGACCTCAAGGCGGCGTACGCCGAACAGGTGCGCGGGCTGCTCGACGGCGGCGCGGACATCCTCATCGTCGAGACCTGCCAGGACTTGTTGCAGACGAAGGCCGCGCTCGCCGCCATCTTCGCCGACTTCAAGCGCGAGGGGCGGCGCGTGCCCGTCATCGCGCAGGTGACGGTGGAAGTCTTCGGCACGATGCTCAACGGCACCGAGATCAGCGCGGCGCTCACGGCGCTCGAACCGTTCCCCGTCGACGTCATCGGCATGAACTGCGGCACGGGGCCGCGCAACATGTCGGAGAGCCTGCGCTACCTCTGCGAGAACACGCCGCGGCCCGTCTCCGTGCTGCCGAACGCCGGCCTGCCGGAAGTCAAAGACGGCAAGATGCACTACGACGAGACGCCCGAGAGCTTCGCCGCGCAGGTCGAGCACTTCGCGAAGGACTTCGGCGCCAACGTCGTCGGCGGCTGCTGCGGCACGACGCCCGCGCACATCAAGCTCCTGGTCGAAAGGCTCGGCAACCTCGCGCCCAGGCGGCGCGAGGCGCGCGTGCTGCCCGCCGCCTCGTCCATCTTCATCCAGCAGCCCTACGTGCAGGACGCCTCGTTCCTCATCGTCGGCGAGCGCGTCAACGCGTCCGGCTCGAAGAAGATGCGCGACCTGCTGAACGACGAGAACTGGGACGGGCTGGTCTCGCTCGCGCGCGAGCAGGAGCGCGAGGGCGCGCACGTCCTCGACGTGAACGTGGACTTCGTCGGCCGCGACGGCGTGCGCGACATGCACGAGCTGGCTTCGCGCCTCGTCACGCAGGTCAAGCTCCCGCTTATGTTCGACTCGACCGAGTGGGAGAAGATGGAGGCGGGCCTCCAGCACGCGGGCGGCAAGTCGATCCTTAACTCCACGAACTACGAGGACGGCGAGCCGCGCTTCAAGAAGGTCTTCGGCCTCGCGCAGGAGTACGGCGCGGCCGTCGTCGTCGGCACCATCGACGAGGAGGGCATGGCGCGCACGGCCGAGGGCAAGCTCAGGATCGCGCGGCGCGCGTACGGGCAGGCGACCGCGGAACTCGGCTTCCCCGCGCACGACATCTTCTTCGACCCGCTGGCGCTGCCCATCTCGACGGGCATCGAGGAAGACCGCCGCAACGCCGCCGAGACCATCGAGTCTCTGCGGAGGATAAAGACGGAGCTGCCCGGCTGCAACACCATCCTCGGCGTCTCGAACGTCTCGTTCGGCCTCAACCCGGCCTCGCGCGTCGTCCTCAACTCCGTCTTCCTGCACGAGGCCGTCGAGGCGGGCCTGGACTCGGCCATCGTCAACGCGTCGAAGATCGTCCCGCTCAACCGCATCCCCGAGCGCGAGCGCGAGGTCGCGCGCCGGCTCATCTACGACGAGCGCCGGTTCGACGGCGACGTGTGCACCTACGACCCGCTCGCCGAGTTCACGAAGCTCTTCGAGGGCGTCAAGGCGAAGAAGGACAACAAGGTCGACGAGAACCTGCCGGTCGAAGAGCGCCTCAAGCGGCACATCATCGACGGCGAGAAGATCGGCCTGGAGGAGAACCTGAAGCTCGCGCTCGAAACCTACAGCGCGCTCGACATCATCAACAACATCCTGCTCGACGGCATGAAGACCGTGGGCGAGCTCTTCGGCAGCGGGCAGATGCAGCTCCCCTTCGTGTTGCAGTCGGCCGAGGTGATGAAGGCCGCCGTGCGCTTCCTCGAACCGTTCATGGAGAAGAAGGGCGGCGCGACGGCGAAGGGGACGATGGTGCTGGCGACCGTCAAGGGCGACGTGCACGACATCGGCAAGAACCTCGTGGACATCATCCTGACGAACAACGGCTACAAGGTCGTCAACCTCGGCATCAAGCAGCCCATCGAGGCGATCCTGCAATCCTTCGAGGAGCACAAGGCCGACGCCATCGGCATGTCCGGCCTGCTGGTGAAGTCCACGCTCATCATGCGCGAGAACCTTGAGCTGATGAACGAGCGCGGCATCGACGTGCCGGTCGTGCTCGGCGGCGCGGCCCTGACGCGCCGTTACGTCGAGGAGGACCTGGAGTCGCTCTACCGCGGGCGCCTCTTCTACGCGCGCGACGCCTTCGACGGCCTGCACACGATGGACTTGCTGACCGGCTCCGGCGCGCACGCCGAGGCGTCGGCGCCCGCGAAGGCCGCGTCCGCGAAGGCCGGGGCGGGGAACGGCTCCTCCGCCGACGCGCCGGAGGAGGACGCGGAGGAGCTTGTCGGCGAAGACGCGAAGCTCGGCGTGCGGGCCGCGCGCGCCCGGCCGCGCGGCGTGCTCAAGTCGCGCGAGGCCGCGTCGCACACGCAGCGCTCGGACGTGAACCCCCACGCCCCCATCCCGCGCGCGCCCTTCTACGGCTCGCGGGTGGTCGAGCACGTCCCGCTCGAAACGGTCTTCCGCTTCGTCAACGAGACGGCGCTCTTCAAGGGGCAGTGGCAGTTCAAGCAGGGGCGCAAGTCGGCGGAGGAGTACCGCGCCTTCGTCGCCGAGAAGGTGCGCCCCGTCTACGACGAGCTGAAGCTCCACTCGGAGCGCGAGAGCCTGCTCGTCCCGCAGGTCGTCTACGGCTACTTCCCCTGCCAGTCCGAGGGCAACGACCTCGTCGTCTACCAGGACGACGAGCGCACGGAGCGCGCGCGCTTCACCTTCCCGCGCCAGCCCGCGGGGCGCCGCCTCTGCCTCGCGGACTTCTTCGCGTCGAAGGAGTCGGGGCGCGTGGACGTGGTCGCCTTCCAGCTCGTCACCGTCGGGCGGCGCGCGAGCGAGTACGCGCACGAGCTGTTCCGCACGGACAACTACTCGGACTACCTCTACTTCCACGGCCTCTCGGTCGAGTCGGCCGAGGCGCTCGCCGAACTCTGGCACAAGCGCGTCCGCGAGGAGTTGGGGATCGCCGGGCGCGACGCGGCGGAACTCGCGAAACTCTTCCACCAGGGCTATCAGGGCTCGCGCTTCAGCTTCGGCTACCCGGCCTGCCCCGACCTCGAAGACCAGACGAAACTCTTCGACCTGCTCCATCCGGAGCGCATCGGCGTCGAACTCTCCGAAGAGTTCCAACTCGTCCCCGAGCAGTCCACCTCCGCCATCATCGTCCACCACGAGGAGGCGAAATACTTCTCGATTGACTGAGAGGCGGAAGTCCGACCGTGAGGGAGGGCGTCGTTCAAATGCGAGGAGGGAGGATGAGGGACACCGCGCCTTTCATCCTCCCTCCTTTCTTTAGTGAGTTATGCGCCCTCCCTCACGGTCGGGCTTCCGCCCTCGCCACTTGCGCGACTCCACGCGGTCTATTAACTTTGGGCCATCGCCGATGATGGATACGACCGCCGAAGTGCAGAGCCCCGCGGAGACCGCGGCCCCCGTGCCGACGGCCGGGGAGTTGGCCGTGCTGTCGCCGTTCGAGCGCTTCGCGTTCCGGCTGACGTGGCGGATGAACCGGGGCGCCTGGAAGCGCTTCTGGACGTTCTGCCAGCGGACGCTGGGCGCGGGCTGGATTCACGTCTCGACCTACAACCTGATGCGCGTCAGCGGGCTCGAACACGTCGAGGCGGCCGGGCGCTCCCGCCCGCTGCTGCTCGTCGCCAACCACCGCTCTTTCTTCGACATGTACGTCGTCTCGACCGTGCTCTTCCGCCGGACGGGTTGGAGGAAGCAGCTCTTCTTCCCCGTGCGCGGGCGGTTCTTCTACGACACCTTCGGGGGCCTGCTCGTCAACCTCGTGATGGGGTGGTGGTCGATGTTCCCGCCCTTCTTCGCGGGGGGCGACAACCCGAAGGTGGACAAGCGCGAGTTCGACAAGTTCTCCATGCGCCTGCTCGCCTCGCTCGCGCGCGAGGGCGCCGGCAACGTCATCGGCTTCCACCCCGAGGGCACGCGCAACAAGGGCGCCGACCCTTACTCGTACCTCCGCCCGCAGCCCGGCGTCGGCAGGCTGATTAAGGACGCGCGCCCGCAGGTCATCCCCGTCTTCATCGCCGGGCTCGGCAACGACCTGCCCCGGCAGGTGCTCGGCAACTGGCGCGGCGGCGAGCCGGTGCGCGTCCGCTTCGGCCCCGCGCTCGACCTCTCCGACTTCTACGACCGGCGCGACTCCGTCCGCACGTACAAAGAGATCGCGGACTTCTGCATGTCGAAGATCGCCGAACTCGGCGAGCAGGATCGCGCCCAGTTCGCCCTCGAAGCCAAGCGCGACGCACTCACCCCTTCGGCCGACGCCTCGCGCGCCAGCTCCTGAAACTCGCAACTCAAAAATCAACATTCAAAAATGTCTTCGCCCCCACTCATCATCGTCAACCCCGCGTCGGCGGGCGGCGCGACGGGCGGGGCGTGGCCGGGCGTGGCGTCCGCCGTGCGGCAACACTTCGGCCCGTTCGAGGTGGCGTTCACGAAGAGGTCGGGCGAGGCCGTCGAGATCAGCGAGCGCGAGGCGCGCGCGGGCCGCCGCCTCGTCATCGCCTGCGGCGGCGACGGCACCATCTCGGAAGTCGCCAACGGGATACTCCGCGCGGGGTCGGGCGCGGAACTCGGGGTGCTGCCGAGCGGGACGGGCGGCGACTTCCGGCGCACGCTCGACATCCCACGGTGTCCGGCCGACGCGGCCAGGGCGCTCCGCGAGGGTTCGACGCGCTCGATGGACGCGGGGCGCGTCACGTTCTTAAATGAAAGTGGGGAAGAGGAGTCGAGGTTCTTCGTCAACGTCGCCTCGTTCGGCATGGGCGGCGACGTGATTAAGCGCGTGAAGTCGCGCGAGGGGCTCCCGGCGGGCGCGGCCCGCCTGCTCGGCGGCCGCCTCTCCTTCGCCGCCGCGGCCTTGCAGGCGGCCGTCACCTTCGAGAAGCCGCTCGTGCGCGTCTCGCTCGACGGCGGCGCGGAGTCGCACCTGACGGTCGCCAACTTCTGCGTCGCCAACGCGCGCTACTTCGGCGGCGGGATGAAGATTGCGCCCAACGCGCGCGTGGACGACGGCCGCTTCGACGTGGTCGCCGTCGGCGACGTCTCCGCGCTCACGGTGCTCGCCAACTCCTACCGCCTCTACCTCGGCACGCACCTCGGCATGCAGGAGGTGCGCCACGCCCTCGCCCGCCGAGTCCGGGCGGAGTCAGCTTCCGATACCGTGGTTAAGTTAGAAGTTGACGGCGAATTGGTCGGCCGTCTGCCGGCGGAGTTCGAGCTGCTGCCGCGCGCCTTGCGCATAAGGTGCCCGGCTTGATTACAGCGGCGTTCAAACGGATGCGACTGCGTAGCGGTCGCATCCGACTGCACGTCGCTATAACACAGAGTTCGCAGAGACACAGAGGCCGCGGAGAGTCGAATCCTCCGCGGCCTCTGTGTCTCTGCGAACTCTGTGTTAAAAACCGCGGCGGCCGACGCTCAACCCGCGGTTCTGAACGCGGAGTTGCCGAGGAAGTTCTCGCGGACGTATGTCACCGTGTCGAGCAGCGTCTCCTGCGGGTCGCGCGGGTCGAACCCGAGTTCCGCCCGCGCCTTCGACGCGTCGAGATACCAGAAGTATTCGGCCATCTCGATCTCGTTCGGCTCGACGGGCGGGGCCAGCTTCCAGTGCTTGTAGAGCGAGCTGAGCCCCCGCGCGCCCGCGAGCGTCAGCTTCGAAGGCAGCGAGAGGAACGGCGCGGGCACCTTCGTGATGCGCGCGAGCCGGCCGAAGAACTTGTCGAACGTCCAGTTGGCCGAGCCCAGCAGGTAGCGCCCGCCGTGCGCGCCGCGCCCCATCGCCGCGCGGAAGGCCGCGGCCGCGTCGCGCGCGTCCACGAAGCTCAGGCCGCCCTTCGGCACCGTCGGGATTTTGCGCGCGAGGAAGTCGAGCACGACCTTCGTCGAACTCAAGCGCTCGTCCCCCGGGCCGAGCAGCAGGGAAGGGTTCATGATGACGAGCCGCCGCCCCTTCCCCGAAAAGTTCTCAAGCGCCACGCGCTCCTGGTAGACCTTGCTCGCGTAGTAGGGCCAGCGCGAGACGATGTCGAGGGGCGTCGGCCACTCCTCGTCGGGCAGCACGTCGCCCGCATCGGTGACCGCCAACGTCCCGCTCGTCGAAGCCATCACGATGGACTTGACGCCCGCCCCGGCCGCCGCCTCGCACAGCACGCGCGTCCCGTCAACGTGCAGCTTGTACATCAGGTGCGCGTCCTCCGGCTCGCGCGAGACGCGGCCCGCGAGGTGGTAGACCTCCGCCACGCCCTCGACCGCGCGCCGCACGTCCTCCGGCGACGTGATGGAGCCGACGAACGCCTCCACGCCCAACTCCTCCAGCAACGCCGGCGCGGAGGTCGAGAGCACGCGCAGAGGCCCCGCGCCCTCCTCGACGAGGAGCCTCACGAGGTGCGAGCCCAGAAAGCCCGTCCCGCCCGTGACGAGCGTGACCGGCCTCGCCCTCTTCGCGAGCGCCGCCGTCTTCGCCCCGGCCTCGCCCGCCCTCTTCGCCTTCGTGGGCTTCTTAGTCGATGTCTTCTTCGTCGTCGCCATAAAAGTTGAATGAAAGCCCGGGCATCAACCCGCCGCGGAGCGGCGCTTGAATTTAGCCCGGCCTTGAACGGCCGGGTGGAGGTCGAGCAAAACGCCGCCGCGTCGCGTGAGCGACGCCCGAACTACCCGGTGCGGTTCAGGCGTCGCTGGCGCGACGCGGAGTCTTGTTAATTGTCCGTGTCCCGGCCTTGAAAGGCCGGGCTAAATTCAGACGCCGCTGACGCGGCGGCATACGTCTCTACTTATCTTAATCGCCCGTCGTCGCCATCTCGCTCTCGTCGTGCGTCTCCTCGCCGGCGCGGCGGCGCTCGGCCTTCCAGCGGCGGCGCAGCGCGGTGGCGTCGAAGGCGTGGCGCGTGCCGTCGCGCAGGTTCTCGATCTCGTGGCGGACGAGCGCGGCGACGAGCCGGTACGCCTCGGCGCGGGGCATGCCCTTCGTCAGCCCCTCCAACTCTTCGGGCGAGAGGAAGCGGCCGATGCGCGCGCCGACCTCGCGCCCCTTGAGGAAAGTCGAGCCCTTCGGGAACGCCTCGTACGTGCCCCAGAGGTACGCGGGCAGGATGCCCGTGCGCGTGTTCAGGGCGAGGTAGGCGAAGCCAGACTTGAACTCCGCCATCTGCCCCGTCATCGAGCGCGTGCCCTCGGGGAAGATGAGCGCCGGGTAGCCGCGCTCCAGGAACGAGCGCGCGTGGCGGAGCGACTGCCGCAAACTCCCCGAACGCTCGATGGGGACGATGTTCGTGAAGTTGTTCATGTAGGCCCGCTTGTACTTGTTGTCGAAGAAGTAGTCGGCCGCGGCGAGCGCCACCATGTCGCGGCCGTACTCGCCGAGCGCGTACTTGATGAGGCCGGTGTCGAGGTGCGACGTGTGGTTCGTCGCCGCGATGAAGTTCGTGTGCGTCGGGATGTTCGACTGCCCCTCGACGTGCGCCTTGAGGACGTTCTCGTAGAGCGCGCGCTGCACCACGTCGATGCCGCGGTTGCCGACGGTGCGGACGAGCGAGGGGACGTATATCTCCTTCTCCGACTCGCGCGCGTCCTCCTCGGCGCGCGCCTCGGCCGCGCGCTTGTTGGCGGCCGTCTCGCGCCGCTTGACGACGGAGTACAGCTCGCGCACGTCAACCACTTCGTTCAGGGTGTCGGGCGAGAGGAGCGCGCCGCCCGCCTGCTCGACGGCCGAGGCCAGCTCGACGAACATGAGGCTGTCGAAGCCGAGTTCGGCCAGGCGCGAGTCGAGCGTGACCTGCGCCCGGGGCCGCGAGGAGACGTGCGCGACGAGACCCAAAAGCCAGTCGGCGTCGTGGTGCTGCTCGCGCGGCGCGGTCTTCTCGGTGATGCCGGCGCGCTTCGACTCTTCGAGCGACTGGATGAGCTTGACGACCTCGCGCCGCTTGACCTTGCGCGTGGCCGTGCGCGGCAGCTCCTCCTCGGCGAAGTAGAGCGACTTGACGCGCTTGTAGAAGGGGAGCGAAGACGAGACCTCGCGGAAGTGGTTCTCGACGCGCCGCTGCACCTCTTCGCGCTGGAGGGCGATGTCGTGGTCGTAGTCGGGGAAGACCAGGGCCGCGACCTTCTCGCCGATGCCGTCGGGGAGGCCGACCACGCCGATCTCCTTGACGTAGGGCGAGTCCTTGTAAAGCTCCTCGATCTCGTCGGGGTAGACGTTCTTGCCGTTCGTGTCGACGATGATCTCTTTGGAGCGCCCGACGAGGTAGAGGTTGCCGTCCTCGTCTATCCGGCCGAGGTCGCCCGTGTGGAGCCAGCGCGAGACGATGGCCGACTGCGTCGCCTGCTCGTTCTGGTAGTAGCCGAGCATGACGTTGGGGCCGCGCGCGATGACCTCGCCGATGCCCGCGGCGTCCGGGTCGCTGATGCGCACCTCGACGCCGGGCAGGGGCTTGCCCACCGAAGTCGCGTTGAGCGCGTTCTGTGGGCGCGTCACCGTCAGCACGGGCGAAGCCTCCGTCAGCCCGTAGCCTTCGAGGATGGTGAAGCCGAGGCCGTGCATGTCGCGCTTGACCTTCTCGTTGAGCGCGGAGCCGCCGCTGATGAGGTAGCGAATCTGCCCGCCGAGGCCGGTGTGTATCGGCCGGAAGATGACGGAGCCGAGGTTGAAAGGCGTCCTGTCGCGCAGGCGGCTGTTGAACTTGATGAGCGCCTCGGCGACGTTGCCGACCCACTCGCCGCGCTCGCGCAGGCGCGACATGATGCGGCGGTGGAGCAGCTCCCACAGCGCAGGGACGCCGACCATGCCCGTGACGTGGCCGTTCCTGATGGCGCGCGCGAGCTCTTCGCCGTTGAGGTCGGCGAGGTAAGTGATCTGCGTGCCGCGGCTGAGGGGCGTCAGGAAGCCGGTCGAGAACTCGAACGTGTGGTAGAGCGGGAGCACGGAGAGGATGCCGTCGCCCGTGTCCATCTCGAAGACGGACGAGAGCATCGAGACCATGTTCGTCAGGTTCTTGTGCGAGAGCATGACGCCCTTCGGCTGCCCCGTCGTGCCGGAGGTGAAGATGAGCGACGCGACCGCGTTCGGCGAGACCTTCGCCGGCAGCAAAGCGATGCGCTCGTCTTCCGACTGCTCGTCGGTCAGCTCGAAGACTTCGCGGTAGCGCCAGAGCCGCGCTCCGAGCCCCGCCTCGACAAGTTTCTCTTGCAGGTCCGGGTGCTCCTCGTCGGCCTTCTCCCCGAGCACGAGGCCGGTCGCGCCGCTCGCGCGGGCGAAGTTGACGAGCTCGTCGGTCTTGCTCTCCGGGTCGACGGGGACGCAGGTCGCGCCGGCCTTCAGCACCCCGAAGTAGCTGATGCCCCACTCGGGCGCGTTGTGGCTGACGAGGAGGACGCGGTCGGCCGGCTTCACCCCCTGCGCGGCGAAGAAGGCGGCGGCGCGCGTCGCCAGTTCCTGTATGTCGGCGTAGGTGTACTGCTCCTTCTGCCCGTCGCGCTCGATGCGCATGGCGACGCGCGTCGAGTAGCGCTTGGCCGAAGTCTCGAAGAGTTCGAGCAGGTCGCGGTAGGTGTAGACGCGCTTGGGCTGCGCGCGCATGTCCTCTTCGAGGGTGGGGAAGACCCACTTCTTGAGGCCGGGGAAGTGGACGTTCATCCAGTAGTCGTACCAGTCGAACGTCTCGGGGTCCCAGCGCAGCAGGCCGCGCTCCTCCTCGCGCACGTCGCCGAAGAGCGAGCGCACGTTGTCGGCGCGGAAGATGTAGGCGTTCTCGATCATGAAGGGGCGGAACATGTCGAACGCCTCTTTGGTCTCGCGCGTGACCTCCTCGACGCGCTCGACCGTCGACTTCGCGCGGTCGACGATGTCCGCGAAGCGCCCGCCGCCCCAGCGCGGGCGGACGCGGTCGAGCAGCCCCGAAGCCTTCCTCGCCGCGGCGTTGACCATCGGCGTCGACATCGCGTCGAAGCGCGCGGGCGTGACGGGCTTGTTCTCCATCCGCGCCACGAACTCGTTGAGGAGTTTGAAGCCCGTCTCCTTCTCCTGGTAGTGCTTGCGCTTGTAGAGGCCGACGAGGCTCACGATGCGCTCCATCGTGTTCGGGTTGGCGTCGCCGGTGGCCGCCTGGTAGACGAGGCGCGGCTCGCCCGCGATGGCCTCGGCCGCGACGCCGAGCATCACGGCGGCCACCTGGTCGACGGGCGTGATGTCGAGGACGAGCTTGTCGTTGACGGGTATCTGCTGCTGGCCTTTCAGCGCGATGAAGATGAGCGGGGCCGTCGTCGTGAAGCCCTCGTTCCAGCCGGGGAAGGGGAAGTCCTTGGCCGACTCGACGATGGAGGGGCGGACGATGGCGCGGACGATGCCCGTCTCGGCCGCGACGAGCTGCTCGCCGAGGCTCTTGGTGTAGGTGTAGATGTTGGGCCAGCCCCAGAAGACCGCGCGCTCGGTGCCGAGCTCGGTGAGGCGCTCGCGCGTCCACATCTTACGTTCGCGCGCGACGGCCAGCCCCATCTGGTCGAGGTCGTCGGGGTCGCGCCCCTCTTCGTAAAGGCGCCTGCGCGCCAGCTCGCGGAAGCGCGCCACCTGGAGCGCGTCGCGCGCCTCCTCGCGCACGCGCTCGGCCAGGCGCGCGCAGTCGCGTATCTCCTGCTCGGCGTCGAACTCCACGCCGGGCAGTTCGTCCTTGCGCGGGAAGTAGCCGAGGACGGGGTCGCTCTCCCAGACCGGCCCCGAGCGGCTGCCCGCGACGAAGCAGGTCGAGATGTGCACGAGCGCGGGGCGCCTCATGCGCTTGACGAACTTGATGACGTTCTGCGTGCCGACGACGTTGGTGCGGAGCGCGCTCTCGAGCGGCGGGTTGAAGGTGACGTTGCCCGCCGAGTTGATGAGCACGTCAACGTCGGCGGCGACCGCCGCGGCCTCCTCCTCCGTGAACCCCAGGTTGTCCTCGCTGATGTCGCCGTTGACGAGGCGCACCTTGTCGCGGATGAACTCCTCGAAGGCCGCGCCGTAGCGCTCGCGCACGGGGTCGAAGGGCGGCGCCGTGATGACGTTGTTCCAGAAGCGCGTCTCGGACTCCTCCTTCGAGCGCGCGCGCACCGTCACGTAGACGCGCCCGACGCCGGGGAAGCGGTCGAGCAGCATCGAGAGCGCCACCTTCCCGACGAACCCCGTCGCGCCGATGATGAAGACGTTCCGGCCGTTAAAAGTCTCTGTGGGCGAAAATTTCATAGTCTCAGCGAGGGTATTCGTGCGCCCGCTTATTCTCTCACAAGTCAACTCATGTCGCAGATGGCGATGACGGGCTGGTGGAGCATCGTGATCTGGGCGGAGCGGCCGACCT
>DASVQJ010000009.1:0-2763 GCA_036389235.1 Pyrinomonadaceae bacterium | reverse complement strand
GCCACCGAGAACGTCGCGCGCAAGTACGAGGTCTCGCGCGAGGAGCAGGACGCCTTCGCCCTGCAGTCGCACCTGCGCGCCGCCGCCGCGCAGGACGCGGGCAAGTTCGAAGACGAGATAGTCCCGCTCAACGTCACCTTCGAGGAGCTCGACGAGCGCGGGCGGAAGACGAGGCGCGAGGTCACGTTCACGAAGGACGAGGGCGTGCGCCGCGACACCTCGGAGGAAGGCTTGGCCAGACTGCGCCCCGCGTTCCACGCGAAGGGCACGATTACGGCCGGCAACTCGTCGCAGATGTCGGACGGCGCGGCCGCCTGCGTGGTCATGTCGGACGAGCGCGCGCGCCAACTCGGCCTGAAGCCGTTGGCGCGCTTCGTCGCGTACGCCACCGCGGGCTGCCCGCCTGAGGAGATGGGCATCGGCCCCGTCCACGCCATCCCGAAGGTCTTGAAGGTCGCCGGCCTCAAACTCGAAGAGATCGACGTGATCGAGTTGAACGAAGCCTTCGCCGCCCAATCGCTCGCCGTCATCAAGACGCTGGGGCTCGACCCCGAGCGCGTCAACGTCAACGGCGGCGCCATCGCGCTCGGCCACCCGCTCGGCTGCACGGGCGCGAAGCTCACCGCCACCATCCTGCGCGAGCTGGAACGTAGACAGGGCCGCTACGGGATGGTCACGATGTGCGTCGGCGGCGGCATGGGCGCCGCGGGAATCTTTGAAAGACTGTAAGCAGTAAGCCGTGAGCAGTGAGCAGTCTAAAACTGCTTACCGCTTACTGCTCACCGCTCACCTTTGCGACTGAAAGGAGCAAACCGATGTCTGCCGTAGCCGAAGATAAAAAGATCGTCGTGGGCGGGAGTTTCCTGATCGAGGAGCGGACGCCCGAGGAGGTCTTCACGCCCGAGGACTTCACCGAGGAGCACCGGATGATCGCCGACACCGCGCGGCAGTTCATGGACAACGAGGTGCGCCCGCGCATCCCGGAGCTTGAGAAGAAGGACTGGAAGCTGGCGCGCGAGCTGGTGCGGCAGGGCGCGGAGCTGGGCTTCGTCGGCGCGACCGTGGCCGAGGAGTACGGCGGCCTGGGGCTCGACCAGGTGGCGGGCGCCATCCTCGGCGAGGCGCTCGGGCGCGCGGCCTCCTTCGCCACGACGATGGGCGCGCAGGGCGGCATCGGGCTGCTCCCCATCGTCTACTACGGCACGGAGGAGGCGAAGCAGAAGTACATCCCGCGCGTCGTCACGGGCGAGTTGATTACCGCTTACGCCCTGACCGAGGCCGGCTCGGGCTCGGACGCGCTCGCGGCGAAGGCGACGGCGAGACTCTCCGAGGACGGCACGCATTACGTCATCAAGGGCGAGAAGATGTGGATCACGAACGGCGGCTTCGCAGACCTGTTCGTCGTCTTCGCCAAGGTGGACGGCGACAAGTTCACCGGCTTCATCGTCGAGCGGCAGGAGGGCCTGTCGAACGGGGCCGAAGAGCACAAGATGGGCATCAACGGCTCTTCGACCACGGCGCTCGTGCTCGACGACGTGAAGACGCCCGTCTCGAACCTTTTGGGCGAAGTCGGCAAGGGCCACAAGATCGCCTTCAACATCCTCAACATCGGCCGCTTCAAGCTCGGCGCGATGTGCCTCGGCGGGATGAAGCTGGCGACGGCCGAATCCGTCCGCTACGCCAACGAGCGGCACCAGTTCGGCAAGCCCATCTCGTCCTTCGGCGCCATCAAGCACAAGCTGGCCGAGATGGCGGTCAAGACCTGGGTCGGCGAGGCGATGACCTACCGCACGCTCGGCCTCATCGAGGGGGCGATTAACGCGACCGCCTCGGCCGAAGACCCCGAGTCGAAGCTGCGCGCCATCGAGGAGTACGCGGCCGAGTGCTCGGCCATCAAGGTCGCGCTCTCGGAATACTGCCAGTACGTGACGGACGAGATGGTGCAGATTTACGGCGGCTACGGCTACTCGGCCGACTACCCGGCCGAGGCCGCCTACCGCGACGCCCGCATCAACCGCATCTTCGAGGGCACGAACGAGATCAACCGCATGCTCATCCCCGGGATGCTCATGCGCCGCGCGATGGCCGGCAAGCTCGCCCTGCTCCCGGCGGCGCAGGCTTTGATGGACGAGGTGCTGTCCCCCTCGATGCCCTCGCCGGACGAGGACGAGACGGTGCTGGCGGCCGAGGCGAAGCTGGCGAAGAACGCGAAGAAGGTCGCGCTGATGGTTCTGGGCACGGCGGCGCAGAAGTACATGACCGCGCTCTCGGAGGAGCAGGAGGTCTTAATCGGCGCGTCGAACATCATCATGGACGTCTTCGCGATGGAGTCGGCCATCCTCCGCGGGCAGAAGCTCGCCGCGGCGCAGGGCGAGGAGGCGGCCGCGCTCCACCTCGACATGGTGCGCGTCTTCTGCAACGACGCCGTCGAGCGCGTCGAGGTCGAGGCCAAGAACACGCTCGCCGCCGTCACGGAGGGCGACGAGCTGCGCACGCTCCTCGCGGCGCTCAAGCGCTTCACCAGGCACACGCCCGCGAACACCGTCGCCGCGCGCCGCCGCGTCGCCGACGCGATGATCAAGGCGAACCGGTACGTGTTTTAAGGAAGTAGACAGTAGACAGTAGACAGTAGTCAGTAGAAGAACTTTCTTATCACGAACCGTTCGCTTGTCAGAGTCAACGCCCGCGGCGCCGCAGCGCTACTGACTACTGTCTACTGTCTACTGCTTTTCACCATGCGCATCATTCCCATCTCAGTGCCGA
>DASVQJ010000008.1:0-4097 GCA_036389235.1 Pyrinomonadaceae bacterium | reverse complement strand
GAGATGGTGATGCCTGGCGACAACGTGGCGATGGAGATCGAGCTGATCACGCCGATAGCGCTGGAGAAGGGGCTGCGGTTCGCGATCCGCGAGGGGGGGCGGACGGTGGGCGCCGGCACCGTCTCCGACATCGTCGAGTAGCCGCCCGTTGAGCGTCCGACCGAGGCTGAAGTAAGTAAGAGATAGAGGTTGAACTTATGCCGCGCGACAACATTGTGTTGCAGTGCACCGAGTGCAAGAGCCGCAACTACGTCACGACCAAGAACAAGAAGACGACGCCCGAACGCCTGGAGTTCAGGAAGTTCTGCCGCCGCTGCCGCCTGCACCGCGCGCACAAGGAGACGAAGTAAGTGATAAGTGGTGAGTGACAAGTGATGAGAGCGGGCAGACAGCTTTTCTTGTCACCTGTCACTTGTCACTCATCACTTCTGCTAGGGGTATAGTGTCAGTGGTTAGCACGTCGGTCTCCAAAACCGAAAGGCCGGGTTCAAGTCCTGGTACCCCTGTTAGCTCTGAGATGAGCCCGGAAGGGACGTAGAGGTCAGGTGTCGAAGAGAGGGGACGAACGGATGACTGCGAGCCATGACGAGCCGGACGACCTGCCGGAGACGGCGACGGCGTCGGGGGCAGCCCCGCGCATGGCGAGGTACGGCGAGGGGCCGGAGGGGCGCCCGGCGCGGCGCGAGCGCGCGCTCGCGGAGGAGCCGCGCGATGGCTTCTTCGACCGCTCCGGCAAGTTCGTGCGCGACGTGCGCGCCGAGCTGGGCCGGACGAGCTGGCCGTCGGCCACGCAGGTCAGGAACACGACCATCATCACCATCGCGGCCGTCGCCTTCTTCGCCACGTACCTCTTCGTCGTCGACCGCCTGTTCACGTTCCTGCTCGACCAGTTGGCGAAGCTCTTCGGGGCCGCCTGAGAAAGTCTGATAGTCATGCAGCAGTGGTTCATCCTACACACGTACTCGGGGCACGAGAAGAAGGTGCGCGACAGCCTCAAGGCGCGCGTCCGCGACACCGACCTCCAGGCCGAGATCACCGAGGTGCTCGTCCCGACCGAGACCGTGGTCGAGATGCGCGGCAACAAGCGCGTCGAGTCGTCGCGGATGTTCTACCCCGGCTACGTGCTCGTCCAGATCGAGTGCGACGACCGCGGGCACATCCCCGACAACGTCTTCCACCTCATCAAGTCCACGCCGAAGGTGACGGGCTTCGTCGGCGGGCAGACGCCGACGCCGCTCACCCCCGACGAGGTGAACCAGATCGTCCACAACGTGACCGAGGCGGCCGAGAAGCCGAAGCCGAAGTTCACGTACGCGTCCGGCGAGACCGTGCGCATCAAGTCCGGCCCCTTCGCCTCGTTCACGGGCAAGGTCGAGGAGGTCAACTCCGACAAGTCCACGCTCAAGGTGGTCGTCACCATCTTCGGGCGCTCGACGCCGGTCGAACTCAACTTCCTGGACGTCGAGAAGGTCACGTTCACCGAAGACGAATGAAAGGCAGTAAATAGTAAATGGTGAATGGTGAATAGAAAGTCGCCCCAACCATTTACCATTTACCATTCACCATTTACTAAGTCATGGCTAAGAAAATCACGGGCTACATCAAGTTGCAGGTGCCGGCGGGGAAGGCGAACCCCGCGCCGCCCATCGGGCCGGCGCTCGGCCAGCACGGCGTTAACATCATGGAGTTCTGCAAGGCCTTCAACGCGAAGACCTCGCAGATGGACCCCGACCTCAAGGTGCCGGTCGTCATCACGGTCTTCGCCGACCGCTCGTTCACGTTCGAGACGAAGACGCCGCCCGCGGCCGACCTCCTGAAGAAGGCCGCCGGCGTCCCCAAGGGCTCGGGCAAGCCGAACAAGGAGAAGGTCGGCTCCATTTCCCGCGACAAGATCGAGGAGATCGCCAAGCTCAAGCTCCAGGACCTGAACACGACGAGCCTCGAATCGGCCATCAAGACCATCGAGGGCACGGCGCGCAACATGGGGCTGAACATCGAGTAGGGGTTCTGGGTTCCAGGTTTTGGGTTTTGGTTTTAGCCGGCACCCAGAACCCAGCACCCGGCACCCTCTTGAGAGGGAGAAGCCTTCGAACGGCTTCGTTCGCACCTCAGAGGATTTTGAATGGCTAAGCACAGCAAGAAGTACCGCGCCGCCCTCGAAAGGATCGAGGAGGGGCGCAAGTACAGCCTCGAAGAGGGGCTGGCGAAGGTCAAGGAAGTCTCCGCGGTCACGGCGCGCAAGTTCGACGAGACGGTCGAGCTGACGATGTGGCTGGGCGTCGACCCGCGCAAGGCCGACCAGTTGGTGCGCGGCACGGTCGTGCTGCCGCACGGCGTCGGCAAGACGGTGCGCGTGCTCGTCATCGCGCAGGGCGAGAAGGTGCGCGAGGCCGAGGAGGCCGGCGCCGACATCGTCGGCGGCGAGGACGCGGTCACCCGCATCAAGGGCGGCTGGCTCGACTTCGACGCCGTCATCGCCACGCCCGACATGATGCGCCTCGTCGGCCAGTTGGGGAAGGTGCTCGGCCCCCGCGGCCTGATGCCCAACCCGAAGACCGGCACCGTCACCTTCGACGTGGCCAACGCCGTCCGCGAGACGAAGGCCGGCAAGGTCGAGTACCGCGTCGACAAGACCGGCGTCATCCACGTCGGCATCGGCAAGGTCTCGTTCGCGGACGACTCCCTGCGCGAGAACGCGCAGACGCTGCTCGACGCGGTGGTGAAGGCCAAGCCCTCGACCGCGAAGGGCAAGTACGTGAAGAAGGTGAACCTCGCCTCGACCATGAGTCCGGGCGTGCTGCTGGACGAGACCGTCTACGCGCGGTAAGGGAGGCGAGAGTAGATTTATGAAGACCAGAGAGCAGAAGCAGCAGAACCTCGAAGCCCTCGCGCAGCAGTTCCAGGCGGCGTCCGCCGGGATGCTGGTCGGCTTCACGAAGCTGACCGTCGCGAAGGATCAGGAGTTGCGCCGCCGCCTCGCGGAGGCGGGCGCCAGCTATTCCGTCGTCAAGAACACCCTGGCGCGCAAGGCCGCCGAGGGCACCCCCTTCGAGGGCGCGGCCGAGCACTTCAAGGGCGTCACCGCCCTCGCGCTCGCCGAGGGCGACCCCGTGGAGTTGTCGAAGGCGATCTCGAAGTTCGTCAAGGACAACCCCGACGTGTTCACGTTCAAGGCGGGCGTCGTCGAGGGGCGCGTCGTGGCCCTGCGCGACGTGGAGGCCCTCGCCACGCTGCCGTCGAAGGAGGTCATGATCTCCAAGATCATGTTCCTCATCAACGCGCAGGCGCAGCGCCTCGCCACGGTCATCTCGGCCGTCCCGCGCAACCTCGCCATCGTCGTCAAGCAGGCGGCCGAGCAGAAGGGCGGCGGGGAAGCCGCTTAACAGTTTGAAATTTGAGGTTTCAAATTTGAAATCTCTTTAGAGTCAGCCGGACGCGGAAAACGAGCGGGGCGATTCGTCAGGTCGCCTTTGACGGCTCGGACGCGCGAGGGGTCTGGATGCAACAGACTTCGAAGGGCGTCCCGTGGGTTCTCCTGCTGCGAACAGCAACCGGACAGCAACACTAGAACCCTTTGAGGAGGAGTTGAAGTTATCATGGCACTTTCGAACCAGGAAATCGTTGACGCTCTGAAAGAGAAGAGCCTGCTTGAGGCGGCCGAGCTGGTCAAGCTGATCGAGGAGGCGTTCGGCGTCTCGGCGGCGGCGGCGGCCGTGGCGGCGGCGCCCGCGGCGGCGGCGGCCGAGGCGGCCCCCGCGGCCGAGGAGAAGACCGAGTTCGACGTGGTCTTGCAGGCCGCCGGCGGCAACAAGATCAACGTCATCAAGGTCGTCCGCGAGATCACGGCGCTCGGCCTGAAGGAGGCCAAAGACCTCGTCGAGGCCGCGCCCAAGGCCGTCAAAGAGGGCGTCTCGAAGGAAGAGGCCGAGGCCATCCGCGCCAAGCTCGCCGACGCGGGCGCGACCGTCGAAGTGAAGTAGTAGCAGTAGTGACGAGTGACGAGTGACGAGTGACGAGTTTAAATACTTGTCCCGACTCGTCACTCGCCACCCGTCACTGTTTTGTCCGTTCTTGACATTGGCCGCCGCGGCCGCAGC
>DASVQJ010000007.1:0-3063 GCA_036389235.1 Pyrinomonadaceae bacterium | reverse complement strand
GAGATGGTGATGCCTGGCGACAACGTGGCGATGGAGATCGAGCTGATCACGCCGATAGCGCTGGAGAAGGGGCTGCGGTTCGCGATCCGCGAGGGGGGGCGGACGGTGGGCGCCGGCACCGTCTCCGACATCGTCGAGTAGTCGAAGTCAAACGGCCCCGGCCCGGACAACCGCCGGGGGCCGTAAGTACGAATGCTGAAAGCTGACCGCTGAAGGCTGAAGAAGAAAGACATGCTGAACGAGAAGATCAGAATCAGGCTCAAGGCGTACGACCACCGCGTGCTCGACCAGTCCACGTCGGAGATCGTCGAGACGGCCAAGCGCACGGGCGCGCGCGTGGCGGGGCCGATCCCGCTCCCCACCTCCAAGAACAAGTGGACGGTCTTGCGCTCGCCCCACGTCGACAAGAAGTCGCGCGAGCAGTTCGAGATTCGCACGCACAAGCGTCTGATGGACATCCTCGACCCGACGCCGCAGACCGTGGACGCGCTCATGAAGCTCGACCTCCCCGCGGGCGTCGACGTCGAGATCAAGGCGTTCGGCCGTAGCTAAACGGTGGTGATAAGTGATGAGTGATAAGTGATAAGAAAAAGCACTTATCTCATCACTCGTCACTTATCACTTATCACTGAGGTTTTGTGATGATTAACGGAATCATCGGTAAGAAGGTCGGGATGACGCAGCTCTTCGCCGCGGACGGGACGGTCACGCCCGTGACGGTCATCAAGGCGGGGCCGTGCGTCGTCGTGCAGAAGAAGTCGGCCGCGGGCCGCGACGGCTACGACGCCGTCCAGCTCGGCCTCGTCGAGGAGCGCCCCGTCAAGTTGAAGAACGTGACGAAGCCGATGCAGGGCCACTTCGAGAAGACGGGCGCGGGCGTGCCCCCGACGCGCGTGCTCAAGGAGATTCGTCTCGACGGCGCGAACGGCTCGGAGGTTAACGTCGGCGACAAGGTGCTCGTCGACCAGTTCGCCGAGGGCGACTCCGTCGAGCTGGTCGGCAAGTCGAAGGGGCGCGGCTTCCAGGGCACGGTCAAGCGCCACCACTTCAACCGCGGCCCCGAGAGCCACGGCTCGATGAACGTGCGCCGCCCCGGCTCCATCGGCCAGTCGGCCTACCCCTCGCGCGTCATCAAGGGCACGCGCTCGTCGGGCCACATGGGCGACGCGCGCGTCACGCTCAAGGGGCTGACGGTCGCGCGCGTGGACGTGGAGAACAACCTGCTCATGGTGCGCGGCTCGGTGCCCGGCGCCAACGGCAGCGTCGTCGTCGTCAAGAAGGCGGTTAAGAAATAGTTTTCAGTTTTCAGTCGGGGCCTCGGTTTTGCTGAAAACTGGAAACTGAAAACTGCGAACGGAGTGAGTTGAAATGCCCACCGTCAAGGTGCTCAACCTGAAGAACGAAGAGGTCGGCGATCTCGAACTGTCGGACGCCGTCTTCGGCGCCGAGCTGAACGAGGCGCTGATCCACTCGGCCGTCAAGGCCCACCTCGCGACCGCCCGGCAGGGCACCGTGGGGACGAAGACCCGCGGCGACGTCTCCGGCTCGGGCAAGAAGCTCTGGAAGCAGAAGGGCACGGGGCGCGCGCGCATCGCCAGCATCCGCTCGCCGCTGTGGAAGGGCGGCGGCAACGTCCACGGGCCGCAGGCGCGCGACTGGTCGCAGCCGCTGCCGAAGAAGATGCGCCGCGGCGCGCTGCGCTCGGCGCTGTCCGAGCGCCTGCGCGAGGGCAACCTCGTCGTCGTCGAGGAGCTGGTCTTCGGGCAGCCGAGGACGAAGGAGTTCGTCGGCGCTCTGGCCGCGCTCGGGCTCGAAGGGAAGACGCTCGTCGTCGACAGCATCGACAACGACAACCTCGTGCTCGCGGCGCGCAACGTCAAGGCGGCGAAGGTCGTCGGCCCCTACGGCGTCAACATCTACGACGTGCTCTACCACGAGAAGCTCGTGCTGACGCGCTCGGCCGCCGAAGCCTTGCAGGCGCAGCTCGGCCCCGAGAAGAAGGCCGCGACCGCCGAGGGCGAGGCCGAAGAGAACACGCAGGAAGAGGAGGCGGCGTAGCATGCGAACGATCTGGGACGTCATCAAGGCGCCGGTCATCACCGAGAAGGCGCTCGTCGCCAAGGAGGAGTCGCAGGACGGCCGCCAACTCCTGACCTTCCGCGTGGACGTGAAGGCGACCAAGCCGGAGATCAAGTCGGCCGTCGAGCGCATCTTCAACGTCCAGGTGGACGCGGTGCGCACCATCAACTACATGGGCAAGAAGGCGCGGCGCGGCCGCTTCGAGGGGCGCAAGCCCTCCTGGAAGAAGGCCTACGTCACGCTCAAGCCGGGCCAGGCGCCGTTCGACTACGGCGAAAACATATAAGACAGGTGTTAGATGTCAGATGCTAGATGCTAGCTTCTGACTGACATCTGACATCTAGCATCTAGCATCTGGATTTCGTTATGGGCATCAAGAAACTGACACCGACATCGCCGTCGCGCCGGTACCAGACCTACCTGACGCGCGACGAGCTGACGCCGGGCGCCGAGCCCGAGAGGTCGCTGCTGGAGCCGAAGAAGCGCATTTCGGGGCGCAACAACGACGGCCACATCACCGTGCGCCGCCGCGGCGGCGGCCACAAGCGCCACTACCGCATCATCGACTTCAAGCGCGACAAGGCGGGCGTGCCCGGCCGCGTCACGCAGATCGAGTACGACCCGAACCGCTCGGCGCACATCGCGCTCATCACCTACCTCGACGGCGAGAAGCGCTACATCATCGCGCCCGCCGGCATCGAGGTCGGCAAGATGATTATGAGCGGCCCCGAGGCCGACATCCTGCCGGGGAACGCTTTGCCGATTCGCAACATCCCGCTCGGAACGCAGATTCACAACATAGAGCTTCGCCCCGGCAAGGGCGGCCAGCTCGTGCGCTCGGCCGGCGGCTTCGCGCAGCTGGTGGCGAAGGAAGGCGACCACGCGCAGGTGCGCATGCCCTCGGGCGAGGTGCGCCGCGTCCCCGTCATCTGCTACGCGACCGTGGGGCAGGTCGGCAACGTCGAGCACGAGAACGTCTCGTAC
>DASVQJ010000006.1:0-4502 GCA_036389235.1 Pyrinomonadaceae bacterium | reverse complement strand
CTTGCGGGCCTCTAAATGACGCCAGACGATATGCCCGCGCGGCTTCGGATGTCAACGGAAATATGGGCGCGGCGGCGGGCCCCGCTCAGAACCTCGACTCCACCACGTCGCCGCGCCGCGTCCCGTGGCGCAGGGTCAGCTCCGGGTAGGGCGCGTGCTCGGCCTCGGCGCCGTCGAGCCCGAGGAGCCGCTCGGCCTCCGAGATGCGCTCCTCCCCGCCCTCGATCTCGACGAAGAGCCCGAAGGGCAGCTCGTCGATGACCACCTCGGCGCCCGCGACGCGCCAGGTCTCGCGCCGCTTCTCGTAGACGAGTGCGGGCCGGTAGCCGAGCGCGCCGAGGATGGCGGCGAGCGCGTCGGCGTCGCTCACCTCGGTCTCGTCCTCGCGCCGGCGTTTGATGGCGGATTCGGAGGGTCGCTGCTCTTTGTATGTGAAGACGGCGCGCGCCGGCGTGCGGCGCAGTCGCAACACGCAGGAGCGCACGTCGAGCCCGTTACCCGTGTAGAGCGTGTTCTCCTCGAACTCCTCGCCCTCGCGCGCCGCGCCGGCCTCCTGAAGACGGGCGGGAAGCTGTTCCCACAGCTCCCTGCCGAGGCGGTATTTCTTTTCAATTTCAATCGCCATGACGTGAGTTTAAGGCTGCCGGACCCAGCGGAGGATTTCGGGGATGGTGGCGCGCTTGCCGTACATGAGCATGCCGACGCGGTAGACGCGCCCGGCGAGCCAGAGCATCAGCGCCACGGTCGCGAAGCCCAGCCCCAGCGAGAGGGCGATCTGCCACGGCGGCGGCTCCTGCGCGACGATGCGGATGAGCATCGTGATGGGCGCGAAGAAGGGCACGAGCGAGACCCAGACGGCGAACGAGGAGTTGGGGCTGCGGATGACCGGGAACGCGAGGTAGAAGCCGACGACGAGCAGCAGGATGATCGGCATCGCGAGCTGCCCGCCCTCCTGCGAGGTCGTCACCATCGACCCGACCAGCGCGTACAGGGTGGCGTAGATGAAGTAGCCCATCAGGAAGAAGAGCACGACGTAGGCGTAAACGCCGAGCGGCACGCGCGGGATGGCGACGCCCCCGCCGAGCCCGGCGAAGTAGGCGCCGAGGCCGGCGAAGGCCAGCCCCCAGATGGCGAACTGCGTCAGCGCGACCAGCGAGACTCCGACGAGCTTGCCCGACATCAGCGTGAACGGGCGGATGGAGGAGAACAGAATCTCCGCGATGCGCGTCTCCTTCTCCTCGATGACGGCGCCGAGCACGACCTGCCCGTACATGAGGATGGTGAGGTAGATGACGAACCCCGCGCCGAAGACTAGGAAGAACCCCTGCCCGCGGTCGGCCTCGCCGCCGCCCCCGCCGGCCTTCGCGGCCCGCACCCGCACGGGCTGGTTGACGGCGCGCATCACCTCCGCGCCGACGCCGCGCTCGTCGAGCCGCGCGTCGCGCACGGCGCGCACGAGCGCGTTGCGCACCTGCCCGCGCGTGAACACGTCGCCCACGTTGCGCGCGTAGAACTCGACCTCGCCGCCCGAGAGCACGTCGCGCGGGAGGACGAGGTACGCGTCCAGCTCGTCGCGCCCGATTCGCTCGTCGAGCCGGGCCTTTATCTCGTCCGTGCCGCGCCCCCCGGCCGAAACCTCCTCGACCTCGTAGCTCTGCGCCGCCGCCTGCGCCGCCTGCTCCATGCGGGCGCGCGCGTTCTGGTTCATGGCGCCTTGCGCCGCCTGGTGCGCGTCTTCCTCGTCGTCGCCGTCGCGCCCGGCCTGCGCGTTCTTGAGCGAGTCGCGGACGCGCGCGTACATGCGCCCCGTCTCGTCCACGACGGCGACGCGCGTGGGGCCGCCCGCCTTGATGCCGGCGATGAGGATGGGGACGACCGTGAAGAGCGCGAACATGAGCGGCGCGCCGACGGTGACGACGACGAACATGCGGCTGCGCACGCGCTGGACGTACTCGCGTCTGACGACCGCGCGGAACTTGTTCATACGCCGCCCTCCGCCCTCTCGTCGCCCCCCACTTCCTCGATGAAGATGTCGTGCAGGGAGGGCTCGACCAGCTCGAAGCGCGTGACGCGCGCGCCCGCGGCGAGCAGGCGTCCGAGCAGCTCCTGCGCGTCGGCGCCCGGCGCGAGCAGCGCCTCAAGGTCGTCGCTGTGCCGCTTGAACGACGCGACCAGCGCCGTGTCTTCGAGGACGCCGTCGCCGCCCTCGAAACGGAGCGCGACCGCGTTGCGGCCGAAGCCGCTCTTGACCTCGCGGATGCTGCCCGAGAGGATTTTGCGCGAGCGGTTGACGAGGCAGATGTCGTCGCAGACGCGCTCGGCCACCTCCATCTGGTGCGTCGAGAAGATGATGGTCTTGCCCGCCTGTTTCAGTTCGAGCACGAGGTCTTTCAACAGCTCGACGCTGACGGGGTCGAGCCCCGAGAAGGGCTCGTCGAGGATGAGGAGGTCGGGGTCGTGCAGCACCGCGGCGATGAACTGTATCTTCTGCTGCATGCCCTTCGACAGCTCGGACGCCTTCCTGCGCTTCCAGTCCGAGAGCTTCACCTTCTCGAACCAGAGGTCGAGCGCCCGCTCCGCCTCGCGGCCGGTGAAGCCCTTCAGCTCGGCGAAGAACTTGAGCTGGTCGCAGACCTTCATGCGCTTGTAGAGGCCGCGCTCCTCGGGCAGGTAGCCGATGCGGTTCTGCAACTCCGGCGTGAGGGGGCGGCCGAAGAGTTCGACCGAGCCCTCGTCCGGCCGCGTGATGCCGACGATCATGCGGATGGTCGTGGTCTTGCCCGCGCCGTTCGGCCCGAGCAGGCCGAAGATGCGCCCGGGGCTCACCGTCAGGCTCAACCCGTCCACGGCCGTGAACTCGCCGAAGCGCTTCGTCACGCCTTCGAGTCTGAGTGTGGGTTGCTGTTCGCTCAACGTTAAGTGTTCAGGATTGTGGATAATGGACGCGAACTTATACGGACGGCGGTTTGGAAAGTTTCGGGCTCGATTTTTAAACCCGGGCGCAGGTTTCCCCTCCCCGCGCGCGCGGGCGCGTGTTAATATTGCGCCGCCGTCACCCCAGAGCGGCTCACGACAGGGGTTCTCCACCATGATCTCCAGAAGGCTCTGCCGACCGCGCCTCGCCGCCGCGCTCTTCGCCGCACTCTGCCTGCTCGCGCCCGCACGCGCGCAACAGGCGGAAGCCCCGGCGCCGCCTCCCGCCAAAGACGAAGAGGAGGTCGTGCGCATCAGCACCGAGCTGGTGCAGACCGACGTGATGGTCTTCGACGGCTCGGGCAAGTTCGTGGACGGCCTGAAGCCCGAGCAGTTCGAGCTGCGCGTGGACGGCAAGCCGCAGCAGGTCGTCTTCTTCGAGCGCGTCAAGGCCGGCACCGTCAACGAGGACGCGCAGATCGCCGCGGCGCGCGGCGGCGGCTACGGGCCGACCGCGGGCGGCGCCGCCGTCCCGCTCGACCGCGGCCGCACCGTCGTCTTCTTCGTGGACGACCTCCACCTCTCGGCCGCGAGCGCCCACCACATCCGCAAGACCATCCAGCGCTTCATCGACGAGGAGATCGGGCAGAACGACGAGGCGGCCGTCGTCTCGGCGAGCGGGCAGGTCGGCTTCCTCCAGCAGCTCACGGACAACAGGGCCGTGCTGCGCGCCGCGGCCTCCCGCATCAACACGCGCCCCTACACCGTGCGCGACGGCCAGAGCCCGATCATGACCGAGGTGCACGCCGCCGCCATCGAGCGCAACGACATCTCTGTGCAGGACTACTTCGTCGAGCAGGTGCTGCGCGAGAACCCGTTCATCAAGCGCGAGATGGCCGAGTCGCAGGTGCAGTCGCGCGCGCGCAACATCATGCAGCAGTCGAACGCCGTCGCGATGAGCACGCTGCACACGCTCGCCTCGGTCGTGCGCGGCTTCGCCCCGCTGCCCGGCCGCAAGGTGCTCTTCTTCGTCTCGGACGGGTTCCTCGTGGACGACAACGACTCGGCCGTGCGCGACCGCATGCGGGCGATCTCGGATGCGGCGGCGCGCGCCGGCGTCGTCATCTACTCGCTCGACGCGCAGGGGCTCCGCACGAGTCAGCCCGACGCCTCCGCCGACGTGGCCTTCGACGCGTCGGGCCGCCTCTCGGCCTCCCAGCTCGGGGAAGCCTCGCTGATGCAGACGCCGCTTTACGAGCTGGCGGCCGAGACCGGCGGCCGCGCGCTCCTCAACAACAACATGCTCAACCGCGCCGTCACGGGCGCGCTCAAGGAGACGGCGCGCTACTACCTGCTGGCGTGGCGGCCCGAGGGGCAGGAGGAGCGCGGCAACCCGAAGTACCGCAAGGTGGAGGTGAGCGTTAAAGAGAGGCCGGAGCTGAAGGTCATCGTCCGCCGCGGCTTCCTCTCGGCGCCGCCGACCGACCCTCCCTCTCCGAAGCGCGACAAGAAGAAGCAGCAGCAGGAGGAGGCGGCCGCCCCCGACGGCGGCGCCAAGTCCGAGGTCGAGCGCGAGCTGCGGGCGGCCA
>DASVQJ010000005.1:0-5049 GCA_036389235.1 Pyrinomonadaceae bacterium | reverse complement strand
CGGCTCGCGCGCGGGGTTCTACGGCTACATTGACCGCGCCTACACGTGGATGCTGACGCTCTCGATGCGCCACCGCCTCGTCGTCACGGTGCTGGCGGCCGCCGTCGTCGCTTCGAGCGTGCCTCTCTACCGCGCCGTCAGGCAGGAGTTCATCCCGACCAACGTGGACGAGGCCGAGTTCGAGGTCTCGGTCACCGCGCCCGAGGGGACGAACCTCGCCTCGATGAACGAGACGATGCAGGCCGTCGAGGAGGACATCGCGCGCACGCCCGGCGTCCGGCTGGTGCTGGCGACGGCGGGCGGCGGCTTCCTCGGCGGCGTCGGGCAGGGCGAGATGTACGTCCGCATCGCGCCGCACGAGGAGCGCACGCTCTCGTTCACGCGCGCCTGGCACGAGCTTTTGAACGGCACGCCGCTCGGGGCGCTGCGCGGCAACTACACGCAGCAGGACGTGATGCAGGAGGTGCGCCGGCGGCTGCGCAAGTACGCGCCGATGCGCGTCGGCGTGCGCAACGCGCCGTCGTTCAACTTCGGCGCGGGCGGCCGCTTCGACATTGACTTCGTCATCCGCGGCCCCGAGCTGGAAAAGCTCGCCGCCTTCTCCGAGGAGCTGCGCGACCGCTCCGAAAAACTCGGCGGCATCGTGGACGCCGACACCACCTTGAAGCTCAACAAGCCCGAGCTTCGCGTCGAGATCGACCGCGAGCGCGCGGCCGCGCTCGGCGTCTCGACCTCCGACATCGCCAACTCCCTGCGCGTCATGGTCGGCGGCGACCAGGAGGTGACGCGCTTCCACGACGCCTCGGTCAACCAGGCTTACGACGTGCAGTTGCGCCTGACCGAGCGCGACCGCAACGACCCGCGCACGCTCGGCCAGCTCTACGTGCCCTCGTCGCGCGGCGGGCTCGTCCGCCTCGACAACCTCGTCAGGATACGCCGGGACATCAGCCCCTCGCGCATCGACCGCATCGACCGCCAGCGGCAAGTAAGCCTGCGCGCCTCGGTCGCGCCCGGCTTCGCCCTGGCCGACCGCATCGAGGCGCTGCGGGGCGCGGCCGCGCAACTGAACATGCAGGCCGTCTACACGACGGCGGTCTCGGGGCGCGCGCGCGAGCTGGAGAGGACGTTCGCCGAGTTCCTGTGGGCGTTCCTGCTCTCGATCATCTTCATGTACATCATCCTCGCGTCGCAGTTCGAGAGCACCATCCACCCGGTCACAATCCTGCTGAGCCTGCCGCTCGCCGTCCCGTTCGCGCTGCTCTCGCAGTATTTGACGGGCGACACTTTGAACCTCTACTCGGCGCTCGGCATCCTGGTGCTGTTCGGCGTGGTGAAGAAGAACGCGATTCTTCAGATCGACCACATGAACAACCTGCGCGCGAAGGGGATGGAGCGCTTCGAGGCCGTCATCCAGGGGTGTCGCGACCGCCTGCGCCCCATCCTCATGACGACGCTCGCGCTCGTCGCGGGCATGCTCCCGCTCGCCCTGGGCACAGGCCCGGGCGCGGAGGAGCGCCGCTCCATCGCGGTCGTCGTCATCGGCGGCCAGTCGCTCTCGCTCCTGCTGACGCTGCTCGTCACGCCCGTCGCCTACAGCGTCTTCGACGACGTCGGCCACACGGCCTTCTGGCGCAGACACGTCGGCAACGTCCTGGCCTACCCGTTCCACACCACGCGCAAGGTGCGCGCGGCCTTCGCGCGCCGCCGCGCCGCCGAGGGCGAAGAGGAGGCTCCCGAAGCGCGCGCCGAAGACACGGTCGGCGCGGGCGGCGATTAATCGAGCTTACCGTCAGTCTCAGTCTTGAGCTGTAGAGCGGGGGCGGATAACCACAGAGGCACGGAGGGCACGGAGGATGCACAGAGGGTTGCATGTCTCTGTGCCCCCTCCGGGTCCTCTGTGTCTCCGTGGTTATCCGCCCTCCTCATCACTGTCAAGTGACGAGTTTCTTCGCGCCACAGCCGCCCGTTACCGCGGGGTGGTACTGACCTGTTTTCTTAGGCTACAATCTCCCCGCCTCCGGCGAGCTAACCTGATGACCTCTGACAAGAACATCGGCAGACCCGTCCCGCGCAAGGAGGGGCGCGCGAAGGTGACGGGCGCGGCGCGTTACGTGGACGACCTCTCGTTCCCCGGCATGCTCCACGGCGCGACCGTGCGCAGCCCCGCCCCGCGCGGACGCATCAACGGCATCCACTTCGGCGCGGGGCTCCCCTGGGACGAGTTCACCGTCGTCACCGCGCGCGACGTGCCGGGCGCCAACTACGTCGCGCTCATCCTCAACGACCAGCCCTACCTCGCCGACGCCTTCGTCAACCACGCGGAGGAGCCCGTCCTCCTGCTCGCGCACCCCGACAAGTACCTGCTCGAAGAGGCGCGCCGCGCCGTGCGCGTCGAGGTAGAGCCGCTGCCCGCCGTCTTCACCATCGAGGAGGCGCTCGCGCCCAAAGAGGTCGTCTGGGGCGAGGACAACGTCTTCAAGACCTTCCTCGTCGAGAAGGGGAACGTCGAGGGGGTCTGGGACGGCCCCGACGTCGTCGTCGTCGAGGGCGAGTACCGGACGGGCGCGCAGGAGCAGCTCTACATCGAGACGAACGGCGTCATCGCCGAGGCGAGCCCCGGGGCGGGCGTGACGGTGCGCGGCTCGATGCAGTGCCCCTACTACGTCCACAAGGCGCTCGTGAAACTCTTCGACCTGCCGGAAGAGAAGATACGCGTCATCCAGACCGAGACGGGCGGCGGCTTCGGCGGCAAGGAGGAGTACCCGTCGATGATCGCCGGCCACGCCGCGCTGCTCGCGTGGAAGTCGGGGCGGCCCGTCAAGATGATCTACGACCGCGCCGAGGACATGGTCGCCACGACCAAGCGCCACCCCTCGCGCACGCGACACCGCACGGCCGTCACGCGCGAGGGGAAGCTCCTGGGGATGGAGATCGACTTCGTCGTGGACGGCGGCGCCTACGCCACGCTCTCGTCGGTCGTCCTCTCGCGCGGCACGATTCACGCCGCCGGGCCTTACAACTGCCCGAACGTGCGCATACGCTCGCGCGCCGTCGCCACGAACGTCCCGCCGCACGGCGCCTTCCGCGGCTTCGGCGCGCCGCAGTCCATCTTCGCGCTCGAACGGCAACTCGATAAGGTCGCGGCGGCGGTCGGCCTCACGCCCGAAGAGCTGCGCCGCCGCAACTTCATCACGAAAGGCGAGACGACCGCGACGGGCCAGGTCATACGCGAGGACGTTGACCTTGACGGGCTGCTCGACCGCGCCTTCGAGCTGACCGACTATCAGGCCAAGCGCGAGCGCTTCGCGCGCGAGAACGAGGGCGCGCGCGTCAAGCGCGGCATCGGCTTCGCCTCCTTCATGCACGGCGCGGGCTTCACCGGCTCGGGCGAGAAGTACCTGCAATCCGTCGTCGGCTGCGAGGCCACCGCCGAAGGGGGCCTGCGCGTGCTGGCGGCGAGCACCGAGATAGGGCAGGGGACGAAGACCGTCTTCGCGCAGATCGCGGCCGACGCTTTGGGCCTGGACTACGACAGCGTCGAGGTCGTCCAGCCCGACACGGCCGACGTGCCCAACAGCGGCCCGACCGTCGCCTCGCGCACGACGATGATCGTCGGCAAGCTCGTCGAGACGGCCGCGCTCCGACTTAAAGAGACCTTGAAGGGCGCCGGCCTCATCGGCGACAGCTTCACACATGAAGAGTGGGCGCGCGCGTGCGCCGAGTACGTCGGGAGCCGCGGCGCGCTCAAGGCGCACGTGCAGTATCAACAGCCCGGCGACATCGAGTGGGACGACGAGCACTACCGCGGCGACGCCTACGGCGCCTACGCGTGGGCCGTCTACGTCGCCGAGGTGAGCGTGGACACCCTGACGTACGAGGCGCGCGTCGAGGACTTCGTCGCCGTGCAGGAGGTGGGCCGGGTCATCCACCCCGTCCTCGCCGCCGGGCAGATCGAGGGCGGCGTGGCGCAGGGCATCGGTTGGTCTTTGTACGAGAACGTCGTGTGGCGCGACGGGCGGATGGCGAACGGGCAGATGACGAACTACATCATCCCGACCTCCGCCGACATCCCGCCCATCCGCGTCCACTTCTTCGAGAACCCTTACGCGGGCGGCCCCGGCGGCGCGAAGGGCATCGGCGAGCTGCCGATGGACGGCCCCGCCCCGGCCATCCTCAACGCCATAGAACAGGCCACAGGGGTCGCCTTCGACCACGTGCCGCTCACGCCCGAGGCCGTCATGGACGCGCTCGAAAGGGAGACGGTCGAGGCGTGACGGGCCGCAAGCCCGGCCGCGGGGGAAGCGTTCGACATTCGATGAAAGACGACGTGACGGAAACTCAGTCCGACTCTGACGACGCCGTCGGCGGCAAGGTCTCAGTCCGCTGCACGGTCAACGGCGTGGAGGTGACGCTGAACGCCTACCCTTTCGCGCGTCTGCTCGACGTGCTGCGCGAGGAGGTCGGACTGACGGGGACGAAGGAGGGCTGCGGCGAGGGCGAGTGCGGCGCCTGCTCCGTGCTCATCGACGGCGAGCTGGTCAACAGTTGCCTCGTCCCCGCGGCGCAGGTCGAGGGCGCGGACGTCCTGACGGTCGAGGGCGTCGCCGACGGCGAGCGCCTGCACGCCGTCCAGCGCGCGATGGTCGAGTGCGGCGGCGCGCAGTGCGGCATCTGCACGCCGGGCATGGTGCTCGCCGCCGTCAACCTCCTCAAGCGGACGCCCGCGCCGACCGAGGCCGACATACGCGAGGGGCTCGCCGGCAACCTCTGCCGCTGTACGGGCTACACCAAGATATTCGAGGCGGTCGTGAAGGCCGTAGACAGTAGTCAGTAGCCGGTAGCGCTCCGCGCCGCGGTCGTTGACGATGACAAACGTACGGTTCGTAATGAGAACGTATTCCTACTGACTAGAAGCCATCCCTAAACCAGTTGACAACTGATTCTGGTTCGGTAGCTTACCAAGCCTATGGCTTGGCGAGCAGTGACGGATAAACAGTGGAAGCTCATCGAAGCACGGCTTCCCAGACGCAAGCGTAGTCGGCGTGGCGG
>DASVQJ010000004.1:0-2507 GCA_036389235.1 Pyrinomonadaceae bacterium | reverse complement strand
CGTCGTCCATCGCGCGGGCGTTGCCGTCGACCAGGATCACCTCGTGCCCCGGGGGCGTGAGCGCCTGGAGGAGGAACATCCAGAGGTGAGGCATGAAGTTGCGCGTCACGCCGTTGTCAGGGTTGTACAGTAAAATCTTCAATGGGCCTGCTTCCTGCCGTCCGCCCTTCGCGGGACTCAAATGCTTTTTACTTAACCGTTGGGAAAGAATCGAAAGCCTTCTAGCGTGCGGGGCTGGGGGAGCCACGCCACTGCTCAAGAGTGTGCTGAGCGGGCGGGAGTATACCAGAAATGTGCGTGACCGCGCACGGCCATCTTCAGGAGGGCTTCTTCTCCCCCGGCAGCTTCGCCTTCGGCGTACCGTGCTCGGCCGCCGCGTGCTCGATCTCGGCGTTGACCTTGCCCCCGACGAGGATGGCCGCGCCCGTCAGGTAGAACCACAGCAGGAGGATGATGACGGCGCCGAGCGAGCCGTAGGTCATGCTGTAGCGGTCGAAGTAGTTCAGGTAGAGCCGGAAGCAGAAGGAGACGAACAGCCAGAGCGCGACCCCCGCGAGCGACCCCGGCGTGATCCAGTACCACTTCTGATGTTTCAGGTCAGGCGCGTAATAGTAGATGAGCGCGAAGGCGAAGAGCACGAAGGCGAGCACGATGGGCCACTGCAAGACGTTCCAGGCGGACTCGAAGGCGCCGCCCAGATCGTAACGCGTCGCCAGCCCCTCGCCGATCTCGCCGCCGTAGAGGACGAGCGCCAGCGCCGTGATGGTCAGCGCCGCCAGCGCCGCCGTCAGCCCCAGCGAGATGAGCCGCAGCTTCCAGAACGGGCGCGACTCCCTCACCCCATACGCCCCGTTCAGTGTGTCGCCGATGGCGCCCATCCCGAACGACGCGAACCAGAGCGCCGCCAGCAGCCCGAAGGAGAGCTTGCCGCCCGTCGCCCCCTCCGTAATCTCCTCGATGGTCGTGCGCACGAGCTGCGAGGCCGAGCGCGGCGCCACGCTCCCCAGGTAGCGGAGCATGCTCCCGCGCAGCTCCGTCCCGGACTCGGCGAAGTAGCCGAGCATCGAGGTCAGGAAGATGAGCAGCGGGAAGAGGGCCAGCAGGAAATAGTAGGAGAGCGCGGCCGCGCGCGTGAAGAGGTCGCCCTCGTAAATTTCCAGCCACACGCACCGCACAAGCTCGCGCCAAGTCAGCCCGCCGAGCTTCCAGAGCGACGCGATGGCCTTCTGGTCTTTCCTGTCCATTCGACCCGCGCCGTGCTCTGCGCCCGGCTGCCGCAGCGCCGGAGAATCTCTTGAGTTCTGAAATTTATCCCGTAAAAGCGAACAGGCGCGTCAGCCTTGGGGGCCTCGCGCCTGTTCTTATGTGGCTCACTGTCCTCACCCCAGCAAACCACTGAGCGGAAGGGTTCACCAACCGCTCGGTTGAGTACACAATACACTAAACTCCTCCGCTCGTCTAGCGCCTCTTAAAAAAAATTTTCAAAACAGTTCCACGGCCCGCGGATACAACACCCCGGGTTTAAGCACCGGACGGAAATTTCCACAGCCGGTTGGTTAAATTCCTCACGGCGGCTGATGGGGCCGTCAAATTTTAGTCGAAAACTTTATACCTCTGCCGGCACGGACGTTGCCGATTATCCGTCATATGAAGGACGCGCGGCGGCAGGGCTCCTCCACGCCGGGCGATGGTTTTACGACCGAAGCCTTGAACGTGACGAACGACAGCCCACTCTCACCACTCTGCGACGACTGTTCGACGAACGGCGAAGCTTTCTTCTGCAGGCTGTCGGCCGGCGCCCCCGACGCTGCTGACGCGTCCGACTCGGTCGAGGAGTTCCCGAAGGGCACGGTGCTCTTCAACGAAGGCCAAGGCTACTGTCTACTGACTACTTCCCTCTGTGCACGCACGAACAGACGCGCCGGCGGCGTTTGCCGTTTATAATGCCGCGGTCGGGAAGCTCTAAGGTACGTCAGTTATGTTCGAGGGAGGGACTCTTAGTGTCCGGTCGGCTCACGGTGAAGAAGAGCAACATCTACGGGAAGGGCTGCTTCGCGCTGACGCACTTCCCGGCGCGGAAGAAGATTAAGCTTTACGAGGGCGAACTCATCAAGGGGAGTCGCAAGATTCAGGCGCGCATCCGGCGGCAGGCCGAGACCGCCATCAAGATCATCACCATCGGCGACGACACGGCCATCGACGGCGCCGTCGGCGGCAACGAGACGGCCTACATCAACCACTCCTGCGACCCCAACGCCTTCATCCGCGTCGTCTCGGGGGAGAAGGTCGCCATCTTCGCGCGGCGCGACATCCGGCCGGGCGAGGAGTTGACCATCGACTACCGCGACCCCTACCACCCGGAGGTCTGCCGCTGCGGCGCACCCAACTGCCGCTCCAACCGGCGCCGCCCCAAGGCCGACGGCGCCTGACCATCCCGCCGCGGCGTTCACCCGCCGCAGAGACGCGGAGGCGCGGGGGTTAAGTAAGGGTTAATGCAACCCCTTTAC
>DASVQJ010000003.1:0-14127 GCA_036389235.1 Pyrinomonadaceae bacterium | reverse complement strand
GACTTCCCGCAGTTCCCCCGCTCCTTCATCTCGCGCAACCAGTTCTTCACCGCAGAGGATCGCCTCATCCAGTCCGCGCGCACGCTCCACACCTTCCGCTTCGGCTTCAGCCGCACGCGCGTCGGGCAGGATGTGGAATCGAACACCACGCGGCAGCTCACGCCCTTCATCGCGGGGCGCGACCTCGTCGGCGACATAGACATCGCGGGCATCCCGCGCTTCGGCCCGCAGTCGTCTGTCAACGTCAAGCTGACGCAGAACGTCTTCGGCGGCGAGTACGGCATGGCGCACACGCGCGGCAGGCATTTGATTAAAGCCGGCGGGCTCGTCGAGCGCTACCAGGACAACCTCTACAACCCGACCTTCGGGCTCGGCATCTGGACGTTCGCCAGCCTCCCCAACTTCCTCCAGAACCGCCCGCAGCGTTTCATCGGCCTGCCCGCGTCGGGCGCCCTCGACCGCTACTGGCGCTTCACGCTCTTCGCCGGCTACGTCCAGGACACCTTCCGCGCGCACGAGCGGCTGACCCTGAACGCCGGCCTCCGCTACGAGACGACGACCATGCCCGTTGACATCTACGGGCGCGACTCGGCGCTCCCGAACTTGGCGGATCGCGCACCCACGGTCGGGCAGCTCTACCAGAACCCGACCCGCAAGAATTTGAGCCCGCGCGTCGGCTTCGCGTGGGACGTCTTCGGCAACGGCTCGACCTCGTTGCGCGGCGGCTACGGCATCTACTTCAACACGAACAACCAGCAGAACCTGATCGTGACGGTGACGAACCCGCCGGCCACGCCGCGCCCCGTCGTCAACAACCCCTCGTTCCCCGTCCCGAACTTCGCCGGCTCACTCTCGATCCGGCCGGTGCAGTTCGACCTCGACAACCCGTACCTACAGGTCTGGAACCTGAACCTCCAGCGCGAACTCTGGTTCGACACGGTCGTCACCGTCGGCTACGCGGGCTCGCGCGGCGTGCACCTCCTGCGCAGCAACGACGTGAACGTCCCCGCGCCCGTCATCCGCGCCGACGGCACGCCCTTCTGGCCCGCGGGCCAGGCGCGGCCGAACACGGCGTTCACGACCATCGAGCTGAAGTCTTCGGACGGCAACTCCTGGTACAACGCGTTGGTCTTCGAGGCGCGCAAGCGCCTGACGCGCGGCCTGAACGCGCAGCTCTCCTACACCTTCGCGCGCAACATCGACACGACGCAGGCTTCGACCTTCTTCTCCGACGCCACGAACGGGACGACGACGGCCTTCCCCGAATTCCCCGGCCTCAACTACAACAAGGGGCTTTCCGATTACCACGCGAAGCACAACCTCGTCGTCAACTTCACGTACCAGCTCCCGTTCGGCGAGGGGCGCGAGGGGCTGGCGGGGCTGCTGACAAAGGGCTGGCAGTTGTCCGGCATCGGGCAGGCGCGGAGCGGGAACCCTTTGACGGTCTTCGTCGCGCGCAACCGCTCGCGGTCGCAGTGGTCGCCGTCGCTCGCGCCGGGCATCGGCTTCGACCGGCCGGACTTCGCGCCGGGCTTCGACGCCGAGTCGGCCGTGCTCGGCGGCCCCGACCAGTACTTCGACCCGGCGGCCTTCCGCCTGCCGGCGGCGGGCACGCTCGGCAACGTCGGGCGCGGCGCGCTCATCGGCCCCAACCTGCGCGTCTTCGACCTCTCGCTCGTCAAGAACACGCGCTGGGGCCGGCTCGGCGACGACGGCGCGTTGCAGTTGCGCCTTGAGGCTTTCAACCTCTTCAACCGGGCCAACTTCGCCCCGCCCTCCCTGATCGTCTTCACCGGCGCGGCCGACAACGAGCAGCCGCTCTCGACCTTCGGCCGCATCCGCTCGACCACCACCTCGTCGCGGCAGGTGCAGTTGGGCGTGCGACTGACGTTCTAAAAGCGGTGAATGGTAAATGGTGAATAGTAAATAGAGCTTGCCTTCAGTCGCGTTGAGTTTCGACAACCGCGGCGCGCGCACTCAAATTCTATTCACCATTTACCATTCACCATTCACCATTCGCGAGGTCTCTCGAATGCTCTGGATCATCTTCGCCCTCGGCGCGGCGCTCGCGTGGGGGCTGTACGGGCCGGTGCTCCATCAGGGGCAGGTGCAGTTGGGGAACCCTCTGCGCGCGCTGCTGTGCGTGGGCGCGGCCTACTTTTTAATCGGGGTGCTGGTGCCCGTGCTGGGCCTGTCGTCGCAGGGGGGCGTGACGGCGGGGTTCACGACGAAGGGCGCGTTGGCGGCGACCGCCGGCGGGGCGCTCGGGGCCGTCGGCGCCGTCTGCATCATCTACGCCTTCCGCGCGGGCGGACTGCCGACCTACGTCATGCCGCTCGTCTTCGCGGGCGCGCCGCTCGTCAACGTCCTCTTCTCGATGGTGCTCCACCCGCCGAAGCAGGCGCCCAACCCGCTCCTCTACCTCGGCTTCGTCCTCGCCGCCGCGGGCGCCGGCATGGTGCTCTACTTCAAGCCCCAGTCCTGAAGGGGTTTTGGGTTTGAGGTGTTGGGCGTTGGGTAAAAGCAACTTGTCTTTACCCAACACCTCAAACCCAAAACCCAACACCCTTCTTACCGCTTCCGCCGGCCGATGCAGTAGAGGTGGCCCGAGGTGCGTATGAAGATTTGCCCGCCGGAGACGGCCGGGGAGCTGAGGCAGTATTCGCCGAGGTCGTTCTCGGCGAGCAGCTCGAACTGCGGGCCGGCCTTAAACACTGAAGTCACGCCGTCCTCGCTCGTCACGTAAATCTTCCCGTCGGCGAGCACGGGCGACGCGCTGTAGGTGCCCGGCTTGAGTCGCTGCTGGCCGTAGACTTCTCTCCCCGTCTTCGCGTCGAGGCACCAGACGACGCCGCGGTCGTTGACGACGTAGAAGTACTTGCCGTCGGTGACGGGCGTCGGCACGTCCGGCCCGTTCTGCGTAGACCAGACGAGGTGTGACTTCGTCACGTCGCCGCGCCCGCCCGCGCGCAGGGCCAGCAGGGGCTTGACGCGCGCCGGCACGTAGACCAGCCCGTCGTAGGCGACGGGCGAGGCGACGATGCGGAAGAACGGGTCGCGGTCGGGGTTGAGGCCGCCCGCGCGCCAGAGCTCCCTGCCCGTCGCGGGGTCGTGCCCCGTCACGTAGTCGCCGCCGCTCACCACGACCTCGGCCGCACGACCCACGCGCAGCAGCGCGGGCGTCGTGTAGGCGTCGGGCGATTCGCGCACGGCGTCGGTCGGCCGCTCGACGCGCCACAGGGTCTTGCCCGTCCTCTTGTCCACGCGCAGCACGTACGACGGGTCGTCCGTGTTCATCCCGTGCAAGACCTGCACGTAGAGCGAGTCCTCGTGCAGGAGCGGCGAGGAGGCGTAGCCCCAGTTGAGCCCGAACGCGCCGTAGTCCTTCTGGATGTCGCGCGCCCACAGCTCGCGCCCCTCGAAGTCGAAGCCCTTGAGCACGCCCGTGCCCGTCATCACCCACACGCCCTGGCCGTCGGTGACGGGCGAGGGCGAAGACATGTTGTGCTTGCGCATCCTCGTGTTGCCGCCGCCGAGCCCGCGCTTCCACAGCACGGCGCCCTTCGACCTGTCCACGCACCAGAGGCCCAGGCCGTCGCCCTCGGCGACGTTGAGGAAGAGGCGCTCGCCCCACACGATGGGCGTCGAGCCGCTGCGGTCGGGCATGGCGAGCTTCCACGCGACGTTCTCGGCGGCCGTCCACTTGAGCGGCAGGTTCCGCTCGGCGCTCACGCCGTTCATGTCCGGGCCGCGCCACTGCGGCCAGTTCGCGGAGACGTTCGCGGCCGACAGCGCGGCGAGACACGAAGCCAGAAACAGTCTGCGCATCTTGAACTCCTCGTCGGGCGGGTTGGCAATAGATTCTATTGCTGTTTTCGGTCGGGTGTAAATCAGAAGGCGTCAGACACGGAGACGCAGAGGCACGGCTAAAACAATCTCAAATTTGAAATTTGAAATTTCAAACTCTCAAAGCCGTGTCTCTGTGTTTACTCCTCATTCCTCCCTGAGCGCGGCGAGGAGCGGGGCGCGCAGCGCGGCGGCCGTCGCCACGAGCGAGGCCGCGAGCCCCGCGACGACGACCGCCGCCAGCAGCAGCCCCAGCGACGCGAAGGGCAGACGCCCCCCGCGCGCCGACACCACCGGCGCAATCGCCAGCAGCGCGCAGAGCGTCCCCGTCAAAAGCCCGCAGGCGAGCAGCAGCGCGTTCTCGGCGACGATCATCAGGCCGAAGTGCCGCCGGTCGTAGCCGACCGCGCGCAGCAGCGCCAGCTCCCGGCGCCTCTCCAGCACGTTCCTCAACAGCACGGCCGCCAGCCCCAGCGTGCCGAGCGCGAGCCCCAACCCGCCGAGCATCTGGAACGTCGAGAGGTACGTGTTCTCGACGCGGTGGAACCCGGCCAGGCGCTCGGAGGTCGAGGCGGCGTCGAAGCCGAAGTCCGACAGGCGCCCTTCCAACACCGCCGCCACGCGCCGCGCGTCGCGCCCCCCGGGCAGGTCGATGAGGAAGACGCGGTAGCCCTCCTGCTCGGGGAAGTGTCGGAGGAAGTTGCGCTCCGACACGATCAGCTCGCCCTGAAAGATGCTGTCGGCGAGCGTCGCCACGAGCCGCAGCCGCAAAGGCCCGAGCCCGCCGCCGCGCTCCAGCAGGAAATCTTCGCCCACGCCGACGTGCAGCACGTACGCGGCCGAGTTCGCGTCCGCGACGAAGGGCACCGCGCCGTCCTCGAACTCTCTGTCGAGCAGGAGCCAGGGGTTCGCCTTCGCCTCACCTTCGGCGTCGAGCGTGCCCCCGAAACTGAAGCGGCCTTCACGCACGAAGGCTTCGGTCGGCGCGAGTATGCGCGGCTGGCTCGGGCGGTAGAGGTTCAGACAGCTCGCGTCGTCGCCCGGCCGCAGGCGGAACCTTGCCAGCGTGACGCCTTCCAGCGCCTCGCCTCCCTCGCCCGCCCCCGAGAGGTTCAGCGCGTCGCGCCCCTCGGGCGTGTTCGGGTCGTGGACGACGGGCAGGAGCGACTCCGCGAGCAGCGCGTAGCCGCCGCCGCCCGACTTGCGGTCGCGGGCCGCCTCCGCCGAGTCGTCGCGCCGGAACGCATCCACCGCGACGATGATGAACGACGCGGCCGCGATGAGCGCGATGCACAGCACGCTGCGCCCCGGCCTGTAGGTCGCGTTCCTCATCCCCAGACGCGAGACAGACCACCAGCCGCCCCCGCCCACCGTCCCCCGCCCGCGCCCCTTGAGCCACGCCGACTGAAACCCGAGCAGCGAGACGAGCAGCAACGCCCCGCCCCCGAAGAACCCCGCCGCCTGCCCGACCGCCCCGAACCCCGCGGCCGACAGGAACGCGACGCCCGCGACGAACGCTAACGAAGGGACGAGCAGCCGCGTTGACGTAAAGACGGATCGACGTTTTGAAGTCGAGGCCGAATCGGCCTCCCAACCGCGCCCGCCCGCGAGCAGGCTGCGCGCCGACGCGCGCCGAAGTCCTCTCAACGTCAAAACGATGCACAGAAGTGCGGCGACCAAGCCTCCGAGTATCCCGAACACGAAAGGCCAAAGCCCCGCGTGCATTTCGAGCGCGGTCGTGCCCACGGCCCCGACCCACCACGTCCGAAGGCCCCTCATCAACAGCCACGCGTACGCGTACGCGCCCGGCATCCCGACGAGGCCCCCCAGCGACGCCAGCACCAAGCCTTCGGCGAGGAAGATCGCGCGCACGCGCCCCCGCGTGTAGCCGACCGCTTGCAGCAGCCCCACTTCGCGCAGACGCTGCTCGACGCCGAGGCGGAAGAAGAGCCCGGCCAGCAGCAGCGCCGAGACGACGATGAAGAAGCTGAAGTAGAGGAAGTATTCGCCGAAGTCGGTCGCCCCGCGCGAAGCCTCAAGCCCCTCGGCCCTCACCGCGTAGACGTTGAGCCCCGCCGCCGACGGCTCCAAAGTCTCGCGCAGCGCGGACGAGAAAGTCTCCAAAGAGGCCGCGGCCGTCAAAGACGTCGCGCCCGCCGCGCCCGCGCGCAGGCGCAGCGAGGTCAGACTCCCGAAGCGCGAGCGCCAGATTTCCCGCGCGCGCCCGAGCCGTATGAAAGCCTTCGGCGTCGTGCGGTGCTCGTCCCAGTACTCTTCGTCCCGCGGGCGCACGCGCGAGAGGTCGATGGGGAACGGCGGGTCCCAGTCGGCGAGGCTGCGCGAGCCCGTGATGCCCGGGTACTCGGGCACGAGGTCGCGGTCGGCCGCCTCGCCTTTGATCGGTACAACGCCGGCCAGGCGGAACTCGGCCGCGCGCGTCGAGAGCCGCCCCGACTCCTCCCACACGTAATACTCAAGCGTGACGGCGCCGCCCTTCTTCGCCCCCAACTCGCGCGCCGCCCACTCGTTCAGCACGACCTCGGGAAGCCCGTCCGTAGCTTGAAAAGGAGGGAGAGTCCCGCCGGCAACACTCCCAACGGTCGCCGCGCCGAGCAGGCGGCCGAAGGCTTCGTCGCCGAACGCGGTGACGATGGAGTAAGGCACCTCGCGTCCGCCCGCGCGGATGGAGTTGGCGAGGTAGGAGAAGACCGGCTCGGCGCTCATCCCCGTTCTGCGTGCGGCCTCGCGCGCCGCCGCGTCCAGCCCTTCGCTTATCAGCCCGCTCTCGCTCTCGAACGCGAGGCCCCGCGCTTCGTCGAGCGCGCGCAGCTTAACGCCCAAATCTTCGAGCGTCGCCGACGCGCGCAGCAGGTCGTCGAGCTTCCCGGTCCGGGCGCGCGCGGCCTCCGCCCCCTCGCCGCGCGCGTCGAAGAGGATGGTGTTGACGCGCCCCGCGCGGTCGAGGCTCCTTTGCAGCGACGAGAGCGGGACGAAGACGGCGCGCACCTCGGTCTGGCTCGGCCGCACGGAGAACTCGCCCAGCTCGGACGCGGGCAAAGTCTCGCGCACGGTCAGACGCGCGCTGCTGCCCACGTCCTCCTTGCGCCCGTGCAGAGACTCGACGGGGATGTCGGAGGGCTGCTCGACCCGCAGGACGACGGCGTCGCCCGCCGACGCGCCGAGTTCCGCGGCGAGGCCCGGGCTCAACAGCGCCTCGTCCCTCTGCGGCGCGCGCGCCGCCGCGCCGGGCCGGCCGTGAAACTCCCAGAAGCGCGCGTCCACGCCGTAGACCTGCGCCGCCACTGCGCGCCGCCCGCTCGCCTCGTGCGTCACGAGCCCTTCGGCGACGACGAGCGGGCAGGCCGAGTCGAACCCCGCCTCCCTGAACCCGCCGCCCGCGCGCACCTCTTCGGCGAGCGCCTCGCGGAAGAAGTTCGGCGCGCTCGCCACGTGCGACGCGCGCCCGAGCCTCTGGAGGAACAACCCGCGCAGGCTCGCCCTCACCGACTCGCCGACCAGAAGCGCCCCGGCCAGCACGGCGACCGCCACGCCGACGCCCAACACGACGGCCGCGTTCGTGCGCCGGTAGTAACCGAGGTTACGCAGGACTAGACTCAGCATAAGGAGGGGTGTCGGGTGTCGGGTGTCGGGTGTTGGGGAAGAAGCGGCTTTGACCCAACACCTGACACCCGACACCCGACACCTAAGTTTCGATCAGTCTTTGCTCCGTCAGCCTGTAGCGCAGGGGGAGGCGGGCGGCCAGGTCGGGGCTGTGCGTGACGACGACGAGGACGGTCTCCTGCGCGCGGTGGAGTTCGAGGAGGAGCGAGGCGACGGCGTCCGCCGCCTTCTGGTCGAGGTTCCCCGTCGGCTCGTCGCAGAGCAGAAGGGTCGGCCGCATCACCAGAGCGCGCGCCAGCGCCGCGCGCTGCTTCTCGCCGCCCGAGAGTTCGGCGGGGCGGTGATGTATCCGTTCGGCCAGCCCGACCTGTTCGAGCAGCGCGCGCGCCCTCTCGCCGTAGTCGACGCCCCCGCCGCGCGCGACGAGCGTCGGCGTCAGGACGTTCTCCAGGACGGAACACTGCGGGAGCAGGCAGTGATCCTGAAAGAGGAAGCCGACCTCCCTGTTGCGGAACGTCGCCAGCTCCCTCTCGCCGAGCGCGAAGGGGTCGTAGCCGTCCAGCCTGACCGCGCCCGAGGTGGGCGGCTCCAGCGCGCCGAGGATGTAGAGCAGCGTGCTCTTCCCGCTCCCCGAAGGCCCCATCACCGCGGCCGAATCGCCCCGGTTCAGGCGGAGGGTCACGCCCGACAGAATCGGCAGCGCCCCCCGCGGCGTCCTGTACTCCTTCGACAGGTTCTCGACTTCAAGCACTCTGTTCGACCTTCAGAGAGTTTAAGAAATTGAAATTTTAAATAGTCGTTTGCTCAGGCGACGGCCGCGGGCGTCGCCTCGGCCCCGCGGCTTTTCGACAACTCGCCGTAGACTTCGAGGGCGCGGTCGGCCATGTGCGCGACCGCGTAGTGCCGCCGCACGTTCGCGTAGGCGTTCGCGCTCAACTCGGCGGCGAGCGCCGCGTCCTCCTTGACGCGTTGGAGCCCGGCGGCCAGCGCCCCGGCGTCGTCGGGCTCGACGAGCAGGCCGCCCCCGGTCTGCTCGACGACCTCGGTGAACGCGCCCCGGCGCGGCTGGACGACGGGCACGCCGCACGCCATCGCTTCGAGCAGGAAGATGCCCTTCGGCTCGTCGTAGGTCGCGGGCACGGAGAGCACGTCGAGGCCGCGCAGGAACTCTATCTTGCCCGCGCGGTCGAGCACCCCGCGGTAGCCGAACTCCGCGGCCAGCCCCGCCTCGCGCAGACGCCGCCCGACGCCTTCGAGGTAACCCCTGTGCTCTTCGCCGATGTAGCCCGCGACTTCTAACCGCGCCTCCCCGACTCCCGGGGACTCGCGCATCTTCACGTATGCCTCGGCCAGCAGGTGCAGCCCCTTCTCCGGCGCGACGCGCGCGAAGTAGCCGACCGTGAAGGGCCGCCCGGCCTCGCGCGGCGCGCGCGTCTCGTAGCCTTGCAGGTTGATGCCGAGCGGCACGAGCCTCATCTTCTCCCGGGGGATGCCGAGGTAGCCGGGCATGAACTCTTCGTAGTAGCGGCTGACGGCGAGGAAGCGCTCGACGTGTGCGACGTTCTCGCGGATGAGCCTCAGGGACTCCGAGCGGTACGGCTCGGGCAAGCCTTCGAGGAAGAGGTCTTCGCCCTGGAGCGTGCAGCAGACGGGGCGGCCGAGCGCCTCGCGGAGCGGCCCGGCCAACCCGATGAGGAGCGTGTAGGGGAGGCTGATGACGTCGAACGGCGGCTCGGTCTTGAGCCAGTCGATCAGCTTCGCAAGCTCCTTGCGCTGGTTCCCCTCCTCGCCCCTCAGCATCGAGACGGTCAGCTCGCCGAGCATCTTCGGGCTCGTCTGGATCGAGCTGCGCGCGGCGAGCTTGAGCGCGAGCTTCGAGTCCCAGAGGCGGTCGAGCAGGCGCGGCGTGCGGCGGAACAGCGCCGAGTGCTGTTCGAGGTAGACGCTGATGCCGCCGAAGAAGACCCGCCCGCGGCTGACGTTCGGCTCGTCCGTCAGGGTCGGCGTGTAGAGCGGCACGAGCACCACGTCGTGGCCGCGCGCCAGAAGCTCCGACGCCAGGGCGTTGTCGCGCAGGCAGCTCCCGCAGTACATCTGCGCGGCCCCGGCCGTGATGTAGAGGATGCGCATGGTGGTTCGGTAGCCAGTAGTCAGTAGACAGTAGTCAGTAGAAATACATTCGTTGCTTAAACCCTGCGGCTGTCATCTTCAACCTTCTCAAAGCGGGGCGCTACTGACTACTGACTACTGGCTACTGCCTTATGGAAGGCTCGCCGCGCGTAGAGGTGCTCGAAGAGGTTGCCCTCGTGCGGCTGGTCCCAGCGCACGACGCTGGTCGGCGCGGGGCCGACGTTCAGGCGGCCGACGAGGGGCGACCGCGCGAGGCGGCGGACGAGGGCCGCGTCCTCCGTGATGGCCGTGACGACGAGCGTCGGCCCGAGCGCGTTCGGCAACTCGTCCTGCCTCACCGTGACCACGCTGGCGAAGGGGAACAGGAACTCTCGGTTGGCGAGCGGGTGCCGGGCCGTCTCGCAGTGGACGACCGTGGGCAAAAGGTACGCGCAACCCTCGCGCCGGGCGAGGCGTTCGGCCCCCCGCCACCGGGCCGTCACGTCGCGCGCGCCGGGCTCGCTTAAAGAAGTCTCGACCATGTTGTTGATGCGCTCGGCCACCGAAGGGTCGGCGAAGGGCGCGAGGAGCGCGTCGGGGTCGTCCTCGGCGCGCGGGACTATCCGCGAGAGTCGTTCGGCCAGCGCCTCGGCGATCTCTTCGGCGTGGCGCGTCACCCAGACTCCGGAGGCGTTGACGCAGGAGCGGCCGCCGTTGTCGGCGATTGAGGCCGCGATGACATCCAGGTGCCGCTCCCAGTCGTCGGCGCAGTCCTCGCCGATGACTACCTTGCTGTAGCCGGGGCCGTGCAGCTCCACGCGCGGGTCGTCCTTCCACGCGCCGACCGTGGAGGCGTCGCCGAACATCATCCCGCGCCCCGTCTGTTCGAGGATGACGCCCGCGCCCGCGTGGTCGGTCGGGTAGTAGCCGAACGCCTCGCGCGGGACGCCCGCGCGCGCGAACGCTTCGATGAGTCGGTAAGGCGTCCAGGGCTCCGCCGCGCCGGGCTTCAACACGAGCGGCGTCTTCAGCGCGACGGCGGGCGTCCACAGCGCGTGCACGGCGGGCGAGTTGCTCGGCAGCACGACGCCCAGCGATTGGGTGACGGGGTAGAAGCTCAGAACCTGCCCGCCCTGCTCGCCGAAGCCCTCGTCTAAGACTCTCAGGTCGAGGCCGCGCGTCAGGCCCCGCAGCACGTCGCCCAACGTGTCGAGCACGCCGCGAATCTTCTCCAGGTTGCGGCGCACGAGCACGTGCGGCATCCCCGTCGTCGCCGTCACCTGCCGCACGTAGTCCCCCGGCGCCTGCGCCGTCTCGCCCAGCGGCAACTCGTCCTCGGCGAAGTGCCGCGCGGCGCGCGCGCACATCGCTAGCAGTTCTTCGACGGTGAGCTTCGACAGCGCGGCGCGCGCCTCCTCCTGCGCGCGCAGGTCGCGCCGGATGAGCCCGACGTTCGCCTGGCTGACCTCGACGAACGGCTCCCGCGTCCGGTAGTGAACCGCTCGCGCGACCTCAAGACTCCGGTACGGCTCGCCCCGACGCAAAATCGGTATGTGCAGCATAAGAAAGTCTGACAGTAGGCGGCAGATAGTTCGCCGAGTTCGCCGCGTCAGCGGCGCTTGAGTTTAGCCCGGCCTTTCAAGGCCGGGGTCGCCAAACGTTAACAAGACGCCGCGTCGCGTCGGCGACGCTCGAACGGGCTGGTCAGCTCAGGCGTCGCTGACGCGACGCGGCGACGTTCTTTCAACCTCAACCCGGCCTTGAAAGGCCGGGCTAAACTCACCACGCCGCTGACGCGGCGGATTCACGCCGGGCTTTCGACCAACTGCCTACGGCTTTTCAATACACGCCCTCAACCACGTTCGTCTGGAGCTTCGAGAAGGGGCGGACGTTGCGGACGCCGTCCCAGGGGTAGGCGTCGCAGGGCGGCTCGCGCTCGGCCTCGTCGCGTTCGAGGAAGCGCGGCATGAAGAACTCTTTGGTCAGGGTCGTCAGGCGCACGCGCCCCGTCTCGCCGTAGCCGACGACGCGCGTGGGGTCGTCGGGGTCTACGACCTCGACCAACGCGCGCGGCGCGGGCGGGTAGTAGATGATGTCGAAGGGGTCGCCCTCCGCGCGCGGCTTGTGGACGGCGAGCCCCATGAGCGTGTTGCCGTAGGTCGGCGCGAAGTAGCCGCCCTCCATCAACTCCTCGACGGCGAAGCGGTGGAACTGCGGCGTCATCTCCGTCCCGCCGCAGAAGACGCCGGTGATGCCGACCTTCTTCAAAGACACCTTCTCGCACAGCGCCTCCAAAAGCTTCGGCGTCGTGAAGAGGCAGCGGATGCCTTCGTGCGCGCGCAGCAGCGTCAGGCCCTGCTCGACGACGTGCTGCTTGTAGGCTTCGGCCTCGCGCGGCTTGCCGGCCTTGAGGAGCTTGATGACCCAGCGCGGGTCGAGGTCGACGGCGAAGCAGATGCCGCCGCGGTGCTGCGCGAGGTGTTCGACGGCGAGGCGCAGGCGGCGCGGCCCCGTCGGCCCCAGGCTGAGCCAGTCCGCGCCCTTCGGAAAATACTCGTCGGGCAGCGTCAGGCTGAACATCTCGTAATCGACGCGGAAGTCTTCGACGTTGATGCGCGACTTGGGGACGCCCGTGGAGCCGCCCGTCTCGAAGACGTAGACGGGGCGGCCGGCCAGCCCTTTCGGCACCCAGCGGCGCACGGGGCCGCCGCGCAGCCACTCGTCCTCGAAGGGCGCGAGGCGGTCGAGGTCGTCGTAGGTCTGAACCTCCGCGCGCGGGTCGAAGCCCAGAGTCTTCGCGCGCTCCAGCCAGAAGGGGCTGCCCGTCTCGGGGTCGAAGTGCCACGCGACCACCTCGCGCACCCACGCGTCGAGCGCGGCGCGCGACTCCCTCATCTTCGTCTCGATGGTTTCCGCCGCTGCTGTCATGTCGGTCTCGGAGATTAACCGCCCGGGCTGCGCTTGCACAACTCTCTACGAAAGAGGCGTGGAAGAGTTTTGGACAAAGCTCACTCGGGTTGGACGCGGACGCGCCGCCCGTCACAAAACATTTTACAGACCCGCGCCGCGGGCGGCATTATACCCCACACCCCAGAGTACTTCGCTCGCCGTCCGCGGGCGTCCTGACCCGATTGACTCCGAGCGTCAGTCAAGGAGACGAAACGAAGATGAGAAGCACACGCGTCCTGCCGCCGGCGTTGGCGGCGCTCTTCCTTTTGGCGTGGTGCGCGTCACGGTCGGCGGCGCAGACGGGCGGCGAGTGGCCGCAGTGGCGCGGGCCGAACCGCGACGGCATCTCGAAGGAGACGGGGCTGCTCAAGCAGTGGCCGGAGTCGGGGCCGCCGCTCGCGTGGAAGGCTTCGGGGGCGGGGCGCGGCTACTCGTCGCTCGCGGCCTCGAAGGGGCGGCTCTACACGCTGGGGCTGCGCGGCGAGCGCGAGTTCGTCATCGCCTTCGACTTCAAGACCGGCAAAGAGGTCTGGGCGACGCCGCACGGCGCGGCCTTCCGCAACGACCGCGGCGACGGCCCGCGCGGCACGCCGACCGTGGACGGCGAGCGCGTCTACGCCCTCGGCGGCAGCGGCGACCTCTCGGCGCTCGACGCCGCGACGGGCAAGGTCGTCTGGACGATGAACGTGCTCCAGAAGTTCGGCGGCCGGAACATCACCTGGGGCATCAGCGAGTCGCCGCTCGTCGTCGGCGAGAAGCTGCTGGTCAACCCCGGCGGCCCCGGCGCGAGCGTCGTCGCGCTTAACAAGAAGGACGGCTCGCTCATCTGGAAGAGCCAGAGCGACCCGGCCGGCTACTCTTCGGCCATCCCCGTCACCGTCGGGGGCAGGACGCAGGTCGTCTTCTTCACCTCGACGCGCGGGCTCGGGCTCGACCTTGAGACGGGCGCGCTCCTGTGGGACTACCCGAAGGCGGCGAACGGCACGGCCAACGCGGCGACGCCGGTGGCGCGCGGCAACCGCGTCTTCATCACTTCGGATTACGGCAACGGCGGCGGGCTCGTCGAGATCAAGGCGGACGGGAAGGGCGTGACGGCCTCCGAGGTCTACTTCACGCGCGAGATGCGCAACCACCACAGCAGCTCGGTGCTCGTCGGCGAACACCTCTACGGCTTCTCGGGCGGGATACTGACGGCGATGGGCTTCGACACGGGCAAGGTGTCGTGGAAGGATCGCAGCGTCGGCAAGGGCTCGCTCGTCTACGCCGACGGCCTCATCTACCTCCTGAGCGAGAACGGCGTCGTCGGCCTGGCCGAGGCGACGCCCGAGGGCTACCGCGAGCGCGGCCGCTTCCGCATCCCGCAGGACTCCCTGCCGACGTGGGCGCACCCCGTCGTCGCCGGCGGCCACCTCTTCATCCGCGACCAGGACACCATCTACGCCTACGACGTGAGGCAGAAAAGGTGAACGACATCGCATTCATGTAAGTGAAGCGTGTACGCCGGACGCCGCGGAGCGGCGTCTGAGTTTAGCCCGGCCTTTCAAGGCCGGGGCCACCGACGATTAACAAGAGGCCGCGTCGCGTCAGCGACGCCTGAGCCCG
>DASVQJ010000002.1:0-77372 GCA_036389235.1 Pyrinomonadaceae bacterium | reverse complement strand
TACAGCGACATTCACTTGAATGCGACTTCGGTTTAGGGGTAACGTGCCAACTATGCGCGCCTACTCTTTAGACCTGCGGCAAAAGGTCGTCGCGGCCGTCGAGCGCGGCGACTCCACCATCGAAGAGGTTGCAGCCTCTTTCGGCGTCGGCCCCACCTTCGTCAAGAAGATGCTCCGGCAGCACCGAGAGACCGGCGACCTCCGCCCGCGCCCACACGGCGGCGGCCGGACGCCACGCCTCTCCGACAAGCACATCAAGCTCTTACGCTCGGAGGTCTCGCGCCGCCCCGATAAGACCGTCCCGGCGCTGCGTGACCACCTCGAAGAGCGCGCCGGGGTCTCTGTCAGCACGCCGACCGTCAGCCGCGCTCTCTCCCGCCTCGGGCTGTCGCGTAAAAAAAACGGTGGCGGCGAGTGAGCGTAACAACTACAAGCGCGGCTGGTACTGGCGCCGCGCCGCCGGCTTTAACCACCGGCGGCTCGTCTTCCTTGATGAGGCGGCCGTCAACACGGCGATGACACCACGCTACGGGCGCGCGCGCCGAGGCGAGCGCGTCGTCGACTACGTCCCACGTAGTTACGGCGAACAGACTTCACTGATCGGCGCACTCTCGTTCGGGCGCGGGCTCATCGCGGTGATGACGCTGACGGGCGCTGTGGACACCCTGGCCTTCGACGCCTATCTCTCGCGGGTGCTCGCCCCGCGGCTGCGCCGTGGCGACGTGGTGGTGCTCGACAACCTCAACGTCCACAAGGCGAGTCAGGTCGAACAGGTCGCTGAAGCGCGCGGGGCGCAAGTGTTGTGGCTGGCACCTTACTCGCCTGACTTCAGCCCTATCGAGCACTGCTGGTCAAAGATCAAGACTCTGTTGCGGGCGGCGAAGGCGCGCACGCGTGAAGAGTTGGAGCGGGCGTTAGCACGCGCTATCCGTCAGGTCACGAAGTCGGACATCCGCGGCTGGTTCAAACACTGCGGCTACAAGGTCGCATCCGTATGAATGCCGCTATACAAGCAAGCCCTCCCCCTCACACGCGTCGTCGGAGACCGCAACGCCTCGGCCAGGGTCTTGCACAATTTAATGAACATCAACGTGGTGCTGAAGGATTTGCGGCTCGCGACCTTCTACGGCAAACAGTCGGTGGAGGCTTACCAGAATCTGCGCTCGGACATCACAGGCTTAGACAAGAACATTCAGAAGACTTTCCTGCGCGTGGAGGAGCCGACCTACAGGGCTTTAGCCGAGCTGCTCATCGAGCAGGGTCGTCTGGGCGAAGCACACCAGGTGCTCAACGCCTTCAAGGATCAGCAATTCTTCGACTTCGACGGCGGTCAACAGGGCCGGCTAGCCGCGCTAACACTCACGCCGCGCGAGGCAGAACTCGTCTCGCGTCTGAACACGGCCGTGGGCGGAATCAACACGGGCGGGGGCGCGGGCGAAGAACTCGCGGCCCGGCTCAAAACTGCTTACGCGCGGTTCGACGCCGCCCTCACACAGGCGGAGGTCGAGTTCTCGAAGCCGCCGGACGAGAAGGATCAAGTGGGCGCGACCTCGGACACGGCCCGGATGCAGGCCGCGCTGCGCCAGCTCGGGCAGGACACCGGGCAGACCGCCGCCGCGGTTTATACGCTCGCGGGTAGAGAGAAGTACTACGCGCTGATTGTTACAGCCGACGGCATCAACTCGACCTCGTCGCCGGTCGCGGGCGACGAACTGAACAGAAAGGAGCGGGAGTTGTGGGGGCTTCTACAGTCGGACGCGTACGACCCGACGGCGCTCTCGAAGGAACTCTATGACGCCGTCTTCAGACCCGTCGAAGCGAAGCTGCCCGCGGACACGAAGACGATCCTCTGGTCTTTGGACGGTAACCTGCGCTACGTGCCGATGGCCGCCCTCTACGACGGCCAGCGTTACCTCGTCGAGCGCTACAACCACGTCAACTTCACCCGCGCCGACCCCGCCCGCATGACCCGCCCCGTCACCCGGGGCTGGACGGCCACCGGGCTGGGCACTTCCGCGGCGCACACCGTGGAGCTGCGCGGCGAGAAGCTGGCGCTCGCCGACCTGCCCGGCGTCGGCCGGGAGCTGCGCCTGCTCGTCAGTGGGAAGGGGAGCCCCCAGGGCTTATTCGAGGGCGAGGCTTTACAGGACGCGCGCTTCACCCGTGCGGCAATGCTCACGGCGCTGCGGCGGAAGCGGCCGGTGGTGCACATCGCGTCGCACTTTTCGTTCCGCCCCGGCGACGAGGAGCGCTCGTTCCTGCTGCTAGGCGACGGGACGGCCTTCACGCTGGCGGAGATGAAGCGGGAGGGGGGGCTCTTCGAGGGCGTCGAGTTGCTGACGCTCTCGGCCTGCAACACGGCGGCGCAGCTGGCGGGGGCGGACGGGCGCGAGGTGGACGCCTTCGCGGAGCTGGCGCAGCGACTGGGGGCGGACGCGGTGCTGGCCACGCTCTGGCCGGTGGCCGACGGGTCGACGCCCTGGCTGATGCGGGAGTTCTACCGCACGAAGTTGAAGCAGACCTTGAACAAGGCCGAAGCCCTACGACAGGCGCAGCTCGCGCTGCTCCGGGGCAGGGCCGATGCCGCGCCGTCGCCGCGTAGGAGAGGGCCGAAGGTGGAAGTCCTCGATGGCGACGTGGACACGCGGCTCCGCCAGAACACGCGCGCCGACGTCGTGTTCGTCGAGGCGAAGAACGCGGTGCCCTTCAAAAAGGCTCGTGGCAGGCCGTTCGCACACCCCTTCTACTGGTCGCCCTTCGTCCTCATCGGCAACTGGCGTTAGCGGGCGCTTCGTCCTGCCATTCGGTCGCCCTTCCTTCGTGCAGCGGTCTTTGCATTTGAAAGGAGTAAGACTCATGAAAAACCTGGCGGCCTGCGCCTTCGCGCTTCTCTTTCTGTTCGCGCTGACGACCTCGGCTCAAGAGCGCGGGGCCGGCCTGGTGGGCACGGCTCCGGGACGGCGCGTCGCCCTGGTCATCGGCAACGCGGATTACAAAACCGGCTCGCTGGCTAACCCGGTCAACGACGCGAAGGACATGGCGGACACACTGCGAGACCTCAAATACGACGTGACCCATCGGGACAACCTGCGGCGGGATGAGATGGAAGACCTCATTCGGACTTTCGGGAGGAGCCTCGGCAGCGGAGACGTGGTGCTGTTTTACTACGCCGGCCACGGCATCCAGGTGAACCAGGTCAACTACCTCGTCCCGGTGGACGCGAAGGTCGAGAGCGAGGCGGACGTGGAGGCCGACTGCATCGCCGTGGGGCTCGTGTCGGAACAGATCAAGCGCGCGCGGAGCAGAACCAACATCGTGATCCTCGACGCGTGCAGAAGTAATCCGTTCTTACGTCGTATCAGGTCTCTTGAGCGCGGGCTCGCCCCGATGAGCGCGCCGTCGGGGGGGACGTTGATCGCGTACTCGACAAAACCGGGCTCGGTGGCGGACGACAACCCTAACGGGCGGAACGGACTATACACGCAGGAGCTGCTGAAGTTTATGCCGACGTCGGGCCTGGAGGTGCAGGACGTCTTCAACAAGGTACGGGAATCAGTCCCTAAGCTGACCGGGGGCCGACAGGAGCCCTGGGAAGAGACTTCGCTCACCGGGAAGGTCTATTTCGTCGAGCCTCAGCCGTCTCCAGGCCCCACGCCGGCCGTAAGCCCGAACGAGTTGCTGGCTGTAATCCAATCCGAGCAACGATCCGTGGTGCGAGAAAGTTACGGCAAATTCGAAGGGCAGAACTTTAGCGACGACGATCTAAAAGACTTCAAGGGGAAGAACGTCCCGCAGTCGGTGGCGGACAGGCTCAGGCACGATAGTTATTTCATCGATGTCGTCTCGGCCGTCAAGCGGATGGAGCCGGGCGCACGGGAAAAACTCCTCAGCGAAGGCATGCGGACGCGCAGGAAGACCTGGGCGGAGTCGGGGAAGATTAGCCCGGAAGGGCAGACGGAAGCGGGGCGGGAGGCGGAAGAATTGATCGCCCAAGCTATCGTTAAATTAGTCAGAGAGCTTTACACCATGTCCGCCGAAAAGCTTGATGCGCTGCGCAAGTAAGTCCTGAAGCGCCTGCGCCCCTACCCGGGTGCTCCAGATTCGTTCGGCCCGGCATACAACGGGTGAAGGGGCCTGTTTGAATGTCCATAAAATATCTTGGGGAAAAAGACACATATTAATGCGGAGGGGTTGAGGGCGTCGGAGGGTGGGCGGTCGATTGTCCCTCGGACGAGGAATCTGCGCGGTCTCGACGCTCCGTCGTTCTCGACGGCAAGTGAGGGCGTAACTCGGGGCGGGTGAAACATCGCGACGGCACGGAGGTCATGTCCATGAAGGGGGTTGGTGGAAGGGGGATGAAGTCGCTCATCGCGATCCTCGCGGCGGCGATGCTCTGGGGCGGGGCGCCGGCGGCGACCGCGCCCCGCCCGCAGCCGCAGAGGCCGAAGTATCCCGAAGACCTGAACAAGGGGCGCGGGAAGAAGCGCGGCCCCGAAGCCAAGGGCAAGTTGAGCCCGGAACTGGCCATCCTCTTCGACCAGTTCGTCGGCGCGCGCGTCGGCGGGCGGCGGCAGTTCGACTTTGACGACGAACAGGTGCGGGAACTCTTCAACATCAGCGGCGGCGGTTCCGACCCCTACGTCGGCGTGAGCGTGAGGGTAGACGCCGCGGTCGACCTCGGCGACTTGAAGAGGCACGGGGCGAAGGTCTACCTGCGCGAGGGCGACCTGGTGCTCGCAGACATCCCTGTGCGTTCGCTGGAGAGACTCGCCGGGGAAAAATCTGTTCGAGCAGTCTCCGCCACCAAGGCCGCGCAGGCGCCGCCGGTGCCGAGCCCCGAGGGCTGGCCTTCGTTCACACGGTTAGGCGAACGCCTCACGGCGCGCGGCGTCGCGCCCGCCGTCAAGACCTCCTCGCCGCCGCCGCCCGCGCACGGACTCACGGGGAAGGGAGTCATAGTCGGCATTGTTGACACGGGAATCGATTGGAGGCACGAAGACTTCATCAACCCCGACGGCACTTCGCGCATTCTGTACCTGTGGGACATGACCGACGACTCTTTCGAGAGTTCAGGCGGCAGGGTCGGCACGCGGCCGCCGGTCGTTCAAGAAGGCGGGGCCACCGGCCCGGGCACTCTCTACACCGGCAGGCAGGTTACAGACGCGCTGCGCGGCACCGGCACCGTCAACTCCGCGGACGACTTCGGCCACGGCACCGCCGCGGCGGGGGCGGCCGCGGGCAACGGGCGCGCGACTGCCAACGGCGTCCCGGCCGGGAGTTACGCGGGCGTCGCGCCGGAGGCGGACTTGCTCATCGTGAAGGCGGGCGCCTGCGGCTCGTTCGATGACACTTACCTGCTCGGCACTTACTGGATCGCGCAAACGGCTAAGCAACTCGGCCGTCCTGTCGTCATCAACCACAGCCTCGGTGGTCACTTCTCGGCGCACGACGGGGGAGAGCCGGCGGAGCAGTTGATGAACAGGCTGTCGGGGGCGGGCAAGCCGGGCGTGGCGATCACCGTCGCGGCCGGTAACGAGGGGAGGTACAGCCTGCACGGGAGCGGCAGCTTCGGCCCGCGCCGGCCCGGGCAGGCCGACGTTAACGGCTCGCAGCTAGAAGTGGTGGTCTCCCCGCAGAGAACCAGCGGCCGGACGTGGCTCAACGGCTACTTCGACAAGCGGGACGACTGGGGGTTGGTCGTCCGCGGCTCCGGCAACTTCCTCGTCGACCAGATAGGCAGGCCCTTCAACCTCTTCATCTACAAGATCGGCGACGAGATCAGGGTGCAACTTCAGGAGGGCATTAAGGAGCCCGGCTACTTCAAGGAACTCGCCGACGTGATTCTGGAAAAGAGCCGGCTGGCGGGGGCGGACGAGAAGACCGACCGACTTTGGGTGCCGCTGCCGCCGGGCAATTACTTCGTGTGGGGTTTCGGCCCGACCGCCGACGTCGTCAACGGCCGCTTCGAGCTATACATGCCGTTCTACAGGCAGGGCTCTTTCACCATCGGGGCTGCGAAGCGGATGATGGTCGGCTCGCCGGGCAATGCGGCCGGGGTCATCACCGTCGGCTCCTACGATTTCCGCCCCGCGTGGGAGAACCAGCAGGGCGGGCAGACGATCTACAACCTCCCCCTCGACGCCATCTCCGACTATTCGAGCCCGGGGGGAGAGCTGCCGGGCGGTGGCTTCAAGCCGGAGATCGCCGCCCCGGCCCGGTACACCATCTCTTCGATGTCGGCGGCCGCCGACCCCGACAGCCCCACCTGCGGCGGCCGCAACATGGGCGCATCGGCCGGGTGGACGGCCGTGACCAGGGACGGCAGGCACATGGCCTGGGCCGGCACGAGCGCCGCCGCCCCTTTCACCGCGGGGGTCATCGCCCTCATGCTCCAAAAGAACCCGCGGCTCGACGCCGCACAGATCAAGGAAATTTTAATCAGGACCGCGAAGCGCGGCGACCATTTCGTAGGGCCTGTGCCGAACCCCGAGTGGGGCTACGGGAAACTCAACCCCGCGGGCGCTCTCTCCGCGATGCCGCGGCCCGACAGCGCCCGCCGCCACGGCCGTTAACGGCTCGCGCGGGCGGGCCTGGTGTTCACAATCTTTCATGCTGCGAAGGGAGCTGCCCGTGCTTCGAACGCTCTTCATCGTGATTGTCCTTAGCCTCGTCGCCGGCGGCGCCGTCCTTCGCCCGTACGCGTCGCGCGCCGACGCGCCCGCGCCCGCCGTGCCCCAGGCGACGCCGCAGGCCGCGCCGCGCAAACGCGCACTCCTGGTCGGCGTCTCCCACTACTGCCGCGACAACTCGGCCATGGAGTGCAGGGCGCACGGCAAGTACTGGTGGGACCTCAACTCCGCCAACGACGTGGACGCCATCGAGGCGGTCTTGTTGTCGGAGAAGTTCGGCTTCAAGAAGGACGAGATCAAGGTGCTCAAGACCCGGGAGGAGACGACGCACGATTCCATCGTCTGCGCCTTCAGGTCGTTCCTTATCGGGCAGACCGACCCGGGCGACGTGGTCTACTTCCACTACTCCGGGCACGGCGGGCAGGTCGAAGACGACGCCGACAGGGCGCACGGCCGTAACCCGAAGGTCGGCGACGAGCTCGACGGCAAGGACGAGACGCTCATCCCTTCCGACTACGCGACGCAGGGGGACGGCTCGAAGGACATCCGCGACGACGAAATCGAGGAGCTGCTCGCGGGGCTCGCCGGCCGTCACGTCACCGTCACCGCAGACAGCTGCTACTCCGGCACCATCACACGCAACGGCCGCCTGCTCACGCGCGGCCTGGGACTCGGCCGCGCGGTCGCCCCCAACGACGGCGGCAAGCCGGACGGCCCCAGCGGCCTCTTCCCCGAAGGCGCCCGGCTGCCGGCCAGCCTCGTGGTCATCTCGGCGGCGCGCAACAACCAGCTCGCTTCGGAGACCACCGACGAGGCCACGGGGAAATTCATGGGCGCGCTCAGCCACTCGCTCGTTAGGGCGCTCGCGGGCGCGGGGAACGAGACGACCTACCGCGACATCTTCGAAAGAATCAACGGCGAGATCACACGCCGGATCAACGACCAGGACCCGCAGCTCGAAGGCAGCCGCGACAACGTCCTTTTCTCCGGCGTCGCACGCCCGCCGCAGCCGTACGTCAACCTCACGGTTGAGGGCAGGAAGGTCATGCTCAAGGCGGGGAGCTTACAGGGCATGACGGCGGGCTCGCGCTTCTCCGTCTACGCGCCCGGCAAGGACTCCAGGACCGGCTCGCCGATGGCGCAGGCCGAACTCGTCACCGTCGGCCCGACCGTCTCCGTCCTCAAGCTCACGCCCGTACCGGACGACAAGGCGCTCGAAGAGCTGCGCGCGGCGCGCGCCGTCGAGACCTACCACAACTTCGGCGACGTGCGCCTCAAGGTGAGCTTCGACGGAGCGGCGAAGGCCGCGCTCGGCGGAGCGGGCTTGAGCGAGCTGAAGGAACTCGCACTGCTGAACGTCGCGGACGCTGCCGCCGACTGGAACGTTCGTATCTGCCGCGGCAGGTGCGAAAACGAGAAGCCTTCCTCAGAACAAGAAGGCGCGACGCCCGCGAGCGTCCTGACACTCATGCGTGAGGACGGCTCAATCATCGAGCGGGTCGCCGACGGCCCGCGGATGTCGGACGCGGTCCGGACGGCCCTCGAAGGCGAGGCCCGCTGGCGCTTCGTCAAGGGGCTGAAGAACGAGGGCGACACCAACTTGAAGATCAAGATGCGCCTCGTCCCCGTCACGGACGTGGTGCAAGACCCCATAACGAAGCTGGCGAAGAAGGCGCGCGACCTGGCCCCCGAGGTGCCGCCGGCCGAAGGTAACCGCCTCGTCCTGCACGACGGCGACACGGTCATGCTTGAGGTCTTGAACCTTGGGACGGAGGAGCCATTCGTCTCCGTGCTCGACCTGCGCAGTAACGGCGGGATCGGCCCCCTCTTCCCGCACCCGCTCGTCGCCACGGGCGTCAACGAGAACAGGATTCGCGTCCTGAACGACCGCGCGGGCCGTCCCGTCTGGCAGCGCATCCCTTTCCCCTTCGTCATCAAGATCGGCGAGCCTTACGGCCGCGAGGTCTTCAAGGCCATCATCACCAGGGGCGAGGCCGACTTCAGTCCGCTCTTCCGGACGGCGGACGCCGAAGAGCTTCAGCAGCGACGGCACCGCGGCACCACGCGCGGCGAAAGGGAGGCGAGGTCGCCCCTCGGCCAGATTCTCCTCACGGCCACGACGGGGCTGACCCGCGGCCAGACGCGCGGCGCGCCCGGCGGCCCGCGCGGGGGCGAGACGGGCCTCCTCGGGGCCGCCGACGCCGCCGAACTCGGCGCGCCCGCCGAAGACTGGGCCACCGCCGAGATCACCTTCGAGGCCCGCCCGCCGCGGCCGAAAGCACAGCCGCAGAAGTGAGACCTGATGGCGCGAGCAGCATCAAGGCCAAGCCATCCGGGCGTCCGCTTCATCGGCGCACCACTGTTGCTGCTTCTGAGCTTTTCGCTCGGGGGCGGACAGACGCCGGAGGACATGCCGGAGGTGCGAGCCCTGCCGTTGGGCGAGGCCGTGGAGCGATCCCTCCAGAGAGACGAATACCACTTCTACAAGGTCGAGCTGACGGCCGGCCAGATGCTGCGGGTCGAGGCGCAGGGGCAGAAGGCCAAGGCGGGAATCTGGGTCGTCCGCGTGGCCAGAGAGAGGTGGGTGGTCACGTCCGCGGGCGGCTTCGACCGCGAGACGTTGTCGTTCATCTCCGAGGACGACGGGCTGTACATACTCCTGGTCTACGCGCAAAGGTACACCACGACCAAAGGCCGATACCGCCTGACGGCCAGCGTCAGTCAGCCGACGGCCGACGACCGGGAGAGGGTCCGACTCGAACGGGTTCTGTCCGACAGCGTCGGCGCGAGCCACCGGGGCGATGCGGAAATGATGCGTGCTACAAGGCAACGGCTGGAAGAGAGCTTGGGGTTCTGGGAGCGGGTCAAGGACTCCGACCGGGAGAGCCGCACGCGTTACTTCATCGGGCGGCTGGACTACTGGCTCGGGGAGTACGGAGATGCGGCCCGACACCTCGGCCGGGCCCTGCTCCTGTGCCGCGCGGCGGATGATATGAGCGGCGAGGCGTGGGTGCTGAACCAACTCGGCTTGGTGCAACTGGCTCTGGGCGATTACGAAAGTGCATTCAAGTCTCTCAACCGGGCCAACCGCATCTTCACACAGCTCCTCGACGCAGAGGGCGCGCTGGCCTCTGTCAATAACCTCTCTCTCATATACATGGACTCGGGCCACCCTGAGTGGTTGATCGCAAATTTCGAGAGGCTGTTGCCGGCCGCTAAAGAGTTCGGAGACGGGCGTGCCGAGGCGGCGATGCTCGTGAACCTCGGCAGGGCGTACGGCACCGTAGGCGACTGGTCGAAGCAGCGAGAATACGCTGAGAGGGCCTTGCCGCTCTTCCGCAAGCTGCGCGATTACGGCTCTGAGGCCGGCGCGCTCAACAACATCGGCAGCGCCACCTTGCGGCTGTCCCCCGGCTACGAGGCGGCAGACTACTTCCACCGGGCGCTGCCGCTCTTCATAGTTACCGGCGACAGGCAGTCCGAGGCCATCGTCCTCGGCAATCTGATGTCTGCGTCCGCAGCCCTTCGCCGTCCGCGGCTTGCTGTCTTCTATGGCAAAGTCGCGGTGAACCGCTTAGGCGAGTTGCGTGGGGCTTCTTTCGCCCTGGAGACAGCCACGCAGCGGAGTTACCTGAAGAGGGTCGAGAACATTTACAGGGAATTGACCGGGCTGCTGGTCGAAGCGGGGAGGCTGCCGGAAGCCCTTCAGGTGCTGAACTCTTTTAAGGATCAGCAGTTCTTCGACTTTGATCCGACCTCCCAGAAGAAGCTCGCGCCGCTGAGCCTGACGCCGCGCGAATCCCTCCTCGCAGAGCAATATCAACTGGGCAGCGAAAGACTAGGCGCGTTAAGCGTCCACCGCCGCGTGCAGCCGTCCCGACCCGAGGATCGTTGGCTGAAGGCCGATGCGGGCGCATCGGACGAACAGTTTCACGACGCCCTTAGGGCCGCGTCGGATGAAAACCTCCGCCTGCTGAAAGAGGCGGAGGCCGAATTCAGCAGGCCGGCTTCCGCGCGGGACGTAGTCGGGAAGGTCGCCGACTTGCGGGAGATGCAGTCCGCGCTGAAGGAGCTTAAAGAGTCCACCGGACATGCGGCCGCCGCCCTCTACACCCTCGTCGGCGAAAAGCGCTACCACGCCCTGATCGTCACGGCCGACGGCGTCGCCTCAGCCTCGTGCGCGATTAAAGGCGAGGAGTTGGACAGACGCGCGCAGCAGATGTGGGCGCTGTTGCAGCGGGACACATATGACCCGCGCCTCGTCGCACACAAGCTATACGACAACGTCTTTAAGCCGGTCGAGGCGGAGCTGCCGCCGGGGACGGACACGCTGCTCTGGTCGCTGGACGGCAACTTGCGCTACGTGCCGATGGCGGCGCTCTACGACGGAAAGAGGTACCTCGTCGAGCGCTATCAGAACGTCGTCTTCACCCGCGCCGACCGCGAGCGGATGACCCGGCCGGTCTCGGACAGGTGGACGGGGGTCGGCCTCGGCAGCAGCGAGGCGCATGAGGTTAGTCTGCCGGGAGAGACCATCCGCTTCACGCCCCTGCCGGGCGTGGAGACAGAACTCGCGGCCATTTTCCGAACGGCAGAGACGCCGGGTGGACTCCTCGACGGCGAGATGCAGCTCAACGGCTCGTTCAACCGGGCCTCAATGATCGCCGCGCTCAGGCGTCGGCATCCGCTCGTCCACATCGCGAGCCACTTCTCGTTCCGGCCGGGTGACGAGGCGCGCTCCTTCCTGCTGCTTGGCGACGGCACCGCGTTGACGCTGTCGGAGATGAAAAGGGAGGACGGATTGTTCGCGGGGGCGGAGCTGTTGACCCTCTCGGCGTGTAACACCGCGGCGCAGCAAGTCGGGGCGAACGGCCGCGAGATCGACGGTTTTGCCGAGATGGCGCAGCGGCTCGGCGCGGCGGCCGTGATTGCGACGCTGTGGGGCGTGGCTGACAACTCGACCCCGGCGCTCATGACGGACTTCTACAGGAGGCGGCAGGATGCCGCGCGGCCGACGAAGGCGGCGGCCTTGAGGCAGGCGCAACTCGCCTTACTCAAAGGTGAGTCTGCCGCGAGACCGATGCCCGCGGGCGCTGGCGGCGCCGGAAGGTCAAGCGTCGTGATGGTGAGGCGGGGTGGAGACGCACAGAAGCAGGGTGAAACCCGGGCTGAGGTGGTGTACGTCGCCGAGGAAGACGCGCCGCTCTTCAGACGCGACGACCAGAAGCCCTTCGCCCACCCGTACTACTGGGCGCCGTTTATCCTCGTCGGCAACTGGCGCTAGCCTCAGGTGCAGTGAGGCGCCTGTCGGCCGCCGTGTTCAGGGTGGGCGGCTTTCGCTTACGAGAGGAGAGCATCATGAAAAACTTATGACCCGCGGTCTCAGGTCGCCTGTCGAGCGCGGACTCGCCCCGATGGATGTGCCGACAGGGACTTTGATAGCGTATGCGACCAAGTCGGGTTCGGTGACGCCCGACGACAGCCTGTTCACGCAGGAGCTGCTGAGGTTTATGCGCGTGCCGGGTCTTGAGGTGCAAGAGGTGTTTAAGAGAGTGCGGGCGTCAGTCTTGGAGTTGACCAAGGCTCAAGAGAGGATGCCGTGGGTTGAAACTTCGCTCGTCGGCGAGTTCTATTTTAAGCCTCAACCGTCTCCAAGCCCCACGCCGGCCGTAAGCCCTGACGAGTTGTTGGAGATCATCAAATCCGAGCAGCGATCCAAGGTTAAAGAAAGTCGGGGTAAATTCGAAGGGGAAAATTTTAGCGACGAAGATTTTAAAAGGGTCATGACTAGATAGGGATAGCCGATCTAGTGATTTTCAGGAGGAGTTGGTAGAGGTCTTCATCTCGATGATTGAACCTGAACTCACACTCCTGCAGATGCAAGTAAAACGTTGAACGGCTCATGCCCTTGAACTTAACGAGCCGCGTCTTGGCCATGCCCCAGAAGCCTTCGATGCAATTGATATGACTGTTGCCGTGAACGAACTCGTCGCGGTCGTGATGGACACGGTAATGCTTCTGGTAGCCCATGTGGACGATGCCGTCGTAAGAGCGAAAGCCATCCGTATGGATCATCGCCGAGAGCTCGACCCGGCCTCGAATAATGGCTTGCAACTGGGCTTTCGTGCAGTTCGGCACGATCTCGGTGTACACGCGGCCGCCGCGCTTATAGATGACGAAGACGATGGTCTTGCCGCGCGCCCCGCGCCCGCGCTTACCACGCACCCGGCGAGCGCCGAAGTAGCTCTCGTCGAGTTCGACCTCGCCGCTAAGGGGCGACTCGCGCTGACAATGCTCTGCGATGGCTTGGCGAATCAGTCGCAAGTAACGGTTGACCGTGTTGCGATTCAGACCGGCTAAAGCAGTGACCTGGACAGCGGTCAGGTCGAGTGCAAAGAGCTTGAGCAACTGCCGAAATTTCGCACGCGAAATTCGTGCGCGGACAAATTGCTTAGAACTATCTGCCATGACTTAGTTTAACGCCGATTCAATCGCCGTTATCTAGTCATGACCCTTTTAAAATTTTCGAGGAGAAGAATACCACGCAGCCTGTTCTAGAAACGCTCAGACACAAGAGAGTGATATGACAGGGCTACGCGTGGCGGCCGGCTCCGGCTAGACTTTGCTCAGGCCGGAGTAGACAGGTTGCAGGCTGGGAAAATAACTTGAGGCTTCAGTGACCTCGTACATTGAGAGTAACCGGGCCTGTACCCGCAGCGTCATCGTGAGGCGTCTCGACCTCGGATAGAAGTATGGTGGCCGCCGCGTAGCAGTCTACTCCTTCACCTTTTCAGGGAGGAGATCGTCATGCGTTACCTCGGCGTAGACCTGCACTCGAACAACTTCACCGTCTGCCTCCTCGCGGAGGACGGCACCCACACCTTCGAGAAGTACCAGCTCAAAGAGCTTGAGGCGTTCAAGTCCACCCTGCGCCCCGGCGATCACGTCGCGGTCGAGGCCACGGGCAACTCCCGCTTCTTCCACTCCCAGGTCTCGCCGCTGGTGGCCGCCTGCGTCGTCGTCAACGCGGGGCAGTTCGGGGTCATCAGGCACTCGGTGAGCAAGACCGACCGCAACGACGCCCGCGCACTCGCCCATTTCCTCAGTAAGGGGCTGCTGCCCCCGTCGCGGGTGAAGGGCGAGTCGCACGCGCAGGTCAAGAGCCTGGCCAACACCCGCGACAAGCTGGTGAAGTTGCGCACCGTCCTGCTCAACAAGGTGCACGCCCACCTCCGGGCGCAGGGGCGCGAGAGTCGCAGAGAGGCGTATGCCCACCCGTCGAACCTGCGGAAGGTGCTAGGCGAGGAGTGGCCGGCGAGCGTCAGGATGGAGTTGGAGGTCATCGCCGCGCAGATCACCAGCTTGAGCGAAGGCATCCTCAAGCTGGAGCGGGAGATCTGTGAGCTGGGGGAGCGACTCGCGGGGCATGACAGCCTGACGAGCATCAAGGGCATCGGCGATTACTCGGCGGCGGTGCTGCTCTCGATCATCGGGGGGGTGGGTGACTTCCCGGACGGGGACAAGCTGGCGAGCTACTTCGGCATCGTGCCGCGGGTGGCGGACTCTAACGCGACGCGGCATCACGGGCGGATCACGAAGCGCGGCTCGAAACTGGGGCGGCTGGTGCTGGTGCAGTGTACGCTGACGGCGAAGCGCTTCAGCCCGTACCTGCGGCAGTACTACGAGCGGCTCAAGGGGCGGAGAGGCTCCAAGAAGGCGCTGATCGCGACGGCGCGCAAGTTCTTAGGGATCATCTACCGGACGCTGAAGCACGGGTGGGTGTTCTCGGACTTCCCGAACTTCGTGTTAGCTGGACGGTGAGCAAGGAAGGAAGAATCAACTGCGGAGTGGACTCCTGTCATAGAAGTTATTTCATTGATGTCGTTCTGGCAATCAGACGGATGGGGCCGGGTGCGCGGGAAAAACTCCTCAACGAGGGCATGAATACCTACAAGCCGACTTGGGCGCTACGGAAAGAGATTAGCCCGAATGGTCAAACGGAAGCGGGGCAGAAGGCGGAGCGATTGATCGCCGAAGCCATCGTCGATCTAGTAAGGGAACTGTACAAATTGCCCGCCGAAAAGCTCGACGCGCTGCGTAGGTGACTCTTCCAAGATATCCTCCGGCGGCGCTCTTTCACACTCCCGCCCTGAAGCCGCGGCTCCGGCCTCGCCGCGCGGCCGCGCCTCTATCTTGTGCCGCCGAATAGGACGAACGGCGCCCAGTAGTATGGGTGGGCGAACGGCGCGGAGGGCGGGGGCGTGGACGGGCCTTTGACCTTCGGGTCGTTCGTTCCGACGACGACGGCCCGGCGCTGACTCTCCTCTGCGGCCGAGTCTTTACCGCTCAGAAGATTTAACTGGGCCTGACGCAATATCGCCGATTTCGGGGTGCCGGGGCGAGACGGGCGCAGGCGGTAAAATTCCGTCGTCAGCCGTGAAGTCCCGTCGTCGGCCACCTTCCAGAGTGTCGCGATGACCGAACTCGCGCCCATGCGCTGAGCGAGTTCGGCGAATCCGTCAATCTCCTTACCGCTCGCGCCGGGCTGCTGCGCCGCCGTCTCGCAGGCCGACAGCGTCAGCAAATCCACCCCTTCAAAAAGGTTCGGGTACTGATGCATGTCGGAGAGCGAGAGCCTGTCGCCGTCGCCCAGGAGCAGATAAGAGTTTTGGGAGTCGCCGGGTTGAAAACTGAAGTGGCTGGCGATGTGGATGAGCGAGGGCTTGATTTGCATGGCCGCCAAAAACGCTAGGCGGGTGAAGGCGTCGTTGAGGAAGACCCGGCCGGGCAGGAGACCTTTGCGCCCGTCGGCCGCGTTCCCGAAGATGGCGGCCAACTCTTTCGCCACACCGGGGAGCGGCGGCGCTGAACCGCGGGCGTCCGACGTTCCGAAGGCAAGGTTTTGCTCCCACGGCTTCGGCTCAACCAAAAACCTCTCCTTGCGGGCGCGGGTGAAGACTGCGCTCTCGTATTTTTCCACCAGATATTGCTTCTTCTCCTCGTCGTAGAGCGCGGCCATCGGGACGTAGCGGAGGTTGCCGCTCAGCGACCACAGCAAGACCTGCGGCTTGTATCGCGCCAGAGCTGCCTCCAGGGTCGTGGCGGTGACCTTTCCGCTGACTAACTCTCTCGTCTTGAAGATGCGCTTGTAGATGAGCGAGCCGAGCCGACGGGGATCGGAACCCGGTGATTTTAACGTCTCAAGGAATTCCAGTATCAACTTGTCCGAGCCCCTGCCGATAAGTCGGAAAGGACTCTCACCTGCTTGTTCTTTGGAGCCGGGACCCTGCTCCTTGGAAGCGGGGCTGCTGAACTCCGCGGGTGTCCGCTCGCCTCCGAACGACCTGATGCTGTCCGGCGTGAGGAGTAGGAGCTTGTCAATACTCGTAACAAAATAGAGAGCGACGTGCCGTGTGCCGCTCTTGGCGTCAAGCTGGCGCAAGGCGGCTTGCATGTCAGTCGTGTCCGGGACGTTTCGGTTGATGTCTTGTCCCGACGCGGGAGCCCTGAAATTTTTCTCCAACCGCCTGAAGGCGGCTTTGAGTTTGGCCGTCGCCGGCGTGTAGTCCGGCCCCGGCCGCCGGGCGTATTTAGCGATGACCCTTCCGACCTCGCGGTTGAGTATCCGCTCGTTTGAGACTTCCCGCGCGGTAAGCGCCAGGTGTGTGACGGGCTGACCTCGGTTCCGCGTGAAGTCGAAATACTCCTGATCGCGGCTCAAATTAATCACCTGCTGGGCCTCAGCCAAGCGCCCCTCGAAAAATAGATCCTCCGCAATCATGCCGTAGCGTTCTTCAATCCTCCTGGCGTAATTCTGTTGGACTTCCTTATCGCCGCTTTTTAGGTATTGACGTAAGTCCTGGGTCGAGTTGAGCGCTTTTTTGCCGAATAAGATCGCGAGCCTATCATTGTCGCCCTCATAGAACAGGTTCATGCCGAAATACACGAGGGCTTGTGCTTGCTTGTTACGGGTAACTTTAGAGAGCCAAAGCGCCTGCATGAGGTAGTCGAAAGACTTTGCCTTGTCCGCCTTCTTCTCCGCTTTGTCGTCACTATCCCGGGCAGTTTCGATGTAACCGAATCCCAAGGCGAGGTGAAACTGCGTTTCCAACTCCTTATGTCCGATTCCTCTAGCCAGCGGCAGGGCTTCCCGCGCGGCCCTGGCAAAAAAGGCGCGCCTCTCGCCCATGCCTTTTGAATCATCGAGCGTATAGTTTGTGATGTCCTTCACCCAATTCATCAGTTCGGCAATTTCGTCCTTCCTCGCCCCGACTTCAGGCACTTCATCGGTAGGGTTAGCCTGGCCATTCGGCACGCCGCGACTAAAGACGCTCAGAAGCATGACTATCTGGGTCTCCGAGCGCTTATCGCCGAGGCTTCTAGCAATCTTTAGTGCTTTGTTCAGGTAAGCGTCCCCTTTTTCGATGTCCAGCATTAACAGGTAGAGCGAGCCCAGGGCCTTAGACACGGCCCCGGCCGCAGGCACATACTGTGCGCCCTCAAAAAACGCCGACGCCGCATCGAGATAAGGCACAGCCTTCACATACTCCTCTGTCGACACGTGGGCAAAGCCGACGTTAGCGGTGGCTATTGCGGCCCAATATTCCTCCCCCAGACTTCTCCACAGGGCGGTACTCGCTTCCCACTTCGCGGCCGCTAAAAGCTGTCTCTTTCTGTCGTTGCTGGTGAAGAGCCGCATTCCTTCCTCAAGCAGCTTTTCGGCTCGGAGTCGTCGCCTGTCCCTTTCGGTCGAGGTGTTACTCAGCGAGGTCGTTAACTCATAACTGGCCTCCACGTTCGCGTCCGTCACCTGTTGGGCGATGATCGCGAGCCCATACGCCCCGTCCTGCTCGGGGATAAACGTCAGGGATTCCCGCATGAAGCCGTAGCCAAAACTAAGCGTCGCGGAAACTGTCTGATTATCGGTAGTCCGTATGACGGCCACGCCGACATCTGCGCCCTTCTCGACAATACTCGCGCGCAACACCTGCCCCCGCCTGAGTCGAACCGTATAGACGTGAAATTCCGTACCCACAACCTTGCGCACCACCCTCTCGCCCACGGCGAGCCCCCTCACGTCCGGCTGCGGTTCTTGGGCCGCGGCCGTCAGGCCGAAAAAGGCACAGGCGACGGCGGACAGGAGCTTGAAAACATAGCTATGGCCGGAGGGTGATAGGTGACGGACTGGGTGTTGCATATTTGTGCTACCTGGTTGGTACATCTCACCGGGGCGTGTGCAGCTTTGAAACTCGACCGGCCGTCTCTACTGCCCTCGGCCGGACGCACCTGCCCCTGCTCCTACAAAGTAGTGATGAATTGCGGTGAAAATTTCAGGCGGGCGGACTTGTTTTACTGCCGGCGCTCTCCGCGAGGCCAAGCCGTCCCGACGCGCGGAACTTTCCGATTGAAGGTTATATGTGACAGGTCGCCAAAAACTGGCGGGCGGGGTCGGCTATTCGCGCGGCCGATTTTGTTTGGTGATTTTTATCTGATGGAGGGCCAGGATTTCGTTCTCGCCCATAATCTTCAGGATATAGTCCCCGCTCGTGAGGGAGGAGGCGGGCAGATCGATGCGGACTTGATCCCCGCCGGTGCCGGGCTGGCCCTTACGCACGATCTGCGTCGTGCCCTCGGGGTCACCCAGCTTTTGAACGGACACCTTGTATGTCGTGTACTCGTTAGCCATCACCTTGACGGACAGCCTGACCAGAACGTCGTCGCTGTGGATGACCAGGGGCTCTGCCACGCGGCCGCCTCCGCCGCGCGTCAACGCGCCGGGGCTCGGGAGTGCGTAGGCGAGGACGGAGGCCGCGCGACTTAACGCGCCGCCGTCTGGGGTAGGCCGGCTTCTTTGTTTCGGCCCCTGCGTCTCGGGCGCATCCGTCTCACGTTCAGGGCGCGGAGTGGAGCCCGGAGGGGCGGGAGGCACCACGAGCACCTCTTCGGGCGTGGGTTGCGGCGTCTGTGCCGGGGTCTGGCGCGGCTGTGCGCTCTCGATTTGGCGCAAGCGCTCGCGGGCGGCGTCCAACTCGCCGCGCATTCGCTGCCTCTCGACCAGCAACCAACACGACAGCCCGCACGCGACGACCAGCAGCAGTCCTGCCAGGGCGTAAATGTCCGCCGGGCGAAGCCCACTCAGGCTTTGCAGGAACGAGCCGAGGAGCCCGGGCCGCGGCGCGGGCGGCCCGGGGGCGAAGAACTCTAACAACTCTTTCGTCGATTCAACCTTCCGGAGTTTGTGAGGGTTGGTCAGAAAAGCCCGCTCGAACTTCGCGCGGTCGCCGCGCGAAAGTCCCCCCTCCAAGTAGGCGACGATAAGCTCGTCCTCCGCGACCTGGAGCTTCATGAACACGTCGTCGTCGGTCAGGTAGCTTTCTTCGACGCGCTCCCGCTCCTCTTCGCTCAAGCCTTCGAGGAGGTAACGGTTCAGCAGTTGCTCGTCTTTCGATTCCGGCAAGGGGTTTCTTCTCCGTGTCAGGTGAACGCAAACCGTGACCGCGCCGCCCGCTCACTCTTCTTCGAGACATTTCTCCAGGCACTTCTTCAGCCCGCGTCTTAGGTAGAAGACTCGCAGCCTTAGGGCTTGGAGAGATATTTTAAGCTGCTCGGCCATTCTCTCCCTGCGCTGCTGTCTGCTGCGGCCTCTTCCGTTGAAGTAGTCGGTTAACATCGTTCTGTCCGACTCGCTCAGACGCGCCGAGCACTCCTCCATGCATTTGCGCTTCCGTTCCTTACGGGCCTCGGCGTCCTCTTCGGGCGCGTCAGCCCGTGAACGGTATTCCTGCTCGGTGATGTACCTCTTCTCGGCCTCCTTCTCGCGCAGGTACTCGTACCGTACCTTCTTGGCGATGCCATAACTGAAGCGCGTGAGGTCTTTAATTTCGACGTGCTCGCCGTACTTCTGCATCAGCCTTTCCAGCGTCTTGTGCGCGAGCTCGCTCGGGTCGTCGCAGCGCCGAGACTCGAAATAGTAGGTCAACTTCCGGTGCAGGTGCTTGAACTGCTCGCCCGCGCCCTCCGGGTCGTCGCCGAACGCACTCCAAGGGCCAGTCACAGCGTCGGGAGGTGGATCCTGATCGGCCATCACCTTACCGGTTAGGTCGGCGTCATATTTGATTGCTGAACGCACGAGTTATCGGCTATTCACCTCCCACTAGTCAAGGTTTATGCGACGCCCGCGCCGCCGGTTCCGGCGGCCTCCGGATGGAGCCGCGGCGCTTGGTTAATCCGGCTAGCCCTGCACGACGAACGCGGCCCAGTAGTACGGGTGTCGCCAAATCCTGTGTTTCATCACCTGCAACTGCGCCTCGCGCATGGCCGCCGCCGGGCGCATCTTCTCGCCACCCCCGGCGCCGGGTTGCAGGCTCTGGTAGAAATTCTTCATCAGCTGAGAGGTTGAGGCGTCGTTGACTTCCCACAGGCTGGCCACCACGCGCTTCACGCCCGCGTACATGAAGCCGCGGGAAATGCCGTTCAGTCCCTCGCCCTTCATTCTCTTGCCGATGCCGGTGTCGCACGCGCTGAGGACGAGCATCTCGGCGGGCAGGCGCAGGTTGTAAATCTGGTGAACTTGCAGGAAGCCGTTCTGCTGCCGGCCGTGCTCGTCGAGCATCGAGAGGAGGATGCCTGACAGCTCCGGGTGTTCGGAGTCGAGAAGCCCGTGGGTCGCTAAATGCAGGATGCGGTAGGGCGCGAGCTTATGCGGGTCAGTCAGGAGCGAGAGGTTCGCCTCGAAGCCGACGGCCTTCAGCCATTCGTCGCGCGGGAAGAGGGCGAGGATCTCTTCGGCTTCGAGCCGCGTGAACCCGAGCCGGCCGGTGCGCGCGCCGACCGGCGCCCCCTCGCCGCGCGTCGCCGGTCGCGCCCTCGCGGCCAGACGCTCCGTGGGGCGCGACCGTTCCGAGCCCCCGCGGCCGGCGCCGCCCCCCGGCAGAGACTTACAGCAGCGTTCGTCGTCCGCACTGAAGACGGGGTCGGCGATGACCGCTATGGTCTTGCTCGGGAGGGGTCTCTCGGCGTCTCCGCGCGCGCGCCTGAGTTCGGCGACGACCGACATGGAAGGCGGCTCCTCGATCTCGTGGTAGAAGAGCAGGGGGAGTAAAGTCTCGCCTTCGCCGAACCCCTGCCGCGCCTGCGCCGCGCCGCCGGGCGCGTGTCTTGCCGGCACGAGTAAGGCCGCGAAGGGCACGTACTGAAGCTCTCCGTCGGCGACGATCAGCAGCCGCTCGGCCCCCGTGGCGGCTGCCGCGCGGTCAAGCGCGAGCAACTTTCCCATGGCCGCGGCGGCAATCCCGTACTCCGCGTCCGCTCGCTCGACCCGCGCGGCGCGCGCCGTCTCCGTCTCGCCCTCTGGGTATATGTTGCGCGCCGTCAGCGCCTTCACGAGCTTCACGACGGCCGCCTCGACCTCCGCGCGGCCGGGCAGCACGTAGCTCCTCACCGAGTCCGGCGTGACCGCCCAGAGGTAACTGCGCTCGTCCCCGAGTGAGTATTCGAGAAGGGCTTGGTCCCGCGCCAGCAGCCCCCCCTGCATCTCCTCGACGGAGACGGGAGCGGGGCGGGTCAGCGAGGCGTAGTGGGGGCTTTTTTTGCGAATCTCCGCGTCGAGTTCGTAAAACTCGGCGACCAGGGTGTCGAGTTTTTTTCTCACCCCGGCGGCCTGCTCGGGCGTGAGGTGCTCGCCGATCATCTGCCTGAGCGACTGCGCGCTCAGCTCGCGCTGGAGCGCGGCCTCCCTGTCCAGCAGCCCGGGGTCCGAGACGCTGCCGCGGACGTCGGCCCTCGCCTCGACGAGGATGTCGAGCAGGGAGCGTGCCCGCTTGCTTTCGCTGACCTTCAGCGCGAGGGCTTCCAGACTCTTGTCGCCGGTCTGCGCGGACCAGCGCATCAGCACGTCGATGTAGAGCTCGTAGTAATCCTGTGCCGAGGCGAAGTAGTTGTTGCGCAGCGACTGGTTCGCCGTCTCCGTGCGAAGGGATTCGATGACCGGCAGCGCCGCCCTGATCTGCCGGCTCGCCTCGGCGAACCGGCCGCGCCTGCTCTCGACGACGGCTATGTCGTGGCGCGTGTCGGCCTCCGCCGTGCGGTGCAGGACCCTCTGCCACACTTCGAGCGCGGCGTTCAGGTGTTCGAGACCCTTGGCGTCGTCGCCGAGGCTCGCGTAGGCGCGTCCCATGTATTGAAGCGTGCGCGCGCGGCCCACCGGGTCGCGACCTTCCTGAAGTTTGAGCGCCGGGGAGAAGTACCGCTCGACGGCGTCCGCGTGGCGGCCCCAGGCCGAGTAGACGAGTCCGATGTACGTCAGTATCTCGGCCTTCACGCCCTGGTCGCCGTTCGCGACGGCGACCAGGGCTTCGTTGTAGTTTTTGAGCGCCGCGTCGTAATCGCCGGCCTTGTAGTCGAGGCGGCCGAGGTCGCCGAGCGTCTGGGCGGCGAGCCGGTCGTTGCCGATCTCCCTCTGGAGTTTGAGGGCCTGCTGGTAGAGTTCGCGCGCGCGCGCGTCGTCGCCGAAACCGTTGGAGTAGGCCCGCCCCATCGCGACGAGTGTGAACGATTCGCCTTTGCGGTCGTTAAGGTCGTGTCGGATCGGGAGGGCGCGGCCGTAGTAGTCTAGCGCCTTATTAACATCGCCCCTCAGGTAGTAGGCGCGACCCATCTCGTTCAACGCGAACGAGACGAACCGCTCGTCATCCTCCGCGGTGAACAGCTCAAGCGCGCGCTCGTAAAACCCGAGCGCCTCCGCGTTGTCGCCGAGCGCCAGTCGCGCCTGCCCGACGTAGAGGCGGGCCACGCCTTCGTCGAGGCGCAGTCCCGCCGCCTCGTACAGCTTCATCGCCTCGCCGTACTTCCTGGCGGCCTCCTCCATGTCTAGCAGGAAGTAGTGGGACTTACCCATGTCGAGCAGCGCCGTGGCGGCCCCGGCCGCGTCGCGGGCCGCACTGAACAGCTCGTACGCCTCCTGGTACCTGGCGAGCGACTGGTTCAGGGAGTTCGAGCTGCCGTCGGCGCGCAGCGACTCGCCGGCCGCCAGCGCGCGCTCCGCGCGGACGCGCCTGGCGTCTTCCGCCGTGGCGACGTGTTGCTCCGCGATGCGAATCGTGTAGTAGCCGGACTTCGCGCGCGGCTCGCGCGCCTCCACCTTGACGCGGAAGGTCTCTTCGCCGTCGGCCGCGAGCGAGACGGACTCCGTGCCGCGCGTGCCGTTGGCGTTGTCGGCCTTGACCAGCACGCCGCCGTCGGCAGACAGCAGCGACACCGCCACGTCGATGCCCTGCTGCTCGACGACGACGCGCAGGTATTGCCCGGCGTGGGCGCTCGCCGCGTACGTGTGACCCTCGCCGCCGGCGAGCGGCCGGCGCGCAGTCGCACCGTACTCAAGCGCCCGGAAGCGGGCCTGCTCCGGGGCGGACTTCGCGGCCCTCGCGTCGCGCTGGGGCTTAACGGCCGGGTGTTGTCCGGCGGCGACGGCCGGGGCGAGCAGCAGTAAAGCGGCCACGAGGACGTGCGCGCGTTTGACGGTGAAGGGCGGATGCGGCCGGTGCGCCTCTTGGTCGGGTCTTTGAGGTTCCATCACAAAATACCTTCGGTGAGATCGGTTTAAAGAGAGCCAGTTGTGGGGCTGACTTGATGTCTGAACTCTACATTAATACGTGTCGGTTTTCTCAAAAAATTTTTATGAGCGGCGCCTCTTAAAAATTCTCGAAATATTTCGGGCCTCGGCTCACTACCTGTTAGAAGGCGGCGACCTCCAACAATCGCCGCGGAGTGAAGGAGGAACAGGATGACGAGTGCGATGTTGAGAAAGTTGCTGCCGGCCGTGGCTGCGGGACTGTTGTTAATCCTGCACGCCCACACGTCTTCGCTCGCGCAGACGAGGAGCACCGCCCCCATAGAGCTGAGCGGGATCACCATCGAGTACGCCCTCCAAGGCCCCGGGCCGGGGGATGTCAAGTGGCACACGCCGCCGTCTGACAAGCCCAACGAGATACCAGCCGCGTCGGTGCGAGTCAGGTTCAGGGCGACGGTCACGAACCGGGTGCCCGGTGCGAAGGTCAGGCTCAGAGCCGTCTTCCAGGACGTGTGCCCCTCGCCCGACCCCGGCAAAAAGTTCCTCTCGAAGCTGAAGCACCTGGCGGAATCCGACCCCGGCGGCGTCACGCCAGACACCACGGACGACGAGGCGCAGGTCATCAAGCCCGACGGCACGGTCGCGATAGAGCTCCTCGTCCACTGCCCGGGCTGCGGCGAAGCGGAGTGCGGCAAGAAATGCGGCGAGCACCGCGACCACCTCGGCGAGGGGCCGCACATCCTCGGCGTCACGACCTCGGACGTTCCGCCCGACGACACGTCCGGCCTGACGGCCGGCGCGAGGCAGTCGGGGACGGCCAGGCCCTCCACGTTCAAGGTAAACCTGATGAGCGTCTGCCCCGAGCACTCAAAGCCGCGCGGCAAGCGCCCCGCGGGCCGGCGCCGGGCCGCGCTCCGCCCGGCGGTCATTCAGAGTGCGCCCTCGCCATCTGCGGGTTGAGCCGGCTCACGTCGAAGCTCATGCGCATCGCGGGAGCACATTTACTGTTGTCGTCGGCGCTGGCGCTAGGACTTCTCTGTGTGGGGCCGGCGCACGCCGGCGCTCGCGCGGCACAGAAGGGCGAGCGCCACGCGCGAAGGAGGAGCGCACGCCCGCCGGCGAAGGCCCGGTGGACGGTCATGCTCTACATGAACGCCGACAACGACCTCGACCCTTACGCGCTCTTCGACTTCGAGGAGATGGCCGGGTTCAGGCACAGCCCGCTCGTCAACGTCGTCGTCCAACTCGACCGCGCCGGCTCCGGGGAGACGGACGCGCAGTGGGGTAAGACGAGACGGTTTCTGATGCGGCAGAACCTGCGGCCGACACTTTCGAACTCGTTTCAGGATTTTGATGAAGAGTCGAACATGGGCGACCCGGCGACGCTGCGGGCTTTCGTCAGTTGGGCGCGCGAACGCTTCCCGGCCGAGCACTACATGCTCGTCATCTGGAGCCACGGCGACGGCTGGCGGCGTCCCGAACTGGCCGCTCCCGGTCGAAGGGGTCGGACGCGCGACGCAGGAGTTCGCGAGCAGGACGCCGCGCGGGCCGAGGCGTTGCTGGCGGAAGGACTACTGACGAAAGAGTCGCTCGCCTCCCTCGACCTGGAGCAGACGCCGCTGGGCGGGCAGTACCGCACCATCTCGGAGGACGAGACTAACGGCCACGACCCGCTCTACGTCCGAGAAATTCAGGACGCGCTGGAAGGCGTCTTCGGAGCCGGCCGGGGGCTGGATGTCATCGGCTTCGACTCGTGCCTGATGCAGATGGTCGAGACCGGCTACGCGATGCGCAACGTGGCCGACGTGATGGTGGGGAGCGAAGAGCTGGAGCCGCTACGAGGTTGGGACTACGACGACTGGCTCCGGGCGCTCGCCGACTCGCCAGGTCAAAGCGCGACCGAACTAGGGAAGCACATCGTGGAGTCGTACCGGAAGACTTACGACGCGACGACCTCAGACACGACGCTCTCCGCCGTCAGGCTTTCCGGGAACCGAATGAACAGGCTCGCCGGGGCCGTGTCCCTACTATCAAGGGAACTGATGGGCAGCCTGGGCGCGGAGTGGCAACGGATAAGGGACGCGCGCAGAGGCTGCAACGTCTTCGCCCCGGGCCGCGGCTACCACGGGGTCGACCTTCACCAGTTCGCCTCGAACCTCGCAGCCGCCGACGTAAACCCCCGGCTCCGCGCGAGGGCGGCCGAGGTCGCGCGGCTGCTGGAACGAATGGTCGTACACAACTACGCGGGCAGGGACAGGCAGGACGCGTTCGGCGGCCGCGGGCTGGCCATCTATTTCCCGGTGAGTAGAGCCGCCTACTGGTCTGACAAATACTGGAAAGCCTACGCCGAGACGAACAAGGAATACGCCGTGCAGTTCGTCACGGATCACCTTTGGGACAATTTCCTGCACGCTTACTTCGAGCGCGTGTAGGTGAGGGCACCCGCGCGGACTTGACCGACGCACGGCTGCCAGGTGGAGACCCCTATGAAGCGTGCCACGGGTTACACACTTGCCATTCTTCTCACGCTCGGCGCCGCGGTGTTCGGCCCGCTCCTGAGTCCCTCCGCGGCGCAAGGGCGCCAGTCGCCTGACAGGCTCTGGCGTGTGCTCGATAAAAGCTCCGTCAGCTTCAACGCGGCCCTGTTGACGGACTTGAGGCAGGAGCTGCCGCGGAGGTTCGAGATTGTGAGCCTTGACCAGAGAAGGCTCAGGCGCGCGCTTGAGCTGCCCGCGCCGCGCGGGGCGCAGGCGTCGTCCGCGCCGGCCGGCGGGCCGCAGCAACAACCTGCCCCCGAGGTCTCGCTGCCGCTGCCGGACGGGACATTCGTCAGGTTCTCCGTGCAGGAGTCTCCCGTCATGGAGCCGGAGCTGGCGCGACAGTTCCCGGAACTCAAGACGTACCGCGGTCAGGGCATCGAAGACCCGTCGATGACGGCGCGCTTCGACATGACGCCCGCGGGCTTCCACGCCATCGTGCTTTCTCCTGACCGCACCTTCTACATCGACCCGTTCCCGCTGCGCAGGCCCGGCGAGGAGACCTACATGACCTTCTTCAAGGCGGACGGCCCGGAGGACGACAGGCGCCTGCGCTGCCTGGTCGGCGAAGACCCCGAGGGGCCGGCTGCGCTCGCGCGGCGCGGTGAACGCCGCGCGCCGGTCTCGAACGGCGAGACGCTTAGGACTTATCGTCTCGCCGTCGCCGCCACGGGGGAGTACACCAAGTTCCACGGCGGCACGGTGGCGGGCGCGCTGCGGGCCATCGTCACGACCGTCAACCGAGTCAACGCCATTTACGAGAACGACCTCGCCATCAGCCTCAGGCTCGTCGGCGGCGAGACGAGGATCATCTACACCGACCCCGACAGAGACCCTTACACGAACCTCAACGCCCCCAAGCTCATCGACGAGAACCAGCAAAATCTCGACGCCGTGCTCGGCGACTCCGGTTACGACATCGGCCACGTCTTCAGCCGCGGCGGCGGCGGCCTGGCGGCCGTCCGCTCGGTCGGGCAGAGCGGACGGAAGGCCAGGGGCGCGACCGGGTCTAACGAGCCGCGCGGCGACGCCTTCGACGTGGACTACGTCGCGCACGAGATGGGCCACCAGTTCGGCGCTAACCACACCTTCAACGCGACGACCGAGAGCTGCAACCACAACCGCAACCCGACGACCGCCTACGAGCCCGGCAGCGGCTCGACCCTCATGGCCTACGCCGGCATCTGCGGGCAGTCAGACCTCCAACGTAACAGCGACTCCTACTTCCACGGCGCGAGCCTGGAGGAGATTCTCACCTACGTCACGAGTGAGGGGGTGAGTGCCGTGCCGCGCGTGACGCCGACAAACAACCGGCCCCCGAGCGTCGTCGCGGGGCAGCGGTTCGTCATCCCGAAGGGCACCCCTTTCAAACTCGAAGCCGTCGGGACGGACGCCGACGGAGACGCCGTCACCTTCTGCTGGGAGCAGTTCGACCTCGGAAAGGAGAGCCCGCCCGATGGCGACGCAGACGAAGCGCGCCCCATCTTTCGTTCGTTCGGCCCCTCGAAGGCCGCGGCGCGCTTCTTCCCGCAGGTGGAGGGCCTCCTCTCGGGCCGAGTGACGCCGGGGGAAACCTTGCCGGCCCGCGCGCGCCTGATGAGTTTCCGCGTCACGGCACGTGACAACCGCGCCGGCGGGGGCGGCGTCGGCGTCGCCAACGCGACCGTCTCGGTGGTGACGGACAGCGGCCCCTTCGACGTGACGGGCCCCGCCGCCGCGGCCACGTGGACTGTGGGCACGTCGCAAGTCGTCACCTGGGACGTCGCCGGGACGTCGGAGGCGCCCGTGAGTTGCGGCCGCGTCCGGCTATCTCTCTCCACGGACGGCGGGAAGACCTACACGGTGTTGATGCCGAGCACGCCCAACACGGGCGGGGCCAATGTCACCGTCCCGAACACGCCGACCGCGCGGGCGCGCATCATGGTCGAGGCAGTCGACAACGCATTCTTTGACGTCTCGCCGTCTGATTTCAGCATCGTGCGGCCTTGAGGGGCCGCCAGGCTTTAACGAAGGGAACACGAATGAACCGCACCATTCTCAGATCGTCCGTCACGCTGGCGGCGTCCATCCTGACCGTCGTCACGCTGGCGGCCGCCGTCCCGACGAAGGTCGTCGCGCAAAACTCCGCCGCGACGCCGACGCCGACGCCCAAGAGCGCCGAGGTGCTGAGGCTCGAAGAGGAGAAGGCGCAGGCCGAACTCCGCAAGGCCATCGCCGAGGCCAACAAGACAGAACTCGAAGCTAGGTTCCCGAAGCCCTCGACGACGCCGCTCGACGGGAAGACGACCGTCGAGGGCGAGCTCATCGAGCCGCGCGTGGTCGCCTACAACAGCCTCGGCTTCGCCGCGAACCAGCTCGTGCAGCAGTTGAAGGACGCGAAGCTCGGCATCAAGACCCTTGTCATTTATAACGAGCGCGACGTGAACCTGCTCCTCAGCTACAAGGTGGCGCTCAACCAGCTCGAACTGATGAGGCAGGGCTACAGGCAGATGCTCCCCGACACCCCGCCGCCCTGCCCGGCGGCGGCGCCCGACCCCGAGCTGCTCAGGCTGGAGACTCGGGGCGCGCAGGCGCGCGCGGCTATAGTCGGCCCTATCGCCGCCGCGACCGTCGCCAGGAGCCTCTTCGGGTCGTTCGTCGATCTGACGGCGCTGCTCAGGACGAACGTCGAGGTGAAGGGGCAGTTGTTCGACATCGATGAGCCGGCGCTCGTCTCAGAGGTGTTTCGCGCCGCCAAGGCCAGCGACGGCCTGACGGGCGTGACGCTGTTCTACCCTTCCGTCTTCCCGCCGAACCTAGACTTCGATGTCGCGCAGATGAATTCGGCCTTCCTCGGCCGGCTCGACGCCCTGAACGACATCAAGGCTTACGCCGAGGGGCTGGGCGACGCGCTCGAAGAGACACAGAAGGAGATTCAAAAGACCAAGACCTCCATCGAGAATCTCGAAGCGAGTGTGCGCGCGCTGACCGGCAGGAAGCAGGAGGCGGAGGCGAAGCTGGCAGACCTTATAGAGATTTACGGCGACCCGGGTGTGTCCGGCGGCAGGCGCCGCCGGGTTCCGCCCGAGAAGCTGGAAGTCATGAAGGAGCTGAAGCGAACCATTGCGAAGTTGAGTGCGGAACTCGATGAAATCCAGAGGCCGGGCGACGGCAAGCTAGCGCAAGCGAACCAAAAGATGGTTCGGCTCACGTCCACACGGGGTTGCCTGCTTTCGAAACTGCAACCGAACTTCCAGAACCCCGACAAGCTCGACGACACGATCGCACGCCTGCGCGCGAAGAATGACCAGTTCGCCAAGTTCGTCGAGGCGCTCGTTAAGGCCGACGCCTCCACGGGGCTGAACTCACTCACCTCCTTCATCAAGGCCGAGAACATGCTCGCGGCGCTCAAGGGGCCGCAGGGCCAGGATCGCAACTTCTACTGGCTGCAACTGAAGGTCGTGAAGGCGGGCGGTAACAACCGCATCAAGACCAACCCCGTTATCGACGTGTTAACCGGGGGTAACCGCCTCTCTCACAGCGGCGGGGCCGTGGTCGAGTACATCCTCTTCGACCCGGACGGGAAGTCGGTGGCCGCCGACACCATCACCCAGTACTCCAGTTACATCAAGTCCGGCAAGGTCAAGAAACTCAAGGGCCCGAAAACGCTTGCGGACAAACCGGACGACAAGTAGTCCGAGCCGTGCGCCGCCCGTCCACGGGCGGGGCTTGCGGGCGCGTGACGCCCGCAAGCCCCACAGGGTCCCTTTACCCGCGTTGCGGGTCGGGAGCGCGGAGGCAGTCGCGTGAGAAAGACTCTATTCCTTTTCAGCCTGTGCCTGGCCTTCGGCCATCTGCTCAGTGCCGCGGCCCAGACGCCGTGGGAGCTTGAGAGGCGGACGCGCTCCGGCATCCTCGGCGTGCCTGACCTCCCGGGCACGAAGGGGGCCGCGGGGGTGAGACCCGTGAAGCTGTACGACGAAAGCCACGCGCTCGTCATCGGCATGAGCAACTACCACGACTCTTACTGGGGTGACCTGCCCGGGGTCGTGGGCGACGTTGAAGAGGTGTCGAAGGCGCTTCGCGAGCACGGGTTCAAGGTGGAGCCGTTGATGAACCTGACGGGCGGCGAACTCCTGGCACGCCTTGAGGAGTTCATCGGCCGGCACGGCACGGTGGAGCAGAACCGCCTGGTCATTTACTACGCGGGCCACGGCTACAGGACGAACCCCGGCGCGGGCGGCCGCGAGGAGGGTTACATCGTACCAGTTAACGCGTCGGCGCCCGCCGCGAAAGGCCCCGAGCCCTTCGCGGCGGGGGCTATCAACATGAGCCGCATCATTGCGCTCGCCGCAAAGATCAGATCCAAGCACGCGCTCCTCGTCCTCGACAGTTGTTTCTCCGGCAGTTTGATAAACGCCGCGCAGGAGGGGCTTCCTGCCGCGGCGGGCGCGTCCGCCGGCACCCCTGCGCGCCTCACCATCGCACGCGAGGGGCAGACCGCGGACGAGCTACCACCTCACCCTCACCCCCTCCCTCCTATCCCCCCCCGCATCTCCACCAACGCGGAGGAGCGTGCGCACCTATTCATCACGTCGGGCACCGACAGGCAGGTCGTGGACGATAAGAGCGAGTTCAGGCGGAAGTTCGTCCAGGCGCTGACGGACGAGTCCGGCTCTGGTGCCGACCTGAACGGCGACAGCTACGTCACGGGCGACGAACTCGGCAGCTACCTCTACAACGACGTGACCGACCACTCCCTCGGCCGCCAGAGACCGCGCCACGGGTTCCTCGGCGGCCAGGCCGCAAACCCCGGCGACTTCATCTTCGTCCTCCCCGGCGCCTACGCGAAGGAGGTGCCGGTCGGCCCCGACTTCGAGCCGGGGCTGTGGAACATCCCCGCCGGCTGGAGCTTCGTGAAGGAGAAGGGGAAGGGGAAGGGGACAGGCAAGGGGCAAGACCGCCTGCTGGCCGAAGGCCCCGGGGTCGCGCTGCCGAAAGACCTCGTCCGGCACTCCTTCCACGACTTCTCCTTCGTCACGCGGCTCAGGCTGACGAACAACACCGCCGCCGGCTTCGTCCTGCGCGCGCAGGGGCCGCAGGACTACTACCTCGTCAGCATCACAGGCAACAACGCGCGCAACAAGGACGAGAAGTTCAGGGTCGAGGCTTTCGCCGTCAGGGGTGGGGTCAAAGAGGGGCTGGCCGGCAGCCCGATCAAGATTGACCACCCGGACGTGGAGCTGAGACTCAACCGCGAAGCCTTAATCCAGGTCGAGATAGAGGCGACGGGCAATCAGCTCAAGGTCACGCTCTCCGCGGCCGAAGGTAGCGGGAGCGGGTTCCCGCTCGTCGTGCCGCTCGTGTTCTCGGACGAGAGACAGACTTTCAGGTACGGCGCCGCCGGCTACCTGATCGAAGGCAAAGAACGCTTCAAGGCTGAATTCGTCGGCGTGGCGAAACTTCAGAAGAAAGGTCGGGTCTAGTATGCGCAACCTCAGCCGCCTCTCGCTCATCCTCTGCGCCCTGCTCGCGTTGCTGTCGGCCTCCACGCCGCTGCCTCCGCGCGCCTCCGCGCAGGAGACCAACACCGGCCTTATACGCGGCCGGATAGTCCTCATCCCGTCCACGCTCGACCAGGCGCAGACGAAGGTCGTCAACCGCAGCGGGAGCCGCCAGCCCGTCGCCAACGCGCAGGTGACGGTCGTAGACACGGCGGACGGCAGGACGGTCTTGAACAAGTTTACGAACGACGAAGGTTACTTCCAGACGGGGCCGCTGCGCCCCGGCCGCACTTACCAGATCGTGGTCTTCGGCAACAACATCATCGAGGAGAAGGTCAACGTCTACACGCTCGGGGAGGTGGAAGTCACCATCGAGGTCAGCAAAGTTCCCGGAGTGAATGACCCGTACCCGCTCCAGCCGCCGACGGTGCGCATCCTCACGCAGCGGCGCAACCTGACGGACGCGCGCCGCGACGGTGCCTACATCGCCAAGACCGTCAACGAGGTCTCGCTCGGCGGCTCTTCGCTCACGCGCAGCTACGACGAGCTGGCCTTCTACCTGCCCGGCATCGCCGCCCCGCCGCAGACGCTCAGCAACTCGCCCGGCCCCGGCTTCGGCGCCGGCATCGGCACCTCGGGCCAGTTCTCTTCAAACGGCCTGCGCTCGCGCGCCAACAACTTCACCGTCGACGGCGCCGACAACAACGACGAGGACATCGGCGTCCGCCGCCAGGGTTTCCTCTCACTCGTCCCGCAGTCAATCGAGTCGATACACGAGTACCAGGTCATCGCGCTGCTCGCGCCCGCGCAGGTGGGGCGCAACCTCGGCGCTCAAGTCAACGCCGTCTCGCAGTACGGCACGCGCAACGTGCGCGGCAGCCTCTACGGGACTTTCAGCTCGCACCTCCTCAACTCCGCCGACTACTTCGACACGACCGGCGGCAACGTGACGAGGCCGCTGACGGCGCTCGCCGGCGGTGCCGAGCGCGAGGTGCGCGCCGACGGCCGCCCGCTGTTCGTGACGAACAGCGCCGGGCGCGAGGACCGCTTCGCCTTCGCTCAGCTCGGCGGCACCATCGGCGGGCCGCTCCTCAAGTCGAAGGCCGCCGGTGTCAAACCGGGCCAGTCGACGGCGGGCGCCGGCCAGTTCGGGCGGGCGCGCGACGGGCGCGGGCTTCAGCTCTTCCACTTCTTCTCCTTCGAGTTCCAGCGGCTGCGCTCGACGAAGGAGACGCACTTCGCCGTGCCGACCGTCGAGCAGCGGGGCATCCTCGCGTCCGGGGCGACGGGGCTCGATACCGACCCCTTCAGCGGCAAGCCCATCCGCGCCCACCCGACCTCCGCGCAGGGCGATGCCGTCTTCAGCTTCTTCCCGTTCCCGAACAACCCCGACGGCGTCTACGGCCGCAACACTTACACGCAGGAGCTCCCGGCCGACGGCCTCGGCGTCGTCTTCTCGGGCCGCCTCGACGGGAGCCGCGAGGTCGCGGGCCGCCTCCACCAGCTCATCGCGCGCTACAACCTGACGGACGACTACCGCGACCTGCCGACCGTCGGCGGCGCGCTCTTCTCCGCCGTCCGCCCGGACATCCGCTCGCAGACCTTCTCGCTCTTCGCCAACAGCTTCCTCAGCCCCGCCTCGGCCTCGGCCTTCGTCTCCAACCAGCTCTTCCTCTCCTACGGGCGGACGGGCTTCGACTTCGAGGAGCGCCGCGACACGAGCTTCCTCATCCCCTCGCGGCTCAGCCTGCGCGACGAGCGCGAGCGGGCCTTCCTCCTCAACGCACGGCTGCTTGAGAACCACACCCTGCCCGGCTCCTCCTTCGTCAACTACGTGACGAACACGACCATCACGGCCGACGCGCAACTGGGGACGCCGTTCGAGCCCGTCACCGCGCCCGTCGGACAGATCGTCATCGCCGGCTACAGCCCCGTGGGCGCCGACGTCTACACCTTCCCGCAGGAGCGCACCAACAACACCTATCAGCTCTCCGACACCGTCAGCGTCCAGACCCCGCGCCACTCCTTCGCCTTCGGGGCCGACCTCCGCCGGTCGGAACTCAACAGCCGACTGCCGCGCAACGCGCGCCCGCTCATCCGCTTCACGGGGGCGGATAAGACCGTGCCCACCGAGCCCGGCTTCTTCCCCCTGCGCCGCGTCGGCTCCTTCAACGCTACGGACGTGGCCGCCGCCGGTTCGGCGAACGAAGTCCTCCAGACGCTCACGACCGGCGACGACTCGACCATCGGCCTGCGCTTCTACCAGTACAACTTCTTCGCGCGCGACGAGTGGCGCCCGCGGCCGCGCCTCGCGCTCTCCTTCGGCCTGCGCTACGAGTACAACACGCCGCCGCGCGAGGCGCACCGGCGCATCGAGGGCACGTTCGACGACCCCCTCCTGCGCGTCGTCGCTCTCGAACCCTTCATCAACGACCGCACGGGCATCTTCGCGCCCGACCGGAACAACTTCGCCCCGCGCCTCGGCCTCGTCTACGCCTTCGGCGGCGACGACCAGAACATCGTGCGGCTCGGCGGCGGCGTCTACTACGACCAGGCCCCGGGCGTCGTCGTCAGCCAGTCGCGGACGGTCGTCCCCACCTTCTTCACCTTCAACACGGCCGGCCTCTACCAACACCTCGAAGACCGCACGCCCATCGGCCTCGGCGTCCTCCTGCCGAGCACGATCCGCATCAGCGTCGGCTGCCGCGACGACACGCCCCTCTTCGGCATCCGACAGCCGGGCACGCTCAACACCGTCAGTTCGGCCACGAGCGTCGGGTGCATCCTCCAGAAGTACCTGATCGAGGACGCGGGCGGCGACGAGGTGCGACCCGTCCTGCACACCGTCCTCCCCGACGACGACTTGCAGATGCCGATGGCCTACCACTACACGGCGGCCTTCGAGCGCGAGATCGGGCGCTCGACCGTCGTCTCGGCGGCCTACGTCGGCACGCAGGGCCGCCACCTGCTGCGGCAGACGACCCCGAACCTCGGCGAGCACGTGCCGGTCGGCCTCTTCGCGCTGCACGTCACGGACGTGCGCCCAGCAGGGTCGGGCCCCGCGGAGCCGCGCCCGCGCTTCGGCGGTCTCACCGCACAGCCCGCGCAGCGCGGACTCGACGGCGTCGCCGTCCCGCGCCTCAGCCCGCAGGCCGGCGCGGTGCGCATCTACGAGTCGTCCGGCAACTCGCGATACGACGCGCTCCAGTTGCAGGTCGGCCGCCGCCTCGTCAACGGTTCTACTTTCCAGTTCAACTACACGCTCTCGAAGGTGACGGACGACGTGTCGGACGTGTTCGAGCTGGCGGGCGCGCCGGCGCTCCCGCAGAACAGCCTGACGCGAGCGGGCGAGCGAGCCGTCGCCAACTTCGACGCGCGCCACGTCTTCTCCGGCTACGCCACCTACCTCTTCCCACATTTCGGCGGCGACGCGCGGAGGCTGAAGGAATACCTGCTCGGCGGCTGGGAGGTGACGGGCAAGGTGCGGCTCCAGTCGGGCCAGCCCTTCACCGTCAACACCGTCAGAGACAACAACGCCGACGGCAACCTGACCGACCGCCCGAACACGACCGAGGGCATCGTCGTGACGGGCGTCCCACGCCAGCCGCTCATCCTGACCGTTGACCCGCAGACGATCCTCGCCCGCGAGAGCCCCGACGGCACGAGGAACGACGGCGCGGTGGGCCGCAACACCTTCCGCGCGGGCGGCAGGTTCGAGCTCGACCTCTCGTTCGTCAAGAACTTCGCCTTCAGGCAGTCAGAGTTGTACGACCGCAGGCTGACGTTCCGTCTCGACGTTTTCAACCTGACGAACCGCGTCAACTTCGGCATCCCAATCCGCCACCTCGAAGCGCCCGGCTTTGGCACGGCGGTCAGCACCGTGACGCCCGCTCGGCGCTTGCAGCTCTCCCTGAAGTTCTCCTTCTAGGATTTACGAAAGGCCGTTATGGCTGGACTCGGAAGGATCACCTGTCTTGCAGCGGCGAGGGCCGTGGCGGCCCTCGCCGTCGTGGCGCTCGCAGCGTCGCTGGCCACTGCTCTGGGCCGTCAGAGGGCGGATGTGCGCCCCTTCCCCTCGGGCGAAATCGTCGAGCGGGAGATGAGCGATCAGGAGCAGCATTTCTACGTCCTCACGCTCAAACGGGGTGAGGCGATTCAAGTGGACTTAACCGAAAAGGGCGTCAACTGCGTGGTGATGGTTATCGACGACATCGGCCCCAAGCCGCTGAATGCTGTGGCCGTGGATTTCGGCACCGGGAACGGCCGCGAGACCGTCACCTATGTAGCTCCAAGGGCCGGTGAGTACGTAGTCGGGGTCGGGGTTGGTGTGCACACGGGGGCGCCACCGGGCAGATACATCATGGCCGCGCAACTCATACCGACGCCATCGCCGGGGCAGCGTTCGAGGGGCGAGGCCGTGCGGCTGTTCAACGAGGGGCTCGCAATCCTCAACGAAGCCCACGACGCCAAGAGTCTACAAGCAGTCGCCGTCAAAGTTCGAGACGCTTTAAGCCTGTGGAAGGGATTGAAGGAGGACTACTGGACGGCAGCCGCAGCCTTTCGGCTCGGGAACGTTCTGGCCGACCTCGATCAGAAGGCAAAGGCCGTCGAAAACTTCGAACTCGCGCGTGAGCTGTTCCATAAGGTCGGCGATAAGCCGGGTCAGTCAGACGCGGCCAGCAACCTCGGCGCGGTCTACGCCGAGTTCGGTGAGCATAGTAAGAGCCTGAAATTCTTCTCGGAAGCGCTGGCACTCACCGAAGAGATCGGCGACCAGAAGGAGAGGGCTTCTTTACTGATCTCGTTGGGCGCCCTGAACTCTGCAATGGGCTCCCAGAGGGAGGCGCTCGAACATTACGAGAAGGCTCTACGGATCCTGAAGGTCGCTCCCGATGGCGACGAGGAGTCGCGCGCCCTCTCCGGCCTCGCGAGGCTGTACGTCAACTCGGGTGAGACTGCCAAGGCTTTGAGCAACCTGAACCGGGCGCTGGAGCTGGCGAAGCAGAGCAAGCACGCGGATGCCAAGCCCAAACTGCTGAGCGATGTCGGGGTAGTCTACAGCAAGCTCGGCGAGCCGCGGCGGGCGTTAGATTACATGCGGCAAGCGCTCAGTTTGCGCGAGCATGACGGCAACCGGCGGGGCCAGGCGAATGTGTCCTCCAACATAGGGCAGATCTACTTCGATCTCGGGGAGTTTGGGGAAGCCCGAAACTACTTTCTCCATGCTCTTTCGATTTACGAGGAGATGGGGGACGACGTGGAGGCGGCGCGTATGTCGCTCAACCTGGGGGGGGTGTACAAACTGGTCGGCGACAGCAAGGGGTGGGAGCGGAATCTGCTCCACGCGATAGCATTGCTGAAGGGCAAGGAGTCAGAGAACAGGGCACTCTACTCCGGCATCCTGCTCCAAGCCGGCGACATGCTCGGCGTGGTGGGCGACAAGGATTCCGCCATAAAAGCCTACCAAGGGGTCATCGATATGTCGCGCGACATCGGCAACAAGACCAACGAGGCGCTGGCGCTTGTCAGCCTGGCAGACCTCTACTTCTACACCGGCGACAGTAAGAAGGGAGCGGAGACCAACAGCCAAGCTTATCTCGCCGCCGTCACTTCCGAGGATCAGGACATAGAGGCGTGGGCGCTGGGCGGCCTGATGGCCTGCTGGCGGTCGGCTGGCAACACTGATTTGGCCGTCTTCTACGGCAAACTGTCGCTCAACAAAAAACAGGAGTTGCGCACGCACATCCGTGGTCTCGACAGCGAGACACAGAAAAGCTACGTCCGCAGGCACGGCGAGAGCTACGCCTTTCTTGCGAGCGCCCTGCTCGGGCGTGGCCGTTACGCCGAGGCGTTGCAGATCATCAAATCCACACAGGACCAGCAGTCCTACGACTTCAGCCGCGACGGCGCCGCGCCCGCCCGTCCCATCGACCTGACCCCGCGCGAGGCAGCCTTCGCGTCGACGCTCCGGCGCGTCACCGACCAAGTCGTCGCCGCCGCGCGACAACTCGAAGAGTTCAAGCGGCCCGCGGAGGGGCAGCCGCCGCGCGACGGGGCAGGGCAGTTGGCCCGCCTTGAAGCGGAGTCGAAGGCCGCCTCCGAAGAGTTCGCTGCCGCGCTCGAAAGGGCCGCCGCCGATTTCTCAAAGCCACCCCGCGAGGGCGAGAACCTCAGCCGCGCCACGGACCTGAGCGACCTGCAGTCGATCCTCGGCGAACTGAGCGCTCTCACGGGCCGGCAGACGGTGGCGCTCTACCCGTTTGCGAGCCCGATGGAGTTCCGCGTCCTGCTGGTCACGCCCGATTCGGCCTTCACCGCCGCGAGCCCGCTCCCGAACGTAGATTTCGACCAGAAGGTCATGCAGTTCTACGCCTTGCTTCAAACGCCCGCGCTCGACCCGCGTCCGCTTGGGAAGGAGTTGTACGACCTCGTCGTCAAACCCTTGGAGCCGGCGCTGCGCGCGGCCGGGGCACAGACGCTACTCTGGTCTCTGGGCGGTACGCTGCGCTACGTGCCGATGGCGTCGCTCTGGGACGGGCAGAGGTATTTGGTCGAGCGGTTCCGGAACGTCGTCTTCACGCGCGCGGACCGCGAGCGGATGACGCGGGCCGTCAGCCCCGCCTGGACCGGGGTCGGCTTCGGCACGTCGCGGGCGCACGCGGTTGACCTGTTCGGCAACGGCAACAGAGTCCCTCTGCCGGCCCTGCCGGGCGTGTCGGAGGAGATGCCGGCGATCTTCCGACCGGCCGGACGCGACGGCGTTGTGAAGGGCGAAGTCTTCCTGGACGGCGAGTTCACGAGGGTGGCTTTCCTCGGCCTCGCTAAGCGGCGGCCCGCGCTCGTCCACGTGGCGAGCCACTTCAGCTTCCGGCCCGGAGACGACAGGCAGTCGTTCCTCCTGCTCGGCGACGGCACGACGCTGACGCTGAACGAGATAAAGCGGCAGGGCCGCTTGTTCGAGGGGGTCGAGTTGTTGACGCTCTCGGCCTGCGAGACCGCAGCGACGAGGCCCGACGCGATGGGACGTGAGATTGACGGCTTTGCCGAGTCGGCGCAACGGCTCGGGGCAGCCGCGGTGATTGCTACCCTTTGGACGGTGGCCGACAACAGCACCTCCCGCTTGATGCGCGAGTTCTACCGCGCGCGGCAAGGCGTCCCCCTCTTGACTAAGGCCGAGGCGTTGAGGAGGGCACAACTGAGCCTACTTCACGGCATGCCGGGCGGCGCGCCGACACGGGCGGTACCCGCCTCCGCGCCCGCGAGCTTCAAGGTCGAGCTGGTTAACGCGCCCGGCGGCGGCAAAGGCGCTGCGGCCGGTCAGACCGGCCGCGTGCGTGGAGCGGGTATCATTTACGTCGATAAGTCGCAGGCTCCCGCCTTCAAAACCGACCCGGACAGGCCCTTCGCGCACCCTTTTTACTGGTCGCCGTTTGTGCTCATCGGCAACGGCAATTGAGCGGGCCCACAGGAACGTGTGCCCCGCCGTGGAATTACACGAAGCCGGGGTGAGGAATGATAAACGCGAGCAAAGCCCGAACAGTCTGCGCCGTGCTGCTACTCCTGCTCGGCCTGTCCACCCACGACCGGCAGAGCGCCGCCGGGCAGACGCCGCAACCGACCCCGCCGCCCGACCCTCGTTACGCCGAAGCCGAAAAGGCTTTCGCGGAGGCCGTGAGCCTGTACGCCGAGCACACGCCGGAGTCGATGAAGGCCGCTCTTGAGCTGGCCGAAAGGGCACGCAGATTATTCAACGAGTCGTCGGCCCCGACGGACGAGGCCCTGTCGCTGTTGCTGCGCTCGCATATTTATTCGGACCTCGACGACAAGCGCGCGGCGTTGCTGAATGGCCGGCTGGCGTTACCCATAATTCGGAGGGTCAAGGAAAAAGCGTTGGAAGCCTCGACGCTCCGCCGCATCGGCGAGCTGAATGCCGAGCTGGATGACCAGCGGAAGGCGCTGGAAGCCTACGAGCAGGCGCTAGTGGCTTACCGGAAGCTCAATGATAAAAAAGGTGAGGCCGCGACTCTCAACATGATCTCGCGCTCCTACAGAGACCTGCACGAGTACCGCCAGGCCGTAGAGTATCTCAGCCAGGCCCTGCCGCTCTTGAAAGTCCTGGGTGATAAGAAGGGGATAGCGGATGCCCTGAACAACGCCGGCGCGCTGTACACGAACTTGGGAGAGAAGCAGAAGGCTTTAGAGTATTTGAGTGAGGCCCTGCCGCTCATGAAAGAGCTAGGCGATAAGGCGGAGGAGGCGACGACCCTTTACAACCTCGGCACGGTTTACCAGGATTCGGGCGAAAGGCAGAAGGCTTTGGAATGCGACCTCCTGGCCCTGTCGCTCTACAAGGATGCGGGCGACCAGGAGGGCGAAGCGGCGGCCTTATATAAGATCGGCAGAATCCATCTCGACTCGAACGAGCCGCGGAAGGCTCTGGAAACATTCAACCAGACCTTGCCCCTCAAAAGGGCGCTCGGGGACAAGCGCGGGGAGGCCCTGGCCCTGTTTTATATCGGCAAACTTTACGAAGACATCGGCGACCCGCAGAAGGCGCTGGACGTTTTCAGCCAGGCGCTACCGCTCTATAAAGAGCGGGGAGACAGGCAGGGCGCGTCGGTCGTACTCAATAGGCTCGGCGGCATCTATGACGACCTGGGCGATAAGCAGAAGGCTCTGGAATATTTCAATCAGGCTTTATCTCTCAGAAGCTCGGCCAGAGATCGTGTTGGAGAGTTGGTGACGCTCGGCAGGGTCGGCGCGGTGTACCGCTCGTCGGGCGAGAGCCAGAAGGCTTTGGAGCAATTCAGCCGGGCCCTGCTCCTCGCACAGGCGGCCGGAGACCGATCTAAAGAGGCTGAGACGCTCAACAACATTGGCCTGGTCTATGACGACTTGGGCGAGAAGCAGAAGGCGCTGGAGTACCTCGACCAAGCCCTACGCCTGGGCAGGGCGGCCGGTGACAGGGGCGGTGAAGCCACGACCCTTAACAACATCGGCAAAGTGTACGACGCCGTCGGAGAGGCACAGAAGGCACTCGAGTATCTGAACCAGGCCTTGTCGCTAAACCGGGCCGCGGCCGACAAGTTAGGCGAAGGGGTGACGCTCAACAACATCGCCATGGTCTACTACGATCTGGGCGAGAAGCAGAAGGCTCTAGATCATCTCACTAAAGCCTTGGAGCTATACCGGGCGGCGGGCGAGAGGCGGGACGTGGCGTTGGTTCTGGGCAACATCGGCCTCGCTTACATCCAGCTAGGCGAGCAGCAGAAAGCTCTGGACTATATCAACCAAGCGTTGCAGCTTTGCAGGGCCAGCGGGGACAAAGCAGCGGAGGGGAGGTTTCTGAGCAACATCGCCACCATATATTTAGGCATGGGCGAGAGGGAAAAGGCCGTTGATTACTATACCCGGGCTTTGCCGATCAGAAGGTTGGTCGGGGACAAGGTCGGGGAAGCCACGACCCTCTACGGTCTCTCGGAGGTACATTACGACTCCGGCGCGTTTCAGAAATCGTTGGAATACTTACACCGGGCGCTGCTGCTCGAAAGGGCTGCCGAAGACAGGCGCTCGGAGGTGTTGACCTTGAGCGGCATGGCCACCGTATGGGGCGCACTGAAGAATCGCCGTTTGGCTATTTTCTTCGGCAAGCAGGCGGTCGCTCGCTGCCAGGAGTTACGGGGCGCGATGCGAGGAGTCGACCGCACGAGTCAACAGTCGTTTCTCAAGACCGTCCAAGAACCCTTCCGCCAGCTCACCGCCCTACTACTAGAAGAGGGGCGGTTGGCCGAGGCACAGCAGGTTCTCAACATATTTAAGGATCAGGAGTTTTACGACTCAATCCGGCCGGACGACTCAAAAGCCGCCGAGGCACGACGGCTCGATTTAACTCGCCGCGAACGCGAAGCCGCCGAGGCTCATCAAGCCGCAACCGACCGCGTGGCTGTGGCCAACCGCCCGCTGCTCGATCTTGAATTCAGACTCAAGAACCGTAGGCCGTCCCCAAGCGAAGAACGTCAACTCATCCAGTTCCGGGCGCGGGCGGAGGCGGCCGGCCGGGAAGCCGAAGTCGCCCTCAGGCGAATCGAGGTGAGCTTCGCGCTGCCAGCTCCCGACCAGGACAAGCTCGCGACCACTCCGGACACGGTCGAGATGCAATCGACTCTACGCGAGTTGAGTCGAAAGACGGATTCGCCGACCGTCGCCCTTTACACAATCGGGGGAGACGAGAAGTTCCACGTCTTGCTCGTCACTCCCGACAAACTTACCTCCGTGTCGACACCTGTCAACCCGGCCGAGTTCGTCGGAGGCATTATCGGCGACCGCAGAATCAAGCAGGACGGACTTTGGCTCTTACTCCAATCTCCCTTCTACGACCCGCGCCCGCAGGCGCGGGCAATTTACGACATCGTCTTTAAGCCGGTAGCGAAGGAGATCGAGCTCGTCGAGGCCGAGGCCAAGAGTCGGAACCCCGACGCGAGGGTGACCATCATGTGGTCTCTGGACTGGTACCTGCGCTACATACCGATGGGCGTCCTGTATGACGGCGAGCATTACCTGGCCGAACGCTATCGCAACGTCGTTGTCACGCGCGCCAACCGGGAGCGGATGACGCGGCCGGTTGGCGCGCACTGGGCCGGGTTGGGTTTCGGCAGTACCGCGCCGCAAACAGTCAACCTCTTCGGCGAAGAAAAATCTTACGACGAACTGCCGGGGGCGGAGCTGGAGCTCGCCGCCCTGTTCGGAACCCGGCAGAGCAGGGGCATCATGACCGGACAGACGTGGCTCAACGAGCAGTTCACCAAAGAGGCTTTTCTGGCGGCGCTCAAGCAGCGGAGGCCGCTCGTGCATCTCGCCAGTCACTTCACGTTCGAGCCGGGAGACGAGACCCGCTCGTTCTTGCTTCTGGGGAGCGGCGAAGTGATGACTTTGGAAGAGATGAAAACATTGGACGGGCTGTTTACAGGGGTTGACTTGTTGACCCTGTCGGCGTGCAACACGGGGGCGCAACGGTTCGGGGCGCAGGGTCGGGAAGTCGACGGATTTGCCGAACTCGCCCAGCGCTTGGGCGCGGGGTCGGTTCTGGCCACCCTGTGGCCTGTGCCGGACGAAGGCACGCCTGAGTTGATGGTTGAGTTTTACAGGCTCCGGCAAGAGGGGCAGGGGACGACCAAGGCCGAAGCCTTGCGACTGGCGCAGCTAGCTTTGCTGAAAGGCACCGCCAAGGCCACGCCCCAACCGGCAAACGGAATAAACGGGCTGGCGCAGAAGAAGAGAGGGCGCGCCGACATTCTCGGGTTAACGGAAGAGCCCTCCTACACTCCGCGCTTTCACCCAGACCCGAAAGCTCCGTACGCCCACCCGTATTACTGGGGAGCCTTCGTCTTAATCGGTAACGCTCTCTGAAGCGCCCGGCGGCGTTGCCTTGGGGTCTTACTCATAAAGGAGAAGAAGGAGATGAGAGACGTAGCCACCAAATCGACGCGGAGTCTAAAGCCCACAGTTCTTTCGGGTCGTGCGAACAGTCGCGCCCGCCGCGGGCGCCACCAAGCCTCCGTGTCAGCATGCACGGCGGTCGTCATAGCCTTGGCTCTGGCGTGCGCATGCCAACCCGGCAGTCCGCCTAACAACGAGAGGAAAGCAGCCGATACCTCTGCGCGCCCCGGTGCAGAGCACGCCCCCACGGCCAGAAGGGCGCCCCTCGTGAGCGGCCCTCAGGATTCGGAAAGCCTGTTTGATCCGCATAGCGGGTCATACATTAAGGTGCGCGACGTGACCGACGCCATGAGCCGACAGGCCGCGCCGCCGCCGCCCCAGTACGCGGTCGACGTCTTCCTGAAACATCGTGAGCAGCGTTTGGCTGCGACATTCGCCTTCAGGGAGGACGTCCCGCCGCCGGGAGGGCTGGGGGCGGGCGTCACGTTCGACCTGAACCAGTTCCGGTTTCAGGATTCCACGGCCGTCTACTACTACCTGCTGGCGCCGCCTAATATCGGCGGGACGCCCGCGGCCGACCTCCTTTACATGACCTCCTCGGACATCGCCCCGAAAGGGTGCGAGGCGTTGATCTCCTTCTTCAAGGATGAACAGTTCAGGGCGGTCTTCCGCATCTGGGACTGGGCTACCCCCGCCCAGGCCGGCGGGAGCCACTTCATCGTGCACAGGCCGTACGAGTCCCTCGGGGACTACCTCATCCCGTACCAGATACAGACCGGCGGGCAGACGCTGGACTTCAACGTCATCTACGTCGTGTCGGCGACGCGCCGCGTATCGGGCGACACGTGGGTCAACGAAGTCTACCTGCACAACCACCGCCTCGGTGTGCGCGACCGCGTCTGGAGGTATCAGTTCGCTTGGCCGACGAAGGCAACCGATAAGAGCTTCTGGTGGGGGCCGATCTTCGAGACGTTCCCGGACAACGCCAATTACGGGGCGACGAACCTGCTGGGGTTTCTGGAGACCCTGGTGGTGCAGGACGGGGTTGAGTATCAGCTCACGGATCAGAACAGCCGGCTGGTCACTCCCGGCGGCAATGGGTTGGACTTGATCTACAGGTCGAGCGGTCATAACACAGCCCTGATCTGTAACTAAGTTTTCCAAGGCGACTTATTGCCGCCGCTTTGGCCGCCGTAGATCATGTCGCCGCGGCCATCGGTGGTCGTCGTTCAAAACTTTTGAGAAATGGAACCGCTAAAATTCTCATTATAGATGTGGAGCCGGTCGCCCGACTCTGCCGCTAATTCCCGCGTCGGCAGCAGGCGGCGCGACTTCGCGAAGGGGAAAATTCATTCATGCCAGTCCCGGTTGACCCCAGTCGTCTTTATCACGGTGTTTTTCCCGGCATCGACACGGGTGAGGAAGACCGCGTCACGCCGCAGACGCTGAAGGCGTATGAGGACGCCGCCGGCCGCGACGCCGCGTGGGTCTATTTTTCACACAACTGGTTCAGCGGCGAGGCATTTCCTTTAGAGACGGCGCGGTGGATTCGCGACCACCGTCGCATACCCTTCATCCGCCTCATGCTCCGCGCAAACGATGAGCAGGCGAGCGGCACGCGCCCAGACCCCGACCGGGTCTACAGCCTGGAGACCATCAACGCCGGGAGACATGACAGAAAGTTGGCCGCGTGGGGTGAGGCCGCACGTGACTTCGCGCACCCCCTCGTCGTCGAGTACGGGACGGAGGTCAACGGCTTCTGGTTCCGCTGGAACGGACTGCACAACGGGCGCAGGCGGGGCCCCGAGCGGTTCGTCAATGCCTTCCGGCGCATCGTCCGCATCATTCGTGACGAGGCCGGCGCGCGAAACGTGACGTGGGTGTTTCACGTCAACGACCAGGATTATCCCAACCCCTCCGGTGGCAACTCCTGGAACCGCATGGAGAACTATTACCCCGGCGGAGATGTGATCGACTGGGTAGGGGTTTCAGTCTACGGGGCACAGGAGCCGAAGGCGGACGCCGACTGTGAACCTTTTGAGCCGAGGTTCGACGAGATGTATGACCGCCTGGTGGCGAAGGCCACGGGCAAGCCGGTGTTCCTGTTGGAATTCGGCGCGACGGCAGGCCACCCGAACCCCGGCGGCGACAAGCAATGCAGGCCGGAGGGGTGGGCCGACGCAGCTCTGGGGGCCGTCCTGAATAAGCGTCGCTACCCGATGCTGTGCGGCTTCTCCTGGTGGAACGAAGGGTGGCCGAACGATGACGCAGACCCGACGGAAATGCGCCTGCAAGAGATACCGGAGCTGGCCGCGGTCTTCCGCCGACGCTTGGCCGGCAACCCTCTTATCATTGACCGGCCGCTCTAGGAGTCCTGCTAATAAGAAGCCGAAGAGTTTCGCCGAGGGCCGCGGCCGCGTGCTCAGATGAAATTCAGTACCGACAAAGGAGGCATGACATGTTACCAGTCCGACTTCACCCCTCTCGAATCGTCATGTTGCTCTTCCTTCTCTCCGTATTCCTCGGCGGCGTGGCCTCCGCGCAGCGGCCGCGGCCGACGCCGACGCCCGAACAACCGAGGCCCGGTCTCGACCCCGAGCGTGCGAGGGGGAGGGCGTCAATCCGCCAGGGCGTCATCGTCACGACGACGCTCGAAAGTTCCACCTCGCCGCCGCTGTCCAGTATGGGCCCGACCCTTCCGGAGCCCGCGGAGCAGGAGGAGCAGCCGGCGCCGCACCTCGATCCCGAGCGGGCGAGGGGCAAGCCGAGGGGCGCGGCGGACAAGACATTTCAGACTACTCCCGGCCCCAGGGTGGCGGTTGAGGCCGGTGTGAATGTCCCCGGCATCAGGGGAGGAGGGAACCCGCCGGACCCGACGGGCGCGGTCGGTGAGACGCAGTACGTGCAGGCCGTGAACTCTTCGTTCGCGGTCTTCGACAAGAGGGACGGGCGGCTCCTGCACGGCCCGGTCGCCATCAGCACGCTGTGGACCGGGGTCAACAGCCCGTGCGCACGGCATAACGCCGGCGACCCCATCGTGGTCTACGACCGGATCGCCAAGCGCTGGGTCATCTCGCAGTTCCTCCTGAGTGAGCAGTTCGGCGAGTGCGTCGCCGTCTCGGCCACCGAGGACGCGACCGGCCCTTACCACCGCTACCGCTTCGGCTACGACGACTTCCCCGACTACCCGAAATTCGGGGTCTGGCCGGACGGCTATTACGTCTCCTATAACCTGTTCCGCGGCGACACCTTTATCGCCAGCCTCGCCTGCGCGCTGGAGCGTGAGAAGATGCTCACGGGGGCGGCCGACGCTCGCCAAGTGTGCTTCCAGACGGGCGTCTTCGGCATGCTGCCGTCAGACTTCGACGGCAGAGAGTTGCCGCCGGCCGGGTCTCCCAACTACTTCCTCCGCCGCAGCGGGGACGGAACTTCCTTGGGGCTCCGGCGGTTCCACGTCGACTGGTCGAACCCGAATAACTCGACCTTCGGCGTGGGCGCCGCGCACGATCCTAACGCGGTCATCGCGGTCGAGCCTTTTAACGACACGTGCGAAGAAGCTTTCCGGGGACGCTGCATACCACAGCCCAACGGCGTCCCTCTTGAGTCGCTCGGCGACCGCCTGATGTTCCGCGTGGCATACCGCCGCTTCGCCGACCGCGAGGTGCTGATCGCCAACCACACCATCGAGCCGGTAAATAACCCTTCCAGGGGGGCCATCAGGTGGTACGAAATTCGTAACCCGAACGGGACCCCGACCGTGTTTCAGCAGGGCACGTTCTTACCCGACACCCGGTCTCGTTGGATGGGAAGTGCGGCCATGGACGGCGCGGGCAACATCGCCGTCGGCTACAGCCTGTCCGGCCGCGACCTCGCACCCGGGGTTAGAATCGCGGCACGTTCGGCGGGGGACCCGCCCGGCGTCCTCGGGACCGAAACTTTGATCGTGGACGGGCAGTCGCAGGGCTCCTCGCGCTGGGGCGACTACAGCCAGATGAGTATCGACCCCACCGACGACTGCACATTCTGGTTCACGGCCGAGTACATCGGCGAAGGCATACGTTCCACGCGAATCGCTTCTTTCAAAGTCAATAACTGCTCCGCCGGTGGCGGAGGCGGGGGCGGGGGTGGTGGAGGCGGCGCGGCCGGAAGAATCGTCTTCGTATCCGCCCGCGATGGGAACCGCGACATCTACTCGATGGACGTTAACGGAGGAGACGTGCGACGCCTCACGACCGACTCGGCGGCCGATTACTCGCCGCAGGTGAGTCCCGACGGGAGAAGTATCGTGTTCGTGTCGGAGCGCGACGGCGGCAACCCCGAGGTCTACGTCATGGACATCAACGGCGGGAACCAGCGGCGTCTCACCAGCAACCCCGCGCTCGACGACCAGCCGACGTGGGCCCCCAGACCGGAAGGCAGGACGGGGCCCGAGGGCCGGCGCGCGCAGGAAGGTGACAGCCGCCCCAACGGCCGGCCCGAAGTCGCTCCGCCGTCGCCGCAAAATCAAACGGCAGGAAGAAAGCGATAATCGCCTTGGCGTAAACGTCAAAGCCGCAACAGTGGGAAAGTGATGGGCACGGTCGGCTTACCACCCAAGCTAGGCCGTGCCCTGAGCATTCCGCCGGGGCTCTTACCCGCGAGTCCGATAACCTCTGCCCGACGCTGGCGAAACCTACACTGAATTCTCATCAGCATCAGTACCGGGCTGCATAGAAAACCGGTCTGATGACGTTTCCGACTTTATGAAGTTGGTCTGGTTGATGAGGTAACGGGTATGGGAAAAGACAATAGGCTTAGGCTAGCAGGGAATCCACAACGACGCTTGCCCCGACAGCCCAGATCGTCTCCAGGATGGGAGACTGTGACGTGCGAGACCGACTTCTGCATCATGCAGCACGGCACTTGGCGCGGGGTAGAAATCGGAATCGGGGAATGCAAGAGTGAGAAGGGAAGAATTACGCGGGACGATGTCGAGAACTTAGTGGCGGTCAGGGAGAATCTGGCCGCGAAAGAGTTCCGCTGCTATATCATCTTCGCCAAGACGGCGGACGAGTTTGAGCCTGAGGAGATCGAATATTTCAGGGGGCTGAAAGAGAGAAAGATTCCGTACATTCTGCTCCTCAACAAAGAGCTTGAGCCCCGAAGGCCGTATGACAGGTACACGGACGCCCAACTGCCCAGGAAGCACGCCCTCTCGTTAGAGGACATGGCTCGCAACTCCGCACGCATCTACACGCCCGATGAGGAGGAGGAGGCGGGCGGTTAGCGTTAGAGGGTATGCCGGTAACACGACGCGTGTTTCCCCCGCGTGCGTATTCTAAGACTCAGGTGAGCGGAAGGGCATGCCGCCCAGAGGCTGACATGCCCTTCCAGATACGGCTATTATCCTCACCCGAGTAAATGATGCCGCGGCAACTTCCCACACGGGGAGTGTGTAGCCCGACAAGAACGATGCTGCGCTATCAACCTGTTGCCTTGCGCAGCCGTTTAATCCTGGGCAGCTTTTTGCCGACGTATCGAGACTTGGTCTTACCCCCCTCCGACCAGTACGAGTACCAGTAGGGACCATGCAGCTCGCCGCCGGCGCACTTGCAGCCCTTCTTCCCGCAGCGCACCTTCTCCAAGCGGTACGTCAGGTTCTTGCCTTCACGCTCTTCGACGACCTCCCGCGGCGGCGAAGGGGGGCCGGCTCTTCGTCACCCCTGATTTGCTCAAGGAGCCAGTCCCTGAGTCTACCGCGCTGCTCCGGCCTCAGCTGGCGGATCATCTGCTTGAGCTGCGTCAGCGCCAATTTATACCCTCACGGTGATATACTCCGGCCGTCGATAATCTTATGTAAGACATAAATCATAGGCTGTCAAATCTCTGACATAAGATTATCAGACTCTCATTATGAGGGCTGGCTCCCACGCCTGAGGCGTGGGAGCCAGCCCAGTCGCACACGCGGAAGGCTGTTGTTTTCCCGGTCGTGAGGATACCTATTGGAGATTGGAATCAGAGCGCGGCCATCGCGTCGATCACGCCGGCAGTCGTCTCGAAGACGAAGTTAATTTCACCGGTTGGGTTGGAGGAGCCCGCCGGCTGCGGCGACTTCTGCAAGTTCTCGCCGTCCGTCAGGCAGGCGGCGACGTACCGGCGCAGGGCGGCGAGTTCGTCCGTCTCGACGGCCACCCCGTCCGTCACCTGGGCCTGTCGGAGGTGGAACAGAATCTCGTCCGCGTCGAGCGGCAGGTAGCGGACGTTACTCCGTCGCAGCATGAGGAGCCTGCCGTAGTAGTCCGCGGCGGAAATTCTGTCGTCGGCCAGTAACCTCTTCAGCACATCCGTCACGGCGACGATGGGCGCGCCCTCCCGCTGCCCGTAGCCGTTCACGTAGCGGTCGTCAACCCAGATCACGTCGCCCGCTTCCGTGTCGAAGTTGAACATGTCGCTCAAGGTCAGGAGGTCGTAGTCCTCCGCCAGCCTGCGTTCGAGCCTGCTCGGCTCACGCCCCTGCGTGACCGGTATGATCTCGTAAACTTGGTTGTCGATGCCGTCGCGCACGCGCTCTAACAGTCGCTGCAACCAGCCGATCACTGCCGTGCGGTGTTCGTGCTCCTGCACACCGCCGCGCGCGAGTTGAACCGCCGAGGAGGTGACGAAAACTTGGAAATGGTCGCAGACGAAATCGAGCAGGCCGGCGCCGGCCAAGATGCTCGCCGACGCCCCCATCAAGTACAGCCTCGCCTTCGGCGGCGGGAGCGGAGTGTCCAACACGGGGCGTGCCTCACCCCCTAACTCTTCGAGGGCTTCGGCGTGTTTGGCGTCCGACAGGGGCCCGTGACTGCGCAGCGCGTCCGCGACCGAGCGGGAGTTAATGACGTGGGGTTGAAGAGCCGGCGGTAAGTCAACCACGCGCTCGTAGTCAAGCGGGCTGCGCAGGGGGAGATGATCCACGACGTAACCCGACTCAGCCATCGCCTGGTAGGCTACGGCCGTCCAGAACTCTCCCAGCGTCTGTGTAAGCTCATCGTCCGCCCCCTCCGTCGTCTCGGCCCCCTCCGGAATGATTTGTAGCTTATTGCTCTCGACCTTCTCGATGATGCTCCTGTTGACGGCCAGTTGGCTCGGCTGGGCCGGGGCCAGGATGTTCAACTGCTGGAGCAGGGCGAGCGTCATGGACTCCGAGATGCGGATCGGACGAAAAGCTTCCTCGACCGTATCCAGAATCCCCAGTTCCGCCGCGAGGAGCAGCGCCGTCACGTCCATGTGCATCCGCACAGTACCGCCGGCCGCCAATACACGTCTCTTCATCGAGTTCCCGCCGTGCCGCGCGTAGACGGACGGACGGCGGCGCAGGTCAACGCCGGCGCGGTTCTGCTCCGGGAAGCCGTGCAGCCATTCGGCCAGCGGCGCGCGCGCCTCCTTGGCGAACAGGTGCAGCATTATCTTGCCGCGCGTGTAGTCCGCGAATATCTCGTTCAGCCGTCTCACGCGCCGCTCACGCTGCTCTACCATCTGGCTTAAGCGCAGGCTCCTGACGTTACCTTCACCGCGCGACGCCAATTCCTGCATGCGCTCCTGGAGCGGCACTACCTCCTTATCCAAGCCGAGGGTGTACCCGAGCCCCATCGCCTCACCCACGAGGGCCGGGTCCTGCGCGCCGCCGTCCCTAGCCTGCCGCCACAGTTTCACGGCCAGCTCTGCGTCTTCCAGGAGCACCAGTTTCGCGGCGCGCAGTACGTCGCGCGCCGTGAAGTCTTCACGGCTAAGCATGCGGCGGGCGGTGACTGCCAGCCCCTTCAGGTCGGCCTTCTGCAACTGCACGTCCATCAGCGCGATGATGTTCGTTGGCGTGGCTTCACGCGCGACCAACTCCTCGGCGTCCGCGAGGGCCTGTGACCACTTGCCGACCCGCCGCCGGCATTGGACCCGGAGGAGCAGCATCTCGTTGGGCAGCGCCCCGCCCGGGAACAACGGCCTGCCGCGCTCCAGCAGCTCCAGGCATCGGGCGGGGAAGCCGGCGTTCGCCGTAGAGATGGCGGCGATGCGGACGGCATCGGGGGTGGCGACGGTGTCGATCAGGGCATCCGCCCGGTCGGCGACGAAAGGCCAATGCCCGCGCGAGGCCCTCAATTGGCACAGCTCAAACAGGTCCTCTCCGTTACCCGTCTTCCGGTAATACTTATCCAAGTACCGGGCCAACGGCTTCCACCTTCGCGTGCGACGGTACAGCTCGCGCAGCGCGAAGAACCTCACCTTACGTCTAACTTGTGGGTTGGCGGCCCGGCGCGCCACGTCCAGCGCCCGCTGGATTTTCCCCTCCGCGGCGTAAAGCTGCCCCAACCAGACTGTGACGAGATCGCCCAGACCTGTACTGTTAAAATCATCCTCCTTACGTCGCAGCAGACGTTCTACCTGGGCGAACCTTTCGTCGCGGAGGTAGAGTCCGGCGAGAATGATGATCTGCTCGACCTGATCGTCGCCGGCGTCGGTCAAAGGCGTCGCGACTTCGCGTTCGAGGGCGGCAACACCCGCCGCGAAATCGACGCCTAAATTCCGGTTCGCGGCCCAGGCCAGCGCCCGGTGATTTGCCGGGTACTCCGAGAGCAGCCTCCGGCAATATTCCAGGGCCTGCGGCTGGCGTTCCGGGTCGTTCGCGAGGCAGGCGAGGTGCCATATCTCGAACTGCCTTCTCTCCCTAACTGGCTGTGAAGGCTTTTCAGCGAGGCGTAGGAAATGCTCCGCGGCACCCCTGAGGAGGGCGATGCTTTCGTCGTCACGCTTCAGGTAGCTCCACCCCACGGCCTCCGGCCACACCGGGTAGTGGGCGGGGTGGGCCGCGGGTGAGACGGTCTCAAAGTAATCGATGATCGCCTCGACCGTCCTGACCAGCTCCCACCGGGGCTTCATCTCCCTGGCGCGCGTAATCGCCTCCCGCGCCCCCTTCAACTCCTTCAACCCCAGCAGCGCTAGGGCATGAACGCGGTGCGTCCCCGCGTCCGGCGTGACGTTGGCGGGGGGACTGTTAACGAGTCGTAGCGCGTCGCCCGGAAGGCCGCTTTCGATGGTGAGGGCGATCAGGAGGCGATTTGGTCGTCCTTCTGCCTCTCCAGCACGTCGCGACACACGAACTGGAACTTGTATGGGTCGATTTGATGGAAGGGAGGTGCCTGAGTCGAATCCATCGGCAGAAGTATGTTTCCCGAAATCTCACCCTCCATATTGGCCTGACCGACCGGCAGTAGGAGTCGTTCTCAACGTAAAGGGGGTTCCTGATCACCGCTGCAAACGATTCTAAATCCTCAGGCGCGGCGGAGCGGAACGATCCCTTCGACCGTCGCCGTCTCGTTTCTCCCGGAGCGGGCCTCGAAACTGCCTTTGACGCGCACGCCCCGCGCGGTCGCCGGGCCGACTTCTGAACTCAGGAAGCGGCCACCGTAGCGGCGGGCGACCTCCTCGACGACGTACAGGCGCGTGAGCCCTTCGGCCAGCCACCCGCCGGCGCTCACCTCCGATAACACCTCCGGGAGCGTTTTAGCGTCTGGCGCGCTGAACGCCCGCTCAAGGTCGTAGCCGCGGCGGCCGCTCGGGGCGGGCTGTTCGCCGAAGAACGCCTGACGCACCCAGGTGTCTTTAGAATCCATCCCCATCATCGTAACGCTCGAACCCGACTCGCCGTACCAGTTGTTTGGGGTCTGGCACCTGATCTCGACGGCGTCTTCGGCCGTGAACTCGGACTCCGACGCGGAAGAGACGACCTGGATCGGGTAGCTGTACTCCGACCAAGTCAGGCGCTCCGGCCGGTTCCGGCCGAAGGGCGCCCCTAACTCCATCAGCGCGTGGCGCACCCGCCCGGCGGAGACGCGGGCCGTCACGGTGAACTCTTTACCCCCACCCGCGCCGGAGCCAGACTTAGCCTTACCGGGGAACACCAGGTTCCCCAGCTTGATCCACGTCCGCTCTCCCTCGGCCGCCTTCTCGCGTAGCTGGGCGTCGAGGCGCGAGACGAGCGTCTCGGGCGTGTCGAAGCTCGCCCCCGAGACCTCGTTGTACAACGTCCCCAGCCAGTCGTTGAGTTTTACATCGCGCTCGCTCGGGTTCACGCCCCCCAGCAGGAACAGCCAGCGCAGGACGTGGCGTTCGGCGGCGCGGATCGCTTCCTTGTGCGTCGGCGACGCCCCACTCGCGTCCGCAATGCCGTACCGGCGGCCGAGCATAAGTACGAAGATCGTGGCCCGGTCTACCCCGTCGAGGTAAGCGTGCTGCGCGCTCTTGTCCTGCGGCGTGATCTCCTCCCACATGATGGGCGTCGCGCCGGCCCCGCGCAGGTAAGCGCGCACCGCGTTACGGTAAGGCGTCATTTCCGGGTCCATCAGCGAGCTGACGAAGATGCCCTGCCTGCCCATCCACGCGCGGAAATGCTCTTCGGAGAGCGGGAGGGGGCGCGCCGAGGTCTCGGCGACAATCTGATCCCACGTGTTACTACGGTTCATAAACGTTCCTGCCGAGTTAGTTTCTAAAAGCGCCCGGCTTCGTCTCAATGTTACAGCGAGTTGGCCGGCACACGTGCCACCAATTCCGACCCCTGGCTCTTCGTGCTGTTGACGAGCGTGCTCACCGGGTAGCCGAGCCTCTCCTCAGCGGGGAAAGGTCGCAGCAATTCCAGGCGCAGTTCGGCTTTGCGCTCGTCTTCGTCGAGCCACAGCTCGTAATCCTCGGGGTGGATGATGACGGGCATCCGGTCATGCACGGGACTGAGCACGTCGTTGGCTTCGGTCGTGAGGATGGTGCAGGACTCGATGATGGCCCCGTCACCGCCCTGCCACCGATCCCACAGGCCGGCGAAGCCGAACGGCCGCTCGTCCCGCAGCCGGAAGAAGTAAGGCTGTTTCTTCCCGCCGGAACGCGCCCACAAAGTTATGTGGACATTTATTCCCTGTCAGCACTAAAGAGACTGGTTGTCTCTCCCGCCCTGCGGCCCGCCGCAGCGGCTTATTTTACGGCGGGGAGGATGCGCCATGCGCGTTCAGAAAGTCCGCGACGACTCCGGGCTCCATTTTCTCCTGCTCGATGGCGAGGGCGTAGAAGTCACCGCCGTCTCAGCTTTCCTCCGCCACCTCCGCGCCAGGGGTTCCTCGCCCAACACGCTCTCGGCTTACGCCTACGACCTGCTCCACTTCTTCCGCTTTCTCGCCGGCGCGGGCATCGCTTACCGTGAGTTCAGCCCGCGCCGCGCCCTCGACCTTCTCGAATACCTGCGCGATGTCCCGGCGCGCGGCAGGGCGCGCCAGTCCGGGATGGAAGTCTCTGGCGAGGACGTGGCGCGGTTAGCTCGACTCTCCCCCGTTACAGTAAACCGCGTCCTCGCCGCTGTCTCCTCCTTCTACGAGCACCTCATCCTCACCGGCGACACCCCTCAGGACGAGAACCCTTTGCAGAAGGTTCCAGATCTCGCCGCCTCGCGCGTGACGCAGAGGTACGTCCCCTTCCTCCACCTCACGACCCGACAACGGCCGGTCAGGCGTGCCGTCCGCGTGCGCGCCCCACAGCGTCTTCCACGGCCTCTCAATGACGAGCAGGTCGCGGCGCTCTTCGCCGCGAAGTTCATCACGACGCGGGAGTACGCGCCGCGGCCGCGGGCGCGACGGATGCGCGAGCTGGAACTGGCCGCGGACGCGGCCTCACACGGGTGGGAGCGGGAGGTCGAGCGGCATCGGTGCGCGGCCGCCCGCATCGAGCAGTTGCTGGGAGAACTCAATGAGCCGTTAGACGACGGCGAACACGACGACGGTTAAGGCCGATGCGGAGGGTGACAGGCGCAGGTTAATGGCTGGCGGTGAGGGAATCTTACGCCGATTGGTCATTACAGTGTAATTTTTGCCTCGCGCATGCGCGAAGAGGTCCGCTAAAAATGCGGGCCTCTTCGCTACGGAGCCTCTCGACATTGGTCAAAAGGGTTACTCTAACTGATGGACGATCTGCTCGGTTCGCTGGAAGGACGTAAGGGGTGGATTATAACCCGGAGACTAAGTTTTGAAACACGCCCCGGTCAGGACTGATTATGGGGCGTACTCCGGCGTGACCCCGAGGTTACGGAAGAGGAAGGAGTAGATGTCGGCCGCCTGCTCAATGGCCTTGGCCGTGCTGCTCGCCGCGTGGCCTGACTTTTTTTCGACGCGGATGAGCACGGGGTTGTCGCCCGCCTGCCGCTCCTGTAGCGTGGCCGCGTACTTGAACGAGTGGGCGGGCACCACGCGGTCGTCGTGGTCGGCCGTGATGATGAGCGTGGCCGGGTACTTCACCCCCTCGCGTATATTGTGGACGGGCGAGTAGGCGTAGAGCGCCTTGAACTCATCCTCTTTGTCGCTCGATCCGTAGTCGGATATCCAGTTCCGGCCGATGGTGAACTTGTGGAAGCGCAGCATGTCCATCACACCCGCCTGCTGGATGACGGCCTTGAACAGCTCGGGGCGCTGGTTGGCGACGGCGCCGACGAGCAGGCCGCCGTTCGAGACGCCGTGGATGGCGAGCCGGTCGGGCGAAGTATACTTGTTCGCGATGAGCCACTCGGCGGCCGCGATGAAGTCGTCGAAGGCGTTCTGCTTCTTCAGCTTCGTCCCCTGCTCGTGCCAGTACTCACCGTACTCGCCGCCGCCCCGGACGCTTGCCGAGACGTAGACGAATCCCTGTTCGAGCAGCGCCAACCTGAGCGAGCTGAAGCCCGGGGTGGTGGAGACGTTGAAGCCGCCGTAGCCGTAGAGCAGCGTCGGGTTGCGGCCGTCGAGCTTCAAGCCCTTCTTGTGGACGATGAACATCGGGACGCGCGTGCCGTCCTTGCTTGTGAAGAAGACCTGCCTGACCTCGTAGTCCGACGGGCGGAAGTTCTGAATCTCGGAGGCGCGGAAGATTGAAGACCTGCGCGAGGCGATGTCGTAGCGGTAGATGGTCGGGGGGAAGTTGAAGGTGCTGAAGGTGTAGAAGACGTATTTGTCATCCTTCAGGCCGCCGAAGCCGCTGGCGATGCCCGGCACCGGGAGCGCGACCTCGCTCTCAAACTTGCCGTCGAGCGAGTAGACGTAGGCGTGCGTCGCAACGTCCTTCAGGTAGACGGCATAGAGCTTTCCGCCGCCTGTGCTCACAGACAGCAAGGGCTCCGGGGCCTCGGGCACGACCTGCTTCCAGTCCTTCTCGTCGGGCCGCGCCGGGTCGTAGAGGACGACGCGCCAGTTAGGCGCGTTCCTGTTCGTCTGTATCAGGAACTTGCCGCCCACGTTCCCGACGACGTTGTACGTGTCGTCGCCGACCTCGGGCACTATGGGGACGAACGCCCTGCTTCGGGAGGAGTCGCGGAAGAAGAGCGCGTTGCCCTTCTTGCCCTTGCTCCGGTCGAAGACATACAGGATGACGTAGCGCTCGTCTTCGGTCGTCGCCGCCCTGTGGACGCGCTGCGGGTTGGCGGCGTCCTCGTAGACCAGTTCGTCACTCGACTGTGGCGTGCCGACCCGGTGGTAGAAGACCCTGTGGTTCTCGCCCCTCGACGTGAGCTCCTTCCCTTTCGCGGGCTCGTCGAAGCGGCTGTAGTAGAAGCCCTCACCCTGCCACGCGATGTTGGACGACTTGAACCACTTCAGCACGTCCGGCAGGGCCTGCCTCTTCGCCACGTCCATGACGCGTAGCTCCTGCCAGTCGGAGCCCGCCTCGGAGAGGCCGTAGGCGAGGTAGCGGCCGTCCCGCGAGAGGCCGAAGGAGCCGAGTTGCGAGGTGCCGTCGGCGGAGAACTTGTTCGGGTCGAGCAGCACCTCCGGCGCGCCGCCGAGCCCCTTCTGCTCGTAGAGGACGGACTGATTTTGCAGCCCATCGTTCTTGAAGAAGAAGAAGCGCTCCCCGCGCCTGAAGGGCGGGCCGTACTTCGCGTAGTTGTAGAGCTTCTCCAGCCGTGCCCTGACCTGCGGCCTATAAGGGATGCTTTCGAGGTAGCCGAAGGTCAGTCTGTCCTGCTCCGCGACCCAGCGCGCGGTCTCAGCCGCGTTATCGTCTTCGAGCCAGCGGTAAGGGTCGGCGACGCTGACCCCGAAGTAGGTGTCCACCTGCTCCACCTTCTTCGCGGCCGGGTATTGGAGCCTCTGCGCGACCGACGGCGCGCAGAGCATCGTTAGCGCGAGGCCGAGGGCTGCGAGTCTGACGAGGAGGGGCTGTGTCTTTCTCATCGGCGTCGTCCCCGCGTCAATCATTGCGCAGCGCGGTCATGGGGTCTACCCTCATCGCCCTGTGTGCCGGGGAGTAGCAGGCCAGGAGGGCGACGAACGTTAAGAGCAGTGCGACGCCGACGAACGTCGCCGGGTCGGTCGCGCTCACGCCGAAGAGTAGGCCCGAGATGAGGCGCGTCCCCGCGAACGCGCCCGCCAGCCCGAGGCAGATGCCGGCGAGCGTGAGGAGCACCCCCTGCCCCACCACGAGCTTCATCACGTCGCGCGGCCGCGCGCCGAGCGCCATCCTCAAGCCTATCTCATGCGTGCGTTGGCTGACCTGGTAGCTGAGGACTCCGTAGAGCCCGACGGTCGTGAGCAGCAGCGCCAGGCCGGCGAAGACGCCCATGAGCAGGACGACGAACCGCTGCGACGTGACCGAGGCGCTGATGACTTCGCCCATGGGCCGGACGGTCGCCACGGGCATGTTCGGGTCGGCCTCCCTAACCGCGCCCCTGAAGGCCGCCGCGAGTTCGACCGGCCCCGACGTGCGGACGAGCCACGTCGTCAGGAACCAGCGATTCATCGAGACGGTCATGGCGTCCGAGATGCGCGACATGGGCACGTAGAGGGTGGGCTCGACGGGCTTGTCAAGCCCCTTCTCCCTGATGTCGCTCACCACCCCCACGATCTGCCACCTCTGGTTCTCGAAGTTGAGTTCATGCCCGAGCGGGTCGCCGCCGGGCCAGTAGAGGCGCGCGAGGCGTTCGTTGACGATCACGCCCCTCGTGTCCGAGCGCATGTCGTCGCCCGTAAAGGTTCGCCCGCCGAGGGTCGAGACCCCCATCACGCGGAAGTAGTCCGGGCTGACGGGGCGGTACTCGGCGAGCCTCCCCTCGCGCGCGTCGCGGCCGGCGACCGTGAAGAAGACATTCAGGCCGCGCTCCATCGGCAGGCTGGAGACGGTGGCGGCCGCGACCACGCCCGGCGTCGCGGAGATGCGATCCAGAACCCTTTGCTGGAACTGCCACGCGCGCTCCGTCGTCGAATACTCCTGCGAGGTCAGGGCGACCTGCATCGCCACGAGGTTCTCCGGGTTGAAGCCCAGCTCGACATTGCGCAGCTTGACGAAGCTCTTAATCAGCAGCGCCGCGCCGAGCAGCAACATGAAGGCTAGCGCCACCTGGCTCACTACGGGCAGCCCGCGCCTCAGGCGGCTGCGCCCGCCCGTGACGCCCCTCCTCGCCGCGTCCTTCAGCCTTTCGCCGACGCCCGCGCGCGTCGTGCGCAGGGCCGGCCAGACGCCGAACAGCAGGCTCGTCAGGACGGAGACTCCCGCGGTGAAGAGCAAGGTTTGGTAGCCCATGCCGATCTCCGCGAGTTGTGTGAAACCCTTCGGGCTGATCGCCAGTAGCGCGGGCATGCACCACCACGCGAGCAGAAGGCCGACGAGCCCCCCCGCGGAAGCGAGCAGCAGGCTTTCGGTCAAGAGTTGCCGGACGAGCCGCGGGCGCCCCGCCCCGAGCGCCGTGCGGATCGCTATCTCGTGCTCGCGCGCCGCCGAGCGGGCGAGCATGAGGTTGCTGATGTTCACGCAGGTGATCAGCAGGATGAACCCGACCGCGGCGAACAGGAGCCACAGCGTCATGCCCACGTCGCCGACGGCGTGTTCCTGGTAGGGCACGAGCCGGATGCCCCTCTCGGCGGGCTCGGCGTGAGCGGGGAACTGCTTGCGGAACTCCGGCAGGAGTCCGGCCACGTCAGCCTGCGCCTGTTGCAGGCTGGCACCGGGCTTGAGTCGCGCGATCATGCCGGTGTTGTGACCCTGATCCGTCGGGTCAACGCTCAGTTGATGCGGGACGAGCACGTCCACGGGCATCTCGAACCTGAACTGCGGCGGCATGACGCCGACGACGGTGCGGGTGCGCCCGTTCAGCTGCACCTGCCTCCCGACCACAGACTTGTCGCCGCCGAAGTACCTGCGCCACAGGCCGTCGGTGATGACGGCCACCAGCGGCCCGTTAGGCTGATCCTCCTCGGGCGAGAAGGCGCGCCCGATGGCCGGGGAGACGCCGAGCACGCGGAAGAAGCCCTCGGAGACCCGCAGCGTGCGGACGCGCTCGGGCTCGGCCCCCGCGACGAGATTCGCGCCCGAGCTGATGGCGCTGAAGGCGGCCGCGTCCTGGAAGGAGCGGTTGTGCTCCTTCCAGAAGGAGTATTCGAGGCCGGTCACCACCGGCGTGTCGTCGTTCGGCCACTGCCAGTAGCAGCGCACGAGCCGCTCGGGCTCGGGGTAAGGCAGCGGCCTCATCAGCACCGCGTGGACGACGCTGAAGATTGCCGTGTTCGCGCCTATCCCCAGCGCGAGCGTCAACGCCGCGACGAGGGTAAAACGCGGGTTCTTCAACAGCACCCGCGCCCCGTAGCTTAAGTCCTGAAAAAAATCGCTCATATCCCTACCCCGGTTGTAATGTCAAAAGGGCAGCAGGTCGTAAGCGCGGGAGCGTATGAGGTGTTACTAAACGCTCCCCTATGAACAGAAGTTATCTGGCGGGTGGCAATCCCCTACCGGCCCGCGTTCTGAAAACGCAACCCCACGAGTTGGTCTACCGTCAGACCTTTGTAGCCCAGCCTCCTCGTTCGCGCGATGAACTCGCCGTCCACCTGGAACATGCGCATGCGCCCGAGGTCGCTCACCGAGACGCCGCCGTAGCCCTGTGCGCGCAACCCGGCGATGAACTCGGGCGTCACGTTGTTCATCCGCAGGCCGACGAGTTCGTCGGCCGAGAGGCGTTCGTAGCCCTGCGCGCCGAGTTCGCGTATGAACTCCGGGGTGACGGAGAACATCCGCATGGAGGTGAGCCCGCCGACCGACGCGCCGCGGACGCCGAGCGATTGCACCTCTTTGACGAAGGCGATGCTCACGCCGAACATGCGCGCGCCGAGGAGCTGTTCTAAAGGCACCCCGTCGTAACCCGCCTCCTTCAGCCCGGCGATGTACCCCTTATTCAAATCGTAGACGACCGCGACGAGTAGCTGGTGGTCGTAGAATTTGTCGTACCCCAGCCAGCGCATTTCCGCGAGGAAGTCCGGGTCGGGCGTCAGCCTCCAGCGCCCCGCGCCGCGCGCCCCTTCGGCTTGGCCCTCGAAGTCGAACGTGCCCGCCTCACGCGCGAGCGAGAACTTGACGGGCGTGCGCGTGGCCGCGGGGAGCCCGGCGGCGAGGCCGCGCAAGGACGCGCGCGGGAGGATGAGGGTCGAAGAGCCGTTGCCCGAGACGCCCGAGTGGCTGTAGATCGTCAGACGAACGTCGCCCGGGCCGGGCCCGAACTCTAAGGCCCACTCACCGGCAAGCGCCCCCCCCTCCTGCGCGCGGGTCGACTCCGATGTGGCGCACCACAGCAGCGCGGCCGCCGCGAACGCCAGCGCCAGCGTCGCGCCCGGGCGCCGCGCCTGCCTTCGAGTAATGTTCATGGCGTCACCCCTGTTCACTGCCGAAGACCGAATGCCGCCGCCGACGGGGGATGAGTTAGTCCAGCACCGCGGGTAACCCCTCGGTAAAGGCTTCGGGGGCGGCCCCCCTCGCGGGCCTGTCGGGGCCCTCGTAGAACTGGCGTGCGGCGAGCGCGCAGTAGACCCCCTCGCGCGCCATCAGTTCGTCGTGAGTCCCCTCCTCTATTATAGAGCCGTTTTCAAGCACGAGTATGCGGTCGGCGTTCCAGACGGTCGCGAAGCGGTGCGCGATGATGAAGGTGGTGCGCTCTCTCACCAGCTTCTCCATCGCCTCCTGTATGAGCGCCTCGGAGACGGCGTCGACGGAGGAGGTCGCCTCGTCGAGCAGGAGAATCTTCGCGTTCTTCAGGAACGCCCGCGCGATGGCGATCCGCTGCCGCTGCCCCCCGCTCAGCTTGACGCCGCGCTCGCCGACCTGCGTGTCGTAGCCCTGCGGCAGCTCCGTGATGAATTCGTGCGCGTTGGCCGCGCGCGCGGCCTCCTTTATCTCGGCGTCGGTCGCGTCGAGCCTGCCATAGCGTATGTTCTCGCGGACTGAGGCGCCGAACATCTCGACCTCCTGCGGGACCACGGCAATCTGTTCGCGCAGCGAAGAGAGGCGCAGCGAGCGCAGGTCGTGCCCGTCTACCAGCACCCGCCCAGCGGTCGGGTCGTAGAGGCGCGGGATCAGGCTCAGCAGTGTCGTCTTGCCCGCGCCGCTCGGGCCGACGAGCGCCACGGTCTCGCCGGGGCGCGCGCGGAAGTTGATGTCGCAGAGGACGGGCGAGTCGCCGTAGCTGAACCAGACCGACTCGAACGTGACCTCGCCGCGCGCAGGCGGCAGCACCGCGGCGTCGGGCGCGTCGGTCACGTCGCTCTTCGTGTCGAGCAGCTCGAATATGCGCTCGGAGGCCCCGACGGCCGTGTTCAAGGAGGCGTAGAGCTGCGCCATCTCGCTCACGCTCTGCGAGATTTGCTGTGCGTAGAAGAGGAACGCGATGAGATCGCCGGCCGTGAGCTTGCCTGCCAGGACTTGCGACCCGCCGTACCAGAAGATGGTGATGGTAGAGGTCGAGAAGAGCAGCTCGATGATCGAGCCGAACAGGGATGAGACGAACCCCGCGCGGCGCGAGCTGTCGAAGACCGACTCGACCGCCCCGCGGTAGCGCCCCACCTCGTACGGCTCCCTGGCGAACGCCTTCACGAGGCGGATGCCGGTCAGGGCCTCGGTCGCGACCGCGGTCGTCTGCGCCAGCCGCTCCTGCATCTGCCGCGCGAGCTCCTGCAAGCGGCCCCCGACCCAGCGCGAGACCAGCGTCGCCGTCGGCATGATGACGAGCACGAGCGCGCCGAGCCGCCAGTTCAGGATTAGGATGGCGGCGACGCACCCGCAGAAGCGCGCCGCCTGAAAGAGGCAAGTCACGAGCGACTCGGACGCCGCCGCGCGCACGAGCGCCACGTCGCTCGTCAGGCGGGAGGTGATGTCCCCGACCCGCTGGTTGGTGAAGAAGCTCAGGCCGAGCCCGTGCAGGTGAGTGTAGATGCGCAGGCGCAGGTCTGCGACGATGCGCTCGCCGGTCACGCGCAGCAGGTACCCGCCACAGAAGCTCAGCGCCCCGCGGACGATCAGCAGCAACAGGAGCCCGAACGCGAGCCGGTTGAGCAGCGCCTGGTCGGCGCGGCGCAGTACCGTGTCGAGCAGCTCGCGCAGCCCCAGCGGCAGCGCCAGCGACGCGGCGGCCGACGCCAACGCGATTAAGATTGAGGCCGCGATCCGCCCACGGTAGGGCAGACTGAGGGCGAGCACGCGCCGGAGTTTTTTCCAGAATGTGCCTTCCCCGGTGCCCATAAGCTCACGCCGCTAAAACGGCCACGCCCCGCTCCTCAAGGCTTATCCGGCTGGCCTCTGCGGGCCTCTCCACGAGCAGCTCGTCGAGCAACAGCACGCGCGGCAGGCGCGGGTGGAGAATCCTGTGGAAGAAGTAGCCTATCCCCGCCGAGCCCGCGCCGAAGTCGCAACTGATTCGGAGCAGCTCGGCCCCGGCGAAGGCTATGCCCTCGGGCCTCTCTATCCGGTGCGGCAGGATGTGGCCGGCGAGGTGCGCGGCGTTGTTTAGGTAGTTCTCGTCGCCCGTGAACCAGTACATGTCGAGCAGGAACTCACCCCACCCGGCGGGGCCGTAGTCCTGCCAGAGCTTGTTGGTGTACCTGCTGCTGCACGCGTAGGCCACGACGTCGGCGAGCTTCCTGTAGCGGGGCTCGCCCGTGACCGAGTAGAACCGCAAGGCGGCGCTCCCGAGGCCGCCCGTGCCGTGGCGCATCGACGGCGACTTCGGGGAGCTGACGGAAGCCTCCTTGTGCGTGTAGAGCAGGAAGCGGTGCGACACCCACTCGCCCGTTGACTGCTCAAAGTCTAGGGCCTTCTCGACCGCCGACAGGTACTCGCCGCGCGGCCGCGCCGCGTTCAGGTAGAGGAGGAAAGTGGCGATGCCGCTCGGGCCGAAGCCGAAGCCGACGGGCTTGATATTGTCCGACTCCCAGCACAGCCCCTCTGGGTCTTCGGTCGCCGTCCGCAGCAGGTGCTCGCCGACCTCCAGCGCGTCGTCGAGGTACCGCTGCTCGCCGGTCGCGCGCCAGAAGTGCAGGTTGGTGAGCCCCCAGCCCGCGGCCCCGTCGTAGAGGCTCGGCGTCTCCAGGACGCGATCCCAGTCGCGCGACGCGGCGAGCAGTTCCTTGGCGCGCTCGACCATCCCGATCTCCAAGAGGAACAGCGCCACGCCCGCGACGCCCGCGTAGAGCCCCGGCGAGCACCGTTCGGGCTTGGCCCGCGCGAGTATCCAGTCAACGACGCCGTCGGGCACGCGCCCCGTCGTGAGCCAGAGGTAGTAGGCTATGCCCGTCGCGCCGTACTGGAAACTGATAGGCCCGCTGATGAAGACCTCGGCCGAGGCGGGCCAGAGGCGGTCGTCGCGCTCCGGCTCGATCTTCTTGAGGATGTAGTCGTTGACGCCGTCGATCGTCTCCTGAAGCTCGGCCTTGAACTCGGGCGTGGGGGCCGGGCGCTCCGGCGGCGCGTCGCCGGGCGGCAGGTCTATCAGGCGGTGCGGGTCTTCGACGCGCGCGCCCTCAAGCGCCTTCAGCGCGTGCTCGGGCCGCCAGCGCTCCGAGGGGTTCGGGTGCGTCAGCCCGGCCACGATGTCGCTGAAGACGAGGGGCAGCCCGAAGTCTTCCAGGACCTGGTTCAGGCCGGCCAGCACGCCCTTGCGGTTCAGGGGCAGCCCCGACGCCGTGACGTTAATCATGTCGAGGATGAGGCTCCCCAGGGCGTAGTAGTCCTCCTCGGGCGTCGGCACGCTGTTGCTCAACTGCTCGGGCGACGCGTACCCTTCGGTCCAGCCCGCGATGGGCGGGTCGTCGCGGTCGGTCTCGTAGGCGAGCTCGAAGTCTATGAACTTGACTTGGTGCTCCTTCGTGAACATGACGTTCGACTTGGTGAAGTCGCGCAGGACGACGTTGTTCTCGTGGACGACCTTCAGCCCCTCTACCAGCACCCGGACGGTTTCGAGGAAGCCGTCGAGCAACTCCTGCGAAGTTCTTTCGGCCGCGCCGAAGGTGATGTTCATCGTGTAGCCCCAGAGCGACTCGGCGTCGAGCTTCTCCTGCACGAGGAACCAGTGCTCCCACTCCTTGAACATGTCCACGAAGCGCGGCGTCAGGCCGAGCGGCCCGAGCTTCTGAAGGATGCGCGCCTCCTTCTCAAGCAGCCCCACGGCGTTGCCCCAGTCGTGCTCGGCGCTGTACATCGGGCGGGCCTCGCGGATGATGACGGTCTGGCCCGTCTGGGTGTCCTCGCCCGCGTAGAGGCCGCCGAAACTAGAATACCGGACGGCCCCCGTCACGCGGTAGCGGTTGTTGAGCCAGACCTCGCCGCCGTTGCTCGAAGGCATGGACGAGGCCCCGAAGGGGTCGGTCACCCAGGGCGGGAGCCGGAAGAACGGCACGCGCTCGTCCGAGTAGGGCTCGCCGTCCGGCGAGAGTATGTAGTGGAGGGGCATGCCGTGGGAGTTGATCTTCTGTATCCCCGTGTGCTCGCCGTAGCGGTAGTAGATGACCCGGCTGTCCTTGTACGGGCGGTCGGTGAGCAGGTACGGGCCCGCGAACCCCTTCGTCGCCTCGTAGCAGCGCTCGATGAGACTCTTGAACTGCTCCAGGTCGGCCGGGTAGATCGTGATGAACTTGCCCGAGCCCGTGCGCGGCCAGTTCTTGCTGGTGCCGAGCGCCACCATGCGCAGGTCTGAGCAGAACTTGAAGGGGACGCCCTCCTCGATCAGCAGCGGCACGATGCGCTGCAACAGCTCGACGGCCGTGCCGACGTTGCTGGAGACGTGAATCTTCCAGCCCTGCACCTGGTACTGGTATGACTCGGGCGCGCAGTTAGTCCAGAACGCGCCCGGCTTAATCCGCCAGCCCTCACCGGCCATGCCCCTGACCAGGCTGATCAGTTCGTCGGTCGGGCGGTAGTGGTCTATGACTTCGAAATACTCCCGGTCGAGAAAGGTGAAGAAGAATCGAGGCTGGTCGCTTCTCATAGGGGTATCACTCCTGTCTGGTCAGTATAGGCACAGCAGGGACAACAAGGTGTTGATTATGACCTGCGGGAGAAGACCGCTCGCGTGAGGAGCGCCGCGGAGACTAGTTTTCCGAACCGGTGCCGCCGCGTGCTCGCTCCTTAGTCTACGGCTCAGGTATGCGTCGGGTCGCCCGCCTCAGACACGGCCCGTCCGGAGGTTGTTGTCGCTCTCGCCCTTCGGGGCGTGCGGACGTAGAGTGGACTCATCCCGGAACCATGATCCATGCTCTTCTCGGGTACCGGGAGGGGCGCCGGGATGAGTCCCGGTCTAAGCGGGCGCAGCCTCGCGCCCGACGCCGACTACCCGTCCACCGTCGTTTCCTGTTTAGTGCCGCCGCCGCCGCCGCCGCTAGTGTTGGAAGGACAACTGACCGTGGAGTCACAGCTCACCTGAGACACGCACGGAAGGTTGGTATCGTCTTGGAACAGCTGAAGGGCTAATACGTTCTCCATGAGAGACCTCCTGTTAGGGTGATGTGGAAGGGGCGGGGATTTATATCCGCGCCCGCCCTCGGCCTGTTAACGGGTGACGGTACTTGAGGGAACCCCGAGGATCCGCCGGAGCGCGCCTCTCAGAGCCGTCTGTTTAGGAGATGCTAGCCTTCCTGCGTGGTGGCAGTGCGGGTGCCGCCGCCGCCGCTAGTGTTGGAGGGGCAGCTTACGCCGGAGTCACAGCTCACCTGAGACACGCACGGAAGGTTCGTGTCGTCTTGGAACAACTGAAGGGCCAGCACGTTCTCCATGAGAGACCTCCTGTTGGGCTGAGGTCGAGAAGAGCGCGGCAAATTTATTCCCGAACGCTCCCGCCGGTCTGTCACCGCGTGACATAATTCGTATGAAATTTATGAAATTGGCACGGGACTCCCGGGAGTGCGTAGCGGGGCGCGCCCGCCGCACACACGCGCCGCCCGCGCCCCACTACGGGCGGCGCGCGCCGTGGCTCGCTTTCGCCTCGAAGTTGTCGGCGCGGAGGCGATCGAACACCTCTTTGGTACTCTGATAGCAGTCGCAGGAGGCGGCCTCGATGCCCGCGCGGTTGAGGATCGAGAGCCGGCCGCGGCGGTAACCGATCAGCCCCGACCGCTGGAGCCTGATGGCGGCCATTGTGACCGCAGTGCGGCCGGTGCCGAGCACCTGCGAGAGGAATTCGTGCGTCAGGTGAAAGCTGTCGGTCTGCGCGCGGTCGCTGGTGGTCAGCAGCAGGCGGCAGAGTCGTTTGTCCAGAGTGTGGAAGTAGTTGCAGACGCCGAGTTGGGACAGGTAGGTCGAGTAGGCGTGCGTGTAGCGCAGCAGGTGATCCTTCAGCTCGCCCTCCTTGTCGAACTCGTGCCTGAGGATGTCGGTGCTCACCGCGAGCGCCTCGCCGGGCACCTCAACCACGACCCTGTAAGGGGCCTTGGGCTCCCTCAGGGCGATAGAGATGCCGACCATCCCTTCGTTCCCCACGCTCCCGACCTCGATGCTGTCACCGTCCTTAATAATGGAGAGTAGAGAGACCACACCGCTGTTTATAAAGTACGCGTGCTGGAAGTTGTCCTCCGGCTCGCAGAGGACTGTATTCTCGCTCAGCTTCACCAGCCTCAGGTGGGAGAATAGCTGATGATATTTCTCGCGCGGCAGCCCGGCCAGTATCTGATTCTTAATCGCGACGAATTTCGTGACAGACGCCGGCGCGAAACCCTTGGGGTTGGCGGGAAAATTCTTGCTGTTCATTGTGAGTATCCCCTCTGGTTAATTCTCATCGCCGGGGAGGGCGAGTGACCTGCGTGTCGGGGAGCCGGGTTAGGCGGTCAGAGGCGGCTGCCAACGGAGTTTGGACCGCGCCCTATGTCGCCGGGGCGGGTAAGACCGCGACCCGCGCCGCCGCCCCGGCCGCGATGGCTCGTGCTGGAGCAAGGAGAGATTCGTGAGAGAGAGGAGGCCGGGGCGGCATATAAACTCCTTATGCCTGATGGGTGCGCCGCGGAGGAATTATTTAAGACGTAAGGCTTTAAGGGAGGCGAACCCCCGTCGAACTCGCTATGTCCTTTTACCTCTCGTCGGGTCGTGGCTGTGATCCGAGACTTACCCCGGAGATCTTACCGACCGGGAGCGGGCGCTGTTAATGTCTTGCCGAGCCTCGGCGGCCGAACGCGACGGCCGGCCACCGCCACCGGCGAAAGGCGTAAGCCGCGACCAGGCAACGAGAGTGGCGGCGGCGCCGGCTACGACGGCGGCTGGTGCTTTAAATGGAATCCGACGAGGGCAAAAGTGGTTGCGGAGTGAGACGCACGCTTACCGGAAACAACAGATGCATGTTTGATATACATGGGTTCACGCGCACTGTCAATATTTTTATTTGCTGACCGTTTATCACTTTTAAGAGGGTAAAAAGAAAAGGGTTTATGCTCTGTGGTAGAAGTGAAGCTGCCAAGCCACCACTTCTACCGGAGACAGAGCCATGAACCGCTCAGAAGATACCCCGTCCTCTCCACTTTGTTAAGCCCCTTCCGCCTCTCGCAACAGAAGACCTGCGCCGCCCTGATCGCCGCCCTCTGCCAGTGGGCGCGGGCTTCGGGCTTCGCCATCGCCGGGTAGGTCTCCTGTCTCACCGGGGTGCAGCTCAGCTCGGCCTTAACACGTTATTCAAGAGTTTAGAGCCGCGGTCGGGCGAGGGGCGCGACTACCGCTTCGTCCGGCCGCGGGCCGACGAGTTGGGCAGGGTGCGGCTCGTGAATAAGACGAAGGGGGCGCGGCTGCCTCTGGCGGGCATCGGCTCCTACTACTGGCAGGAGGTGAGCAAACATCTCAGGCTTACCTGCCGCCACCGCAGCTGCGCGTCTTCAAGTGGCTCACGGCCCCGCAAAAGCGATAAGCGGTCAGTATATTTTGCGGAATCCGAACCGCCCACGTTGAGAACAGGCGACTTAACCCCACCTGACGCAATTGCGGCGCTCCTCTCTAAGGTTCCGGAGACGGCCGTAACGGGGCTGCGTCGGCGGGCGGGCCAATCCTCGCGGGTCATCATATAGGCGCCGGAGGCTCGCGTCGGCTCCATCAGACAAAATGAATATGCTCGGATTGTGATCTTCGGTTGATTTGACCAATGCTTGGGCATGTTAAACTTCGGCCATGCCCGCCAAAGGATCGTCGAAATCTCCCGCCCGGAGTAAGAAGACGGGGACGAGCCCTGCGCCTGAACCTCGGGCGCGCAGGGGCGACAAGGCCCGCCGCACCGAGACGACCAAGTTCCTCACGCTCGACGAAACGAAGCGCCTCTTCTCCCGCATCACTGACAAGCGGGACAAGGCTATCTTCCTTACCGTCTACCGCCACGGGCTAAGGGCCAGCGAGGGCGGACTCCTCCGCGTCGAAGACCTCGACCTGAAGCGGCTCAAGATCATGCTCCACCGCCTCAAGGGCTCGCTCTCGGGCGAGCATCCGCTCCAGCCAGACGAGACCCGAGCGCTTAAAGCGTGGCTCAAGGCACGGGGCACGGACTCGCCCGTGCTCTTCACCTCTGCGAGGAACCTGCCGATCAGCCGACAGATGCTCGACGTGCTGATGAAGCGCTATGGCGGTGAGGCCAGGCTCCCGCTGGAAAAGTGTCACTTCCACGTCCTCCAGCACTCAATCGCCACACACCGCTTAGACGCCGACGCCGACCTCCGGTCCCTCCAGGGCTGGCTCGGCCACGCCAACATCCAGAACACGGTCATCTACGCCGCGCTCGTCTCGCACAGTCGCGAGAAGAAGGCGCGCCAATATTTCATGAAGCTGCCGCGGCTGTGAAAACGCAGACGCGTCTGCGCAATTAAGGTGAGAGGACGGAAGCGAGCCACGACCGACGCCGAAGTGTATTTATCAATAAAGTGAGTGACTGTCGGAAGCGGTGATGAGATAATAGAGAAGCCTACCGGGGAAATGTCCACATAAACTCGTAAAAGCCGTCAGAGGGGATCAGACACGGCCTGCGCTTGAAGGCGTCGCGAAAGGAGGGCTTCTCAGTGACGGCCTCGCTCCGCGCGTTAAACAATTTCGCGCCCATCGACGCGTCTTTGGCCCACGACGGCACCAGCCCCCACTTGAGATACTTCATCTCGCGGCCGCCCGGCGTCCGGCGCACGCCCAATACCACTTGTGTGGGCGCGATGTTGTAACGCGCTTCGTACTCCGGCGCGTCCTCGACACCGTAAGCTTTCGCCAGCTTCTTAACCGGCGTGCGTTGAGCGAAACGTCCGCACATAGTGCTACCCCTCTCGTCATTAAACTTGAAAACAAATTATAGCTCAAAATTGTGTTGTGTGTTATACGTTGTTTCACTTTCGGGACTCCGGTAACAATGCTTGTTCGATATTTCAGCTTGGGGGATTCGTCATGGATGGATCGGTAGACGGGGTCTACCTTCCGCTTCGCTCCACGAGACTTTCGAGGCCGGTCGTCATGTGGCGAGTCCCCGCCGGGTTCCCCTCCCCGGCAGAGGATTACGTAGAGGGGCGCATCGACCTCAACCGCGATCTCATTAAGCACCCCCTCGCCACTTTCTACGTCCGCGTCGCCGGCGACTCGATGGAGCCGAGGATTCACGCCGGCTCGCTTCTGGTCGTGGACCGGACGGTCGAGACGAAGGACGACGACATCGTGGTGGCACGCCTCGCCGACGGACTCTGCGTGAAGAGACTCCGCGTCGGGCAGGGCGGCCGCATCGTGCTCATCTCGGAAAACCCAGGCTACGACCCCGTCGAGGTCATGGAGGGGATGGACTTTGAGGTGTGGGGGCGGGTGATGTACTCAATCCAGCGCCACTAAGGCAGACACTGGTGAGGTCGATGCAGACGGCCATCGGGTCGGTTGACGCGAACAACTTTTACGTCTCGTGCGAGAGGGCCTTCGACCCGATGCTCCTGGGCCGCCCCGTCGTCGTGCTCTCGAACAACGACGGCTGCATCATCGCGCGCTCGGAGGAGGCGAAGGCCGCCGGCGTCGGGATGGGCGCGCCGCTCTTCAAGACCGGGCGGAGCGTCGAAGAGCACGGCGTGGCGGTCTACTCGTCGAACTACGCCCTCTACGGCGACATGTCCCGGCGGGTGATGGAGGCGCTCGAAGAGTTCACGCCGGAGGTCGAGGTCTACTCGATTGACGAGGCTTTCATGCGGCTGGAGCCGGCCGAGGGCGAGTCGCTGAGGTCGTACGGCCTGGAGGTCAGGGAGAAGGTCAGGAGGTGGACGGGCATCCCCGTCTCAATCGGGATCGCCCCGACGAAGACCCTCTCGAAGGTCGCCAACCGCCACGCGAAGAGGTCGCCCGACGCCACCCAGGGGGTGCTCGACCTGACAGGACTCTCGGAGCAGACACGGGCGCTTGAGGAGACTCCGGTGGGCGACGTGTGGGGCGTGGGCCCGGCCTACTCGAAGATGCTCAACGCGGCCGGCATAATCTCCGCCCGACAATTACGCGACGCCGACCGCCGGTGGGTGCGCCGGCGCATGACCGTGGTCGGCGCGAGGATCGTCGAGGAGTTGCGCGGGGTCAGTTGTCTGCCGCTGGAGCAGTGCCCGCAAGGCCGGAAGTCCGTGACATGCTCGCGGAGCTTCGGCGCGACGGTCGAGTCGCTCGGCGAGCTGCGTGAGGCCGTCGGCGTCTACATGACGAGGGCCGCCGAGCGCCTGCGGAAGCACCGGATGGCCGCCGCGGCCGTGACGGTCTTCATCAACACGAGCCGCTTCGGCGACCAGCCGCGCTACGGCAACAGCGCCACCCACGAGCTGGCCTGCGCGACCGACTCGACGGAGGAGCTGCTCGACTGGGCGCTCAAGGGGCTTGAGCGGATTTACCGCCCCGGCTACAAGTATAAGAAGGCAGGGGTGGTGCTCTGCCACCTGATCCCGGCCGACTGTCTCACGATGCACCTGTTCGGCGACGCCGACTTCGAGCGCTCGCGCCGCGTGATGAGGGCCGTGGACGAGATCAACCGCCGCCACGGTCGCGACACCGTGCGGCTTGGGGTGGCGCGGGAGGGTCGCTGGAAGACGAAATTCCTGCGGCGGTCCAGGCGCTACACGACCTGCTTGAATGAAGTGCTTACCATTCAGTGATCAGATCGCTGATTTGTGCTTCGAGGAGGAGTAACCCTAGAGGCTGTTAGCGAAAGACGCTTACGGCTTCCCTCCGGCTCTACCGTAAATGTTCGGCGCCGGGCGGCGGTAGGGATTGAACCCCTTGGGGCTTCATTTTCGGACGGGCCGGGCGCTGCCGCCCGTGGCCGTTCGACGTGACGAGGTGTCATCGTGGCATGCGGAGTATGCGGCTCACTGGCCCACAACGTAAGAACCTGCCCTTACGCCGGCAAGAGAAGGCCGTTCGCGAGGACCGCCAAAAAGAGCAAGCACTGCCAGTGCTGCGGCCAGTACGGCTACGCGATTGAGGCACATCACACGCGGGGGAGCGCGGACGACTCCGACCGCTTGGACGTGTGCGTGGACTGCCACCTGCGCTGCTGCCACGACGGTAACTGGCACAACCTACCGATCAAGCCGAGGGTCTGCCGTATCATGGGCAGGGAAAATTACTGGCGCGCATAACCGTTATGACAGCGGCCAGTCTGCGCGTGCGCGCGGAACGATAGGTTTGCAATTCTTAAGTCAAGAAAACGCGGAAGATTAAGTAATGCTGCGCGGGGTTTAGGTAATTCCCTCGTGAGCCACCCGGCCGCTACGCGGTGATGATATGCAAGAGATCAAGAGAGAAAACTACTTCCTCTTTACCACCATAAGATTCGGGGACTCGGTGGTGGAGCGTGTTCCGTGCAAGGTGTACCTGCCCCGAAAGGTGGCCGACCTCGTTGCGCTTCACGTTCTTCCGAATCCCGAACAAGAGCGACTGCTGGACTCCATGTTCGAGTTCTCGATATTCGGAGAGATTGAGCACCCGAACGGCGCCGTAACGACTATCCGCGCGGACAAAGCTTACTCCCTGAGCGGGGAGGGCCGTCGCTGGGGCCCGGAGTTATCAGAGTACGTAATGTTTTGCGAGCCGACTGATCTGAAGGTAATTCACACCCGGGCCAAAACAACTTCCCCCGTCTCGGAGAAAATCTACGGCGTCTTCTGGTTAACGCCCAGCAAGGTACTGACTCCGGGCCAAATAATCGGCCGTCATCCGAGTGGAAGGGTTTCGGTTAAAACGGGACGATGGAAGCATACCTTCACCTTGAAAAATGTCCTGCGGTTAGATTTCAAGAAGCGCTACATCCACTGGGAGAACGAGGACGGCGATGATGTAACTTCTTCGGAGTTGGTCGCCGAGTACAGGCAGGAGCGGGGCCATGACATAACGGTCATGGACCGCGCGACACTGGACTGTCTCGACGACCTCCTACTGCTCGTCTCGTTCGCCTCAAGAAGGCCGTGTGTCTGTGCCAGGTGGGATGTGTCCAACGCCGAGGGCTATAGAATTGAGTATTACAGGAGAGACATTGGCATCCCCGCAGGCGGCCCAGAGGATCGAGACGACTGGCTCATTGATTACTCAAATTTCAAGCAGTTCGTCAGGTCTGCCTACAGGAATTTTTATAAAGTGGAGCCGAGAGACTACCTCCGCCAAGCCATCGTTTACACGATCCCCGACGAACGGCGCAGCCCCGAAGGCTCGTTCGTAACCCTGTACGAGGCCCTCGAATCGCTGGTGCTCTATTTCCGCCGCAGGCCGGAGCACAGGCTCGAATTCGTCTTCCCCTCGGACGAAAGCGGCAAAGGCGGTAAATGGAAGGCGAGAAATCAAATCATCGAGGACACTAAGAAGTTTTTAAGTGAGCACCCGCTTTTGAAAAACGACCCGGTTAAGAGGGGCTTATTGTTCGACAACCTGCTGGGGTTGAACCGCGTCTCGTTCCGCACCGCGTTGGAGAGGATGTGTGAGGCGTATTCCGTAGATTTAGATGAATTCTGGCCTATCACTAAAAGTGGGAAAGGCTGGTCCCTCTCGACCATCAGAAACAAGCTGGTACATGGCGAGCACCTCACCCACCAACACCGTCATGCCCTGGTGGCAGCCGGAGAGCACCTGAGATGGATCGTCGAGCGGTTGATTCTGGCGGTCCTCGGGTGGGACATCGAAAAATCAAATGTCAGCACGAGTTACCTCGCCGAGAGGACGTACATCTATCAGGACTGGGAGGCCGATTTGAAAATCCTCTCCGACCCTAAGTGAGACTTTTGGGTTGTTTATTATTCAGGCGGCGTGACTAGTGTGGTGGTAAATTCATCCGCCTACCAGCACATTATGACTCGGAGAGAAGTCTCCGGGCCTTGTGCGCCAATTTAGATCACTGGATTATCTGTTCCCCGGTCAGGGTTGGGCCGTGACGCTCTACGCAGTCCGCGAGCTGCCTGAGAGAAGAGATTATTGTCGTCACGGTGACGGCTGGCGCCGGGCTTTCCTCCAGCGAGAGTAATTCATATTGATGGCCGTCATTCGACCCGGGCTCCAAGTGGCGGCGCAGGAGGCCGAAAGATTCCAGCGCGGCGACCGCCTCGTCTATCGTGTTATATGAGCCGATGCCCGTCCCCTCTTTTATCTCCCTGCGGGACACTTGAAAACGAAGAGTCGGCGGATTCGTCCCGAGCGCGACGCCTCTCAGGTAAAGCCAGACCGTTCGGGCGCTGCCCCTGATTGGCTGGTTACAATTCATCGCCTTTGGCGAAGGCTGGTTGGGGGTGAGATTCATCTTCACACTTCAACACTGCGAATTTTCATCAGCCGCCGACGGGGCGCGGCGTCAGCCTGTCGTAAGTTCGAGTAGCTGTGCTGGCGAGTCGGAACGGTTTCAACTCGCCGGCTGAATGAGCTTGGTACGAAAGCCGATTAGGTCAACTTCAGAGCTTGTCCGTGGACTATATCTTGACCCATTCGTTAGGTTACAGAAATTGAGCCTTCGTGTAACCTAATGTCTTGAATCCTGCTATTATTATCTATTCGATGGGTAAATATGCGTATGTTCTCTCTTGCGTGAAACATGATCCGCTGAGAAGGCCATAACCAAACCGATGTGCGACGCATATTTCCGACCTCGCACGGCGGACCCACTGCCTCTGCTGCCGCGGTCGAGCACGACCTCGCCGCTTGTGCGTTTCTCTCTTCGACCTCATCCCGCGCCCTCACAAAACTTATCCTCTCAGCTCAACTCTGTCCGCAGCCTCTACACTCGCTAGCCCTCAGAGACGAAGCGGGAATGGCCAGTGCGCTATACGCGGGAAGAAATCACCTGTGTCAGCTCCAAGTTACGGAACCTGCTCTCGCGTGAAACACGGCTTTCGAGGTTCGGCGGTAGGAGTTCTCCCCCGACCCATTCCAATCCCTCATAGAACAACAGCGGGATCTGCCCCTCGGATACTGGAGTTCTATCGGGTTTTTCGCGACTGTGCTACGAATAAACAGACTTCGGCAAGAAAAGTCGAAAATTACGTTGTTTCAAACCGCTACGCGTGATATAAGGCGGTTCTATGACTCCCGAGACGCTTATAGACCCATTTTCCATCTCACCAAACCCAAATACGTTATTTATCACGCCGAACCTCAAAGCTGTGCTCTATCAGGCGCGTGGGACGATAAATAGGCGTCAGGGATTGGTGGCAATTCTTGCGGATGCCGGGATGGGTAAGTCTACTATCGTCCGCTTCCTCTACGGCGAATTCGACGCGCAAAGCACTGTCACGGCTACGTTTATTCCTACGCCGCAGTTCCCCTCTCTCTTCTCCATGATGAAGGCGATCTGTGCGGACTTCGGCATCGAACCCCGCCGGTCGCTCCTTGAGCAACAGGACAAGCTCCAAGAGTTTTTAGTCGGGGAGTACCAGGCCGGGCGCAATGTCGTTATCTTCATTGACGAGGCACAGCTTCTTACCAATAGCCTTCTCGAAGGCATCCGCGCCCTTCTCAACTTTGAGACCAACAATGCGAAATTGATTCAAATCGTCCTCTCCGGTCAGCTCGAACTCAAAACAAGGCTCGACGCCGAGCGGAACAAGGCCATCAAATCGAGGATTCACAGCTACGCGCTCCTCAACCCCCTCACTGACCGCGAGATGCGCCAGATGATTGACCACCGGTGTAAGGTCGCCGAGATTCCCAACCCCTTCGCCGATGAGGCGCTTGACCGTATCTGGGAGATCACCAAAGGCGTACCCCGTCACGTCCTCAAGATTTGCGACAAAGCTTACGACTACATGAACATTAACGAGGAGACGAAAGTAACGCTCGAATACATCGATCCGGCGGCCGAAGACGCGGCGGTTGAGATAGCAAAGGCTGAGGCGGCATGAGCAGGTTTCTCACCAAAATCCTGAACGAGCCGCCCGGCGGACGCCAAAAAACCGAAGAATCTACAGCTGGCCCGTCCACAGAGGACAGCCCGTCCAATATTGTCAGTCCGTCCACTTTGAACAGGCCGACCATCGTAGACGCTCCGTCCAAAGTGGACAGCCCGGTCGCAGAGGCCAGCCTGCCCACAGAACAGCCCCCTCCCCTGCCAGTGGCCAGCCCGCCCACTTCGGACAGCCCGGCCAGAATGGCCAGCCCGTCCATAGAGGACAGGCCAAATTTACTCGATGCTATCCCCGAAGTACGGGGCCATACGCAGCTCCCACACCGGTATACCGACCACTTGCCACGCTGGCTCTCGGCGGACGAGCAGGCCGTCTACGTCCAGCTCTACCGATTGAGTTGGGGGTGGGGTAACGAAGTCTGCTTCATTTCCAACCCAAAACTCTCAGAACGAAGTGGCGTGCCCGAGACCTCCATGCGCCGGGCAGTCAAGAAGCTTATTGGCAAGGGGCTCATTGAGAAGACGGATCGACGGTTCGGCGGCGCAGAGCAGGGAATCGAATACAGGGTGTTCAATCTGGACAGGCTGACCAACCAGGACAGGGCGTCCAATAAGAACAGCCCGTCCAATACGGCACCCAATAAAGAAAGGGTATTAAAAGAAAATTTCAAAGGTGATGCTTCGCAGTGCCCGGACTGCATGGGCACCGGCTTCTACTACCCGGAGGGAACCGCGAAGGGTGTGAAACGGTGCGAGCACCGCAAACTTCGATGACAGAGGACTCTCCGTACCGAACCCCTCAAGCACCGCCGATAAGAGTTATACTGGAAGTCAGGCATGAAGACTGAGGAAGCCGTCACTGCTGTTCTCGAAGGAAGCGCGAGCCCGCTCGGCTCGCACGCCTTCCTGGACGAGTTCGCGCGGGCCTATCACCGGGCGGTCGCCGACCGCCTGCACGCCGAGCCCTCGGCCGTGTTGGAGCATGCCCGCCGGAACCTCGATCGATGGACGGAGGGCGACGCCTTCGGACCGGGGGAGCTGGCGTCTCTGGATGAATGGCGGCGGATTCTCGACGAAGCGGACGTAAACCGGCTGGTCGAGGTCATCACCGACGTCTCCGACGAGGGGCAGCGCTTGAGGTCGTCTTCGCCTTTCGTCGGCGTGATCTCATCTGAGGAGCGATTGGAGATACTCGCCGCCTGTGAACAGAGAGCAACTGTTTGACCTGACCGAGCGCGTTAAACTCGTAGCCGGGGTCGAACTCCCCGTCATCGTCGGCTCGCAGTCCCTCTACGGTGTCACCTCTCACGTCCCCGACATCGTCAAACGATCCGTCGAGTGTGACTTCCTACTCCTCGCAGCCGGCCCGCCGGCCTTCCGCGCCGTCATCGAGCAGATCGGCTTCGCCAGCACCTTTCAGGAGACGCACGGCTACTATGCCGACGCCGTCGGCCTCGCCACGGTCGTGCTGCCCACGGGGTGGCAGGAGCGGCTCGTGCCTCTGGCGGACGAGGCCGGAACCTTGCGCGCGTACTGCCTTGAGGTACATGACACCTGCGTCAGCAAGCTGATGGCCGGGAGGGAGAAAGACTTCGCCTTCATCAAAGAGCTTCTGGACCGCGGGCTGGCTGTCATGGAGACGCTCATCGAACGCGCGGGGCTGGTGGCCGACATGCCCCAGCGTGACGCCTTACCCCCGCGCCTCGAAAAGCTGGAGGCTTATCTGAAATCGGCGCGACCCGTCCACGACGTGCGACCCATCCGGCAGTTGTTGAAGCGCCTCCGCGGGGGCGCCGGCGGGGAAGAGCCTTCCAGTTGAGTGAGAGACGCCGCATCATGACGGCCGACGCAAACCGTCGCGGGCGCATTAAGGCAGGGAAGGGAAGCGCTAAGGGAGGCGCTGGCGCCGAGTCGTGAGTAGAGAGCCGACATACCTGGAAATACTTGAAGGTTATATGACCGACGAATTCCACGTCGGCCTTCTCCGGGTACTACAGCGGTTCGCGCTTGAGTGAATAGAAGCCGAAGCCTTAACTTTACAGGCTATGAAAGCCTACTCGCTCGACCTGCGGCAGCGGGTGCTGCAAGCAGCACTGAGCGGCGACCATACCCTCGCGGAGGTCGCCAGCC
>DASVQJ010000001.1:0-2222 GCA_036389235.1 Pyrinomonadaceae bacterium | reverse complement strand
CCCCCCCCCCCCCCCCCCCCCCCCCCCCCCCCACACCCGACACCCGGTCTTCGTGAAGATCAAACTCCTGCCGAGCACGATTGACGCCGAGGGGCGCGCCTCGCCGGAGCAGCGCTTGAGCTGCTTCGTGGTGGACGGGCGCGTCTGCATCGACGCCGGGAGCATCGCCATCGGGCTCCGCGCCGAGGAGCGCGCGCGCGTGCGCGACGTGATCGTGACGCACCCGCACATGGATCACGTCGCGACGCTCCCGATCTTCGTCGACGACCTCTTCGGCTTCCTCGAAGAGCCCGTGCGCGTCCACGCCACCTCGGAGGTCTGCGGGCTGCTCGTCCGCGACGTGTTCAACGGGACGGTCTACCCGCCCTTCCAGAACTTCGACAACGGGCGGACGCGCGTCATGCAGTTCGTGCCCTTCGAGGAGGGCGAGGAGTTCCCCGTCGCGCACCTGCGGGTGAAGGCCGTCGCCGTCTCGCACATCGTCCCGACGGTGGGGCTCGTCATCTCGGACGGCGCGCGCACCATCGGCTTCAGCTCCGACACCTCCGCCACGGAGGAGTTCTGGCACGTCGTCAACCGCGAGCCGCGCCTCGACGCGCTGCTCATCGAGGCTTCGTTCCCGAACTCCCTCGGGAAGCTCGCGGACGTGTCCGGCCACCTCACCCCCGAGGCGCTCGGGGCGGAGCTGCGCAAGCTCACGCACGAGGGCATGGACATCCTCGCCATGCACCTCAAGCCCTCCTTCCGCCGTCAGCTCGTCGAAGAGCTCGAAGCGCTCGGCGTCCCGCGCCTCTCGGCGATGGAGCCGGGCCGCGAGTACGAATGGTGAAAGACGCGATGGAGACAGAACGCCTCGTCCTGCGCATGTTCCGCGAGTCGGACACGGACGCCTACGCCGAGATGGTCGCCGACCCGGAGGTGATGCGCTTCCTCGGCAAGCCGATGTCGCGCGCCGAAGCCTGGCGCAACATGGCGATGGTGCTCGGCCACTGGCACCTGCGCGGCTACGGCTTCTGGGCGGTCGAGGAGAAGGGGAGCGGCGAGATGGTCGGGCGCGTCGGGTGCTGGCGCCCGGAGGGCTGGCCCGGGCTCGAAGTCGGCTGGGCGTTGCGCCGACGCTTCTGGGGCCGCGGCTACGCGACCGAGGCCGCGCGGGCCTCGATGAACTACGCGTTCACGAAGCTCGAACAGACGCGCGTCATCAGCCTCATCGCGCCCGAGAACGTCAACTCCGTCCGGGTCGCGGAGAGGCTCGGCGAGAAACCCGAAGGCGAGTGGGAGGTCTTCGGGACGAGGGTGGTCATCTACGCCGTCGGGCGCGAGGAGTTCACGCGGTAGGGCGGGACATTTTGAGATGAAGATACTTAAGGCGGCCCGGCGTACTTCACGCGGGGCCGCCTTAGCGTATGGGCTCGAACTCGGGCTCGGCGTGGTCGCCGGTGAACTCTTCGAGCGTGACGCGGCCGCCCGGGAGGACTTCCGAGACGTGGAAGGTGCGCTCGGCGCGGCTGCGGCCGGGCATCAGCTCCGCGCGGAAGGTGACGGGCATCCCGGGCCGCGCCCAGCGGTCGGCGTCGCGCCGGTTGTACTCGGGGTAGATCGACTTCGACTTCTCGCCCCCGCCCCTCCGCCGCAACAGCAGCGCCGCCCCGACCGCCCCCGCGGTCAGCCCCGCGAGGCCGGCCAGGGCGCCGAGCCAACGTCCCCCTCGTTCTCCCTTCACGCGTCTCCTAGCAGAGCGGGTCGAGCTTCTCGCTGATGATCGGCAGGCCGCTCAGCGACTTCTCGGCGTTGATGGCCGTGTAGTGCTGCCACTCGTCCGGCACCTTGTCCTCGGCGAAGATGGCCTCGACGGGGCACTCGGGGACGCACGCGTCGCAGTCAATGCAGGTCTCGGGGTTGATCCACACGGCGTTGTCATCCAGGTGGAACGCCTCGACGGGGCAGACGACCACGCAGTCCGTGTAGCGACAGTTCACACACGGTTCGCATACGACATAAGTCATTACTGAAGCCTCCTCAGAGATTTTGGTATGACGGCGAAGGGATGCCTACTTGCGCGGATATATTAAGCACGAACCCGCGACTTTTGAAAGTCTAAATTTGCCCGCGCGTGAGAAAAGTTGTCCGCCGCGTCTTTCGGCCTCGCGGCGGCGCGCGTTCGCGCCCGGCGGCGGTCGTCAATCGCCGTCGGCGGGGCGCCGCTTGTGTTTGGCCTTGCG